>RPQN01000145.1 GCA_003819715.1 Ignavibacteriota bacterium | reverse complement strand
CTATCGGATCGCGGTGCTGAAGGGGATAACGCATGCCGAGTGGGTCATCATTCTGGTCGGACTGCAGCCGATTCTGTTCGACCTTTCCTATGCGGCCATGACCGAAATGCCAACGGCATTGATGATGACGCTCTCATACTATTATCATTTGAAAGGGAAGCATGGGTGGAGTCTGTTCCTGGCATCCTTGGTGATTCTTTGCCGGACGGAAATGTACCTGTTTGCCGGGGTGATGTTTCTCGTCTATGCATCCAAACGCGAATGGAAGATCCTGCCGCTGGTCCTGGGCGGGCCGCTGCTCTGGATTGCGTCGACGACAATGATATCGGGAAACATTGCAACCTTCTTTGAGGAATGGGAACGATTTTCTCGTATCGGAAAATTTATTCCGGGCGCTTCGCTCTCTCATTATTTTGTAAATCTACAGACAACATTCGGATACGCGCAAGCAGCGCTCTTCCTCGCCGGAATGATCTTTATTGGGGCGGCAAAAAAGAGCAGGGAGTACGGAATACTGTATTGGACCATTGCTCTGACTCTGATCATTCATACGCTTGCCGGTGCCGATGTATTTCATTGGACGGGAAGCATCGGAGAGCTGCGCTATGTATCGGTGGTGGGACCGTTCTTTGGACTGGTGTCGGTCTACGGTTTATCGGAACTCCTTGAAAAAATAAAATCATCTCCCTGGAAAATTACGTTTTCCGCTTTCATCCTGGCTCTGGTCGTGTTCAATTGCACATTGATAGATCATCCGCGGCGCTGGCCAAACTATGATCACGTGGTCATCAACTTGACGAAAGCGATCAGATCCGAATATCCCGATTTGACCATCCTGAGCAATAATGCGAATGTGGTATACACGCTGGACGTACCGCCGATCGGCGGCTTGCATTATTCGCCGCTGAATACAAAGACAGTTCAGGAACACCGGAATTGCATCATTCTCTGGGATCCATTCTCATCGAATTCAATCTTTTTTCAGACAAAATTAACAAAAGAAAAACTACTGAGCGATACGACCGTAAAGGTCCTGGAACGATATCACTATTGGAATGCAGAGTATCTGGTCATCTATAAACAGGAGGAGCTCCGTTGAAGGCACCGGTACTCGGCGTCAGGTGTGGGCGTCATTGAATGGTTGATTGAGATGCATCGTCTGGTTAATCTACATTCTTTTTTTTATAATCCGGATAGAGTTTATCGATGCACGCAGGGCAGAGACTGTGTGAAAAATGAACCTCGGTATTCTCGGTAATGTATTCCTCCACGGCCTTCCAATATCCTTTATCGTTGCGTATGCTTTTACAGCTCGCGCAAATCGGAAGCAGTCCGTTGAGTACCTTGATGTTTTCCAGTGCGTCTTTCAGTTCCAGGTTGAGCCTGCGCAATTCCATCAGGTCTGCAAAGCGGGCCGCTGCAATGATCATCGTCCGCTCGATTTCCAAAGCACTCGGCGGTTTCATGAGATAGGCTCCGGCTCCTGCCTGTCCGGCTCGTATGACCATCTCGGGTTCTTCATGACCCGTGAGCAGGACCACCGGCCTCGGGGTCTTTTTCATGATTACTTTTGTTGCTTCCAGTCCGTCCATCTGCGGCATCTCAATATCCATCAGCACGATATCCGGAAGAAGGGCTTCGGCGAGCTCGATCGCTTGTACTCCATTGGATGCTTTTCCGATGACGGTGTGCCCCATCTGTTCCAATAGGCGCCCTATAAGCTCTCTGATCGATTCCTGATCGTCCACCACGAGGACTCGTAATGATTTCTGTGTTTTCATGTTCATCCGTTCACAAAGAAATTCGATGTATTTGTTTGCCTCTTACTGACCGGCTGCATTTCTATTGATTTATTTGATATGTATCATAATAAGCTGATCAGAACAAAATTATGGCCGAATAGTTGCTGGACGCTCAATTTCATCCTTACATTATCATACAAAATATTCCTTAAATTTTCTTCGATGGGGAAAGCATCATAGTCATCAGGCGGGCGCCTATTTTTTCGCACTGAATTTGTATTCCAGACTCCAATCCAGGTTCTCGATAAAAATTAGAATTTTATTCGAAAATGAGGAAATTTGCATCTCATACCGCTATAATCCTCCTTGCTTTTCCGAGCCTCTGTGGCTATATTGACTCGCATTTAATTGTTGAAATCACGTGTAATTGGTTACCATAGAAGACGTTATGCCATTGTTGAATAAAATTATCACTACTGCTTTTCCGTTTATCCCAAAATCAATTGTAGGCCAGGTCGCAAAACGTTATATCGCCGGTGTCGCGTTATCGGATGGGATCCGACAAGTCAAAGAGCTTAATAAAAAGACAATCATGGCAACAATGGACTTGTTGGGAGAAGATGTTAAAAATAATTTCGAAATAGAGGAAGTGAAAGCCGAAATTCTTTCAATTCTTCAGGCGATTGAAGAAAATAAATTAACATCAAATGTCTCTCTCAAACCTACCCAGCTTGGCTTGAAAATTGATAAAGAACTCGCGTATCGAAATATTAAAAAGATCGTCGAAACCGCAAAAAATAACGGCAATTTCGTTCGGATCGATATGGAGGACGCTGCCACGACAGACGACACGCTTGCCATCTATCGTCGTCTTCAATCGGACGGACTGGATAACACGGGAGTCGTCATCCAGGCATACCTTCATCGGAGCGAAGAAGATGTACGGTCGCTGGTAAAAAGTAAAGCGAATATCCGGCTCTGCAAGGGTATTTACAACGAATCACCCGGGATCGCATATAAAGACCGGCACGAGATCCGGAACAATTATCTGAAACTCCTGAACATCATACTCGAAGGCGGATCATATGTCGGTATTGCAACTCATGACGATTTCCTGATTGACCACGCGCATGCGATCATCAGTAAATTTGGATTGAACAAGGATCAATATGAATATCAGATGCTCCTGGGAGTGCGCGAAAAACGCCGTGATCAAATAGTGAACGACGGTCATCGCATCAGGATCTATGTCCCGTTCGGCGAACAATGGTACGCCTATTCCAGCCGGCGGTTGCAGGAAAACCCTCAGATGGCATGGTACATCACGAAAGCAATTTTTATCCGACAATAATTCTGTGATTTTGAGAAACTCTAACACAAGGAGCACAGTATGGCAGAGGTGAGCGGTGGAGTCGGCGGGAAACAGTTCCTATCATACGTCCCGTCGAATACGAACATGAAAGAATTTACGATCCGGGCGCTGCTCATCGGATTGGTCATGTGTGTGGTGCTGGGTGCCGCGAATGCGTACCTCGGATTGAAGGCAGGAATGACCATTGCGGCGACGTATCCTGCGGCGGTGATCGGGATGGCGCTCTTGAAAATTATGAAAGGGTCCATTCTGGAAGAAAATTTTGCTCGAACGGTCGGTTCCATCGGTGAATCCGTTGCGGCGGGAGCCATCTTTACCATCCCGGCATTTGTGATTTTACGAATCTGGAATTTCACTTCGCAAACCATGTTTACGGAATACCTGACAGCCGCTGCGCTCATGATCCTGGGGGGGCTGCTCGGAATCATGTTTGTCACTATTCTTCGCCGGGTGATGGTGGAAGACCAAAGCCTGCCGTTTCCTGAATCTGTCGCTGCCGCGGAAATTCACAAAGCAGGCCAGCGTGGTGCAGATGCAGCGATATCACTCTTTAAAGCAATGGGCGTTGGTGCGGTGATTAAATTGATGGATGGTCTGGGAATATTTCATTCATCAAATGATTTTCAAGTGCTGGTGGGAAGGATGAAAGAATCATTCGTGAGACTGGGGTTAAGCGGGGATTCTGAAAAAATCCTGGGCGGCGGCATCACGACCATTTCTGCTCCGGCCGCGACACCGGCATATATCGGTGTTGGGTATATCATCGGGCCGGAACTTGGCGCATTAAACTTCGCCGGCGGTGTCTTGGCGTGGGGATTGTTTGTTCCGCTTCTCGTGTTCTTCCTCGGACCTCAAATGATCGATAAATATCTCGTGACGAGCAATGGCGATTCAATGGCCGCATGGGCGGCATTGACCGGACATCTCTACCGGTACATCGTGCGCCCCATTGCCGTCGGCGGCATGCTGGTCGGTGCGTGTTATACCCTGTGGAAAATGCGGAAAAATTTATTCCTGGGTATTAAGCGCGGAGTTGCGGATGTCAGGAAATCTGCAACGGCAACAACTGCCACAGAACGAACTCAAAAAGATCTGTCGTTTAAAGTGGTGATACTGGGAATTGTTGTAATCTTTGCATTGATGATCGGACTGTATTTCTACTTCACGAATATGATTCTGGGAGCTATTCTTGCGGCGGTCGTCATGCTGGTGACGGGATTCTTTTTTGCAGCCGTCTCCGGAAATTTAGTCGGGATGATCGGCTCGTCGAATAATCCCATTTCCGGATTAACGCTTGCCACGACGGTCGTTGCCGCCTTGACGATGGTGATCGTCGGCGTCAATGGCATACAGGGAGTAGCGGCAGTCCTCGGAGTTGCAGCCGTCGTCTGTGTTTCTTCGGCGGTTGCAGGCGAGATGCTCCAGGACCTCAAAGTCGGACATATCCTCGGAGGTACACCTTCAAAAATGCAGATAGGGGATATTATCGGGGTCATTCTCGCTGGACTCGTGATGTTTTTCCCGCTCTATATCCTTCATAATTCGGATCTCGCAAGTAATCCGTTGACCGGAGGATTCGGATCTGGAAATCTGCCGGCACCGCAAGCGGGACTTATGGCGGCCTTATCGCAGGGGATTGTCGGCGGTGAAATGGCCTGGCCGCTGGTCATCGTCGGAATTGCATTGGGCATTTCCCTGATCCTGATCAGAGTGAAAAGTCCGATGCTGTTTTCAGTGGGGATGTATCTTCCGCTCGAAACCACCTTCGCAATATTTATCGGAGGACTGATCCGCGGATTTGTCGATAAACGCGCATCGAAACGGGGATATAATGATGCCCAAAAGGCAAGGGTTGAAAATGCGGGTATCTTATCGGCTTCGGGATTAATCGCCGGCGAAGCGTTAATGGGTCTCTTTATTGCGACCGTCGTATTTATCAAGGATCAAATGGGACAAAAAGCGGAATTCTGGACGCTCGAAATGTTCCAATCCATAGCGTCGTGGCTGGCAATCCCGATATTCGTCATACTGGCGCTCTATTTAATTTATGTCCCGCTCTCAAAAGCGGGAAGGGCTGATGAACCGGCGCCGCCGACAGCGATGATGTAAGAAATGACGGCATTAATGGAAAACAGTGGGGAATTATTTGTGCAAGTTCAATGTTTCAAACTTAAATATTTGTCGCCGGGATAATTCAGAAGGTCTCACACTATATAAAAAGAGGTTCATATGCCGAATTCAATATCAGAGTTGAAACCAGAACTTGTTTGGAAGTACTTTGCTGAAATCAGCAAGATTCCACGCGGATCAAAAAACGAAAAGCGAATATCCGCATATGTCGTCGATACGGCAAAGAAGCTGGGTCTCGAAGTCAAACAGGATAGCGTGCTCAATGTCGTGGTCCGGAAACCGGCATCGAAGGGACGGGAAAACACGCCGTCCATTTGTCTCCAGGGCCATCTCGATATGGTCTGTGAGAAAAACAAGGACAAGGTCCATAACTTTGAGAAGGATCCGATTGAACTGGTCATCCGTGGAAACTTTTTAACGGCGAATGGGACGACTCTGGGTGCGGATAATGGAGTAGCGGTAGCGACCAATCTTGCGCTCATGGAAGATAATTCCCTGGAACATGGGCCGCTGGAATTTTTATTCACAGTTGATGAAGAGACGGGATTGACCGGGGCGAACAATTTGCAGCCTGGTTTTCTCAAGAGTAAAATGCTCATGAATCTGGATTCGGAAGAAGAAGGCGCTATCTATGTCGGCTGTTCCGGCGGAAGAAATTCCATCGGAAGATGGAAAGGCGCGTATGAAGCGGTACCTCCAAAATATGCTCCTGCGATCGTAAAAGTAAAAGGATTGAAAGGCGGGCATTCGGGCCTGGAAATCGACAAGGGGCGGGGCAATTCATTGAAAATATTGAATCGCGTGCTGCTCGCTCTTGATAAACTGGGCGTGCGGATTTCCACGTTGAATGGCGGCAATAAAAGTAATGCCATTCCGCGCGAAGCAGAAGCCATGGTCTATATCCCGAGTAAAAAATTAAATGATGCAAGCGCGATCGTCTCGCAGTACAACTCCATCATCAAAGATGAATTGCCGAATGTGGAATCGGACCTGGCAATCATTCTGGAAGAGGTCAAGGGGAAGTCGAAGGGGAAAGTCTTAAAAAAAGTATTGCAGAAAAAAATATTGTTAACGGTCTCTGCGCTGCCTCATGGCGTCATAAAGATGAGCGCGGATATTCCGGGATTGGTGGAAACTTCGACCAATGTCGCCATTATCAGTACCGATGCGAAACAGATAACCCTGACCACGAGCCAGCGCAGTTCCGTGGCGTCGGAAATCGATGAAATGGTCCATACGGTTTCGTCCGTCTTAAATCTCGGCGGCGCGGATGTCGAGAATACAGACGGGTATCCGGGATGGAAGCCGAAGATGGATTCCGCCATATTAAAAGTTGCAAGGACGACGTATCAATCATTGTACAACAAGAAACCGGAAGTCAAAGCAATTCACGCCGGGTTGGAATGCGGCATCATCGGCGAAAAATATCAGGGGATGGATATGATTTCGTTTGGCCCTACCCTGGAAGGAGTGCATTCTCCGGATGAGAAAATCCACATCGACACCGTGGAAAAATTCTGGAATTTCCTCCTCGCGATTTTGAAGAACGTGAAGTAGAGGAAGAAGGAGATCCTATGCTTCAACCGGGCGCTGTGCATCCGCTGTGCAGCGCCTTTTCTATTAAATTTTATCACGAGGAATTCTAGAATGGAAATGACCGCCGCTTTAAATCAGCAATCAACAAAACCTGCGCCGCCCCGCGCATATCGCTGGATTGTCCTCGTGCTCATAAGTCTGGCAATGTTCGGCAATTATTATGTGTACGATGCGATCAGCCCGATGGCAGATTTGCTTGTACAACAGCTTGGTTTTACAGATTCTAATATCGGACTGCTGCAGGCGATTTATAGTATTCCTAATATTTTTATGGTTTTAATCGGCGGATTTATCATCGACAGACTTGGAACGAAGAAATCGACGTTCATATTTGCACTACTCTGCATGGGAGGAGCGGTTATCACCGCGGCGACTTCAAAATTGGAAATTATGGCTGCAGGTCGTTTGGTGTTCGGACTGGGCGCAGAATCACTCATCGTTGCAGTGACTACTGCTATTGCAAAATGGTTTAAAGGAAAGGAACTCAGCTTTGCATTCGGTATTAATCTCACTATCGCACGGTTGGGTTCGTTTGCCGCATTAAATTCGCCATCGTGGGCATCAAAGTATTTCGAGAGCTGGCAAGGTCCTCTGCTTATCTCGGTGGTGTTCAGTGTTCTCTGTGTGGTCGGTGCATTGTTTTATTGGGTTCTCGAAGTGCGCGCCGATAAGGTCTATCAGATCGGTGCACCGGGAGCAACGGATAAGGTGGTCTTTAAAGATTTATTTGGATTCGGAAAGTCTTATTGGTACATCGTTCTTCTCTGTATTACATTCTATTCGGGAATCTTCCCATTTCAGACGTTTGCTGTAAAATTCTTTATGGAAACGCATGGAACAACTCGCGAGATGGGTGGTTTTCTCTCGAGTATGCTCACGATGTTTGCAATGGTTGCAACTCCATTATTTGGCCTTCTGGTGGATAAAGTGGGAAGACGGGCTCAGTTTATGATGTACGGCTCATTGCTTATCATCCCGGTTTATTTATTGATGGCATACAGCACTCTCTCGCTTTACATCCCGATGGCGATGATGGGGATTGCATTCTCGCTGATTCCCGGAGTGATGTGGCCATCGGTTGCGTATATTGTTGATGAAAGAAAGCTTGGAACGGCATATGGGTTAATGACGATGATACAGAATATCGGACTTGCCGGATTCAATCTTATGATAGGATGGGCGAATGATTATTCAAATGCGAGCGCTACAAATCCGGGTGGGTATACACTGGGAATGTGGATATTTTCTTCATTGGGCTTTTTCGCATTTCTTTTTGCATTCTTGCTGCGACGATCTGAAACCGGCGCTCATGCACACGGCCTTGAAACAATTCGTGCCGGCAAAGGCCAGTAACGGTTGCAGAAAGGATGAATGAACGGGGCCTCTTCAATCCATGATCGAATCAAGCATCATCATCTCACCGGCATTAAAGATTCCGGCTGCGGAATTACAGTTTAAGACGAGCAGGAGCGGGGGTCCGGGCGGTCAGAATGTAAACAAGTTGGAAACACGGGTAGAACTCGTGTTCGATCTGGCGAATTCACCGAGCATTCCCGCTCATATCCGTCAGCGGTTGTTACTCCAGTTGTCTTCTCATGCCGATTCTTCCGGCACGATCCATGTCATCGTTCAGGAGAGCAGAAGTCAATGGAAAAACAAACAGCTCGCTCTGGAACGATTAACCACACTTCTCAAAAAAGCACTCGTCATACGTAAAAAAAGAGTTGCCACGAAACCGACGCGGGCGGCCCGGGAAGTGAGGCTCCAATCAAAAAAAGCACGAAGCAAAACCAAGCAGCTGCGTAAGACCTCTCTCGACGATTAATTCATCTCTGCGGCCGTAACTGTTGTAGAACACCTTCCGTATAATATTATGTACGGTTTCTTCCTTTGAGGACCATCAAAAGGTGCGCTATGAAAAAACTCTTTCGATCTCCGGTGAATAAAAAAATCGCCGGTATTTGCGGTGGAATCGGTGAAATGACCGATACCGATCCCACAATCATTCGGCTGATCGTTATTGTCCTTGGCCTGGCAACTGGGTTTTTCCCGTTTTTTATCGGATATCTTATTGCCTGGTGGATTATTCCCGTTGGCGGGCAAAACGACACACGATCCTGAAACTTTCCTGCCATCATTTGTTGTTGTACCACTGAACCGCATACACAGGCATTAAGAAAGGTACAATAATGAACTATAGAGAAGTCATCGTTCCGGTTGCATTGGTTCTTGGACAAATGTTTGTTCCGGCACAAGCCAAGGAAAAGCTTACAGAGAATGAACCCCCATTGTATTCATTTACGATGAAAACGATAGATGGAAAAGACAAACCACTATCCGAATATAAGGGGAAAGTTCTCATGATTGTCAACGTCGCATCGAAATGCGGCCATACTCCTCAATACAAGGGATTGGAAGCCCTCTATGAAAAATATAAGGCCAGGGGGTTTGTCATCCTCGGATTTCCGGCGAACAATTTTTTGTTCCAGGAGCCGGGGACAAACGAGGATATTAAAAAGTTCTGTACGTTGAACTATGGTGTCACCTTCGATATGTTTTCAAAAATTAGCGTCAAAGGGGATGATCAGCATCCGCTCTATCATTATCTCACGGTGGAATCTCCAGTGCCGGGAGCGGTCAAATGGAATTTCCAAAAGTATCTCGTTGATCGGCATGGGAATGTCGTGCAGAAATTCGCACCCGGCACCGAACCGACGGAAAAAGAAGTGGCTGATAAAATTGAAAGTCTCCTCAGCGAAAAGTAATATCCTGTCCCTGTACTATTTATGAAAAGGTCAATCAAATTCTGATTGGCCTTTTTTTTGTCCCGATCCGAGCGGTTGAAACTACTTTAAAAAAGCGGTATGTTAATTCTTGATATGGCTTCCGTTATCCCATTTTTTAAAGAAAAACAATTGACTCCCGCATGGAGTTTCGATGCAGGATCCTTGATCTGGCGGATATATTTTACATCGAATAACCTCATCATCGGTGAAGCACGCAGCCAGGAAACGAAGACAACGAATTTCTTTTGCCTGGATGTCCGGACAGGAAATCCATTGTGGAGCAATGTCGGATTTGATGAGCCGTGGTGGATCGGTATTGAAACGGTATACCAACGCTGGATGATTCTCCATGGGTTTGTCAGGCCGGATATCCCCGAGCATCGCGGGATCCGCGTCGTCGATATCGGTTCAGGCGGCCTCCTCTGGAGAAACGATGAGCTCTCGTACTGGTTCATGGACGGCGAAAAGCTGTACGCGCACAAGTATCTTTTTGAAAAGCATGTGGCATACGAACTGGACATCAATTCCGGTGCTGTCATAAACGAATATGCGGATGATCTGGATCGGATCCTGGAAATCCGGAACACCTTGTCCGGCGGGGACGCTTCGCCTCTTCAGGATGTCCTCTACCCGGAAGTGCTGGATGCGCAGGAGGAAAGGAGCCCTCTGGGATCGGTGATTCAGCGGATCACTAAAGGCCGGGCACTT
>RPQN01000144.1 GCA_003819715.1 Ignavibacteriota bacterium | reverse complement strand
TCGCTCCCTCATTAAAATCCCATACAACGTACCATACTTCTTATACAGTGTCAATCAAATATATTTGTCACTTCAAGCTCGTCACGTGACTGCGATCACGAAGCTTGAGGCTTTGGAGAAAGAGCATCGCGGAAAGCACGATGCTTATGCATGCCGTTGTTTTTATTCTCTCTCTTAAATATCTATACGGTCTCAAGAAGAGAGCATGTGATCTTGAAGTAAATGCTGTGCGATATCACGTTATCATAAAAATCCATCCATCTTCATACAAGGTTCTTGCTTTTCCTTTATTGTTTAGTGATATTCACCATTGATTTAATTTCCCAGCGTTGCATCCACAAACGAAAAAAAGAATGTTATGGACGTCCAATGCTCACAAAGAGTCGCATCTGCGTTGGAAATTGATGAAGGTTGGAGGCTGTGTCATTCTTTGAACCTCTGTTTCAGAGAAGAGTGGGATGCGGTTTTCCCAGGTTAAACCGGTGGAACAGGGAATGTCTTGTATGGAGAGAGAACCAGAAGCGAGCATGAGCACATGAAAAAACTTCGCTGGGGTATTATTGGCGCGGCAGATATTGCAAGGCAAAATTGGCGGGCGATCTATGACAGCGGCAATTCGGTCGTTGCCGGTGTGGCCGGCAGGAACGTGGAACGGACCAGTCAATTCATAACACAGTGTCAGGCGGACTATGCATTTGAAGGGATGCCCAGGGTATTTAACAACTACCATCAGCTCATCGATTCTCCGGAGATCGACGCGGTCTATATTCCGCTGCCCACCGGCTTGCGTAAGGAGTACGTCCTTCGCGCGGCAAAAGCGGGGAAGCATATCCTCTGCGAGAAACCTTGCGGGTTATGCGGTGACGATGTTCAGGAAATGATCGAAACCTGCAGGGACCATAACGTACAATTTATGGACGGTGTCATGTTTATGCACAATCCGCGGCTTCGACGGATCCGCGAAGTGTTGAACGATAGCCGGAACATCGGTCAAATCAAAAGAATCTCTTCGATGTTCAGCTTCTGCGCTTCGGAAGAATACATGCGTACCAATATCCGCCTGCACAGCGAACTGGAACCTGCCGGATGCCTTGGCGATTTAGGATGGTATAATATTCGATTTTCTTTATGGACCATGAACTGGCAGTTGCCCCATGCCGTGACGGGACGAATAATTTCTCAGCGGGCCAATCAATCGAGCCCTGCGCCGACACCGGCAGATTTTTCCGGTGAATTACTCTATAACGACGTTTCTGCAGGATTCTTCTGCTCGTTTCTCACGGCATCCCAGCAGTGGAGTATCATCAGCGGGTCGGATGGAAGTTTGTCTCTGACCGATTTTGTCCATCCCGCGAACATCCATGAACCTTCGTTTGAGGTGAACCAGGTCCAGGAACGTGTGAAATGCTGCGACTGCACAGGCGCCCATACCGACAGCAGAACCTATGGTCAGGATACTCTTATGATTCGTAATTTTGTCAATCAGATCAATTCAGGCCGGTTGAATGAGGAATGGCCCCGGATCGCATTGTTGACACAGCGGGTGGTGGATGCATGTTACGAATCTGCAGTACAGAATAACAAACTGGTTTTATTGTAGATTGATGAAACGGAAAACCCTATGATTACACAGCTTGCGCATATCAATTTCTTTTCTGATCAACCCAAAGAAATGATTGATTTCTATGTTCAAAAACTCGGATTAAAAATTGCTTTTACTCTTGATCATGAGAACGGCGAACCGTTTGGGTGGTATATCGAATGCGGAAAAATGTCGTTCATTGAAATATTTGACCAAGCCGGCGCAGTTCAGCAATGGGGCGGGACGGTGGAGCAATTGAAATCCGGAAGCAGGTTCCGTCATGTCTGTTTTGAAGTAAAGGATCTGGAATCGTACCGGAATGTCCTTGCCGGAAGAAATGTTCCGATCACCGCGGTCACTGTTGGAATGGATAATTCAAAACAGGCATGGGTCAAGGATCCCGACGGCAACGACATTGAACTCATGGAATATACGCCGGCAAGTTTCCAGGTACGTGCACCTAAAAAATAATACTGTCGAATTACTCCCCATGGCGCATGTCAAACGAAAATATGCTGAATGTCTAAATTGCGGGTCCCGGCTTTCTGATTCATTTTCCTATTGCCCGCAGTGCGGTCAGGCCAATCATGACCTCAATATTCCGGTTCGTCATTTATTTGAAGAAGCGGCAGAAGGAATTTTTCACTTCGATATAAAATCACTTCGCACCATAAGCACTCTGACCTTCAAACCGGGCGTGATCACATCGGAATTTATCGCAGGAAAACGTGCCACCTACGTCGCCCCGGTCAGACTGTATATATTCATCAGTTTTCTTTTTTTTCTCCTGTTATCCCTGTCGTCTGCAGGCCATCGTGCGGAATCACCGACAGACTCGCCATCGACCACCACCGAAATAACATTCTATGATATCAATTCCAAGGAACTGCGGGGACTGAAGCTGGCGCAGCTTGATTCCGTGATGCAAGCCCACGGCATGAAGCGGTCGTTCATCAATAGATACTTCGTACGGCAACTGTCGCGTATTGAGAAGGAGGGAACGGAGGGATTTAACCACCGTCTCATGAAAGGGATTTCCTACATGATGTTTGCGGTGATGCCTCTCTTTGCATTGTTTGTTTTTCTCCTCTACAGGAAAAAAGCGGTGTATTATATCGGCACGCTGGTCTTTTCGATCCATTATCATTGTTTTGTGTTCCTTCTCCTCAGTGTCTCTCTTATCGTGGACCGGCTTGCAGATTTGTCCTTGATATGGCTTGTTCCCCTATTCATCTGTCCGGTGTATCTCTTTCTGGCGTTAAGGCACATGTATGGAGAAACACGGTTGAGGACGTGGGGAAAGACCTTGTTGGTCGGCGTGATGCAATTAATTTCAATTTTCCTTTCGTTATTGAGTATGATATTTATCTCCGTTCTGACATATTAAATGGATGGGTGAACTCATCAAACGCGTTGCGCTTCAGCGGCGAACCACGGCGGAGTGAAATAATCATTCACTTCATTCTTGCATTTCCTCGATTGTTTTGAGATATTCACATTCGGCAGTTGTATTCCACCACTTCACACACCACACAAAGGAAGAATTCTATGACAAACAATGCACACGTGGAGAAAAAGCTGCATTGGAAATGGGTCTTGTTATCGGTCGTCGCCGGTTTGATCATCGTCGGGGCATCTTATTTTATTGTCGCGCCGACATTCCATAGCGGTGAAGTTCAAGTATTGATGATGCTTGGCGGATGCATCGTGACCGGTGCGGTCATTGGATATTTTTCACCGGGGATCACCATCAATGAAGCCTCTTTGGGCGGGGCATTGGTGATGGTCATCATGTTTATTCTCCGTGCGGTGACCAATGCGGAAATTCATTTCACGACCTCCATGACCATCCTGCTGCTCATACTGGGAATTGGATTTTCATGGCTCGGCGGATGGGCCGGAGAAAAAATACAGGGGGATGAAACTTCTGCAGAGGAAAAACACACGAAGAAATTTCTCTGGAAGTGGGTGGTGGTCGGTGCCATTATTGGATTTGCACTGAACGTGTTGTTTGTCTTTATCCTTTCGACCCTCTTTCCTCCTCATATTTATAAATTATCAACGACCGGCTTTATCGTCAGTTTTGTGATTATGGGATTTGTTGTCGGTTATAAATCGCCCGGGATTACACTCAGCGAACCTGCGGTCGCCGGTTTATTTGCGGTGATACTCGATTGGATATTCTTGAGATTCATTATTACCTATCGTGTTCCCGGCAAATATATTGTTATAGGATTGATTATGGGTTTCTTTGTTTCACTCCTGGGCGCATGGCTGGGTGAGTTGTATCAGCAGTCACGGCAGAGGGAAAAAGTTGAAGTGTAAAAATCAGTTCACCATTATTGAAAAAAAGCCTCTCCGATGTACCGGGAGAGGCTTTTTTTCGTCCTGCAGAACCGGTGGAATCAAAGTTCTCTTTTTTGTATCTTTCACATATAACGTTATTAGTTGAAGAAACGATACCCATGGCACATCATTTAAAGAGGATCGGAATCCTGACCGGCGGCGGCGATTGTCCCGGATTAAACGCCGTTATCCGCAGTATTGCCAAACCGGCAATGACCCGGTATCAATCAACGGTTATTGGAATATTGGATGGTTTTGAAGGACTGGTTGAAGGAAGGATGAAAGAGCTTACTCCGAAAGATGTCGGCGGTATCGTGAATATGGGCGGGACGATCCTGGGGACGTCCAATAAAGGGAATCCCTTTCAATTTCCCGTCGAGACACCCCAGGGAATTGATGTCCTGGATTATTCGAATCATGCCATTCAAAATTACCGCGATTGGAATCTCGATGCGCTGATCGCCGTCGGCGGGGATGGGACAATGCATATTGTGGACCGGTTCACCGAACTCGGATTAAATTTTATCGGAGTTCCGAAAACCATCGACAACGATCTCTCGGCAACGGATGTGACGTTCGGATATGATTCTGCCGTTTCGGTCGCAACGGAAGCGATCGATCGTCTTCATACGACTGCGTCGTCGCATCATCGTGTCATGGTGGTGGAAGTTATGGGCCGGTATGCCGGATGGATTGCACTCGGGGCGGGAATCGCCGGCGGCGCGGACGGGATTCTTATTCCGGAAATTCCATTTCAGTGGGAAAAGGTGTTTGAACACGTTCTGCTCCGCAGCAAAAGCGGGAACCGGTTCAGTATTATTTGTGTTGCAGAAGGCGCAAAACCTGCAGAAGGCAGCGTGGTGGTGAGAGAAATGGATAAAAAGCGTACCGATCCGATTCGGTTAGGCGGCATCGGCGATCTCGTCGGACGGAAAATTGAAGAGAACACCGGACTGGAGACACGTGTGGTGGTGCTGGGACATGTGCTGCGCGGCGGCAGCCCCACGGCGTACGATCGTATTCTCGCAACGCGGTACGGCGCCAAAGCGCTCGAACTCGCAGCGGAAGGAAATTTTGGAACGATGGTCTGTCTGCGCGGAACCGAAGTGGGTGCGGTTCCCGTCAAAGATGCAATTTTGCATCTCCGGACTGTTCCACTGGATTCACAATATATCCAGACAGCAAAAATGGTCGGGACGTCATTTGGAGATTAGCATGAGAATACTCTTGTTCTCATGGCATATGTATCCGGGAACATGAACGAACCATGCTGGCGCATTCGTCATCGATAAAAATTATCGATCCGCAATTTCTGTGCACCGCATACTCTAACGGGTATTTCCCCATGGCGGATTCGAATACAGGGGAGATAAGCTGGTTTTCGCCGGATCCCAGGACGATATTTGAATTGGATGAATTTCATATCCCCCGCAGCCTTCTCCTGACGCTGAAGAAGAATGATTTTGAAGTATCTCTCAATAAACGATTTGAAGAAGTCATGCGGTCGTGCGCGGAACGTGAAGTAACCTGGATTTCAGAAACAATTATTCAGAGCTATCTTCGGCTTCATCATCTTGGACTCGCGCACAGTGTGGAAACCTGGAAGGGCGGCAGTCTTATCGGCGGTTTGTACGGCGTTGCCATTCACGGGGCATTTTTTGGCGAATCGATGTTCAGCCGCCGGCGTGACGGCTCGAAGATTGCACTGGTCCATCTTGTCAGGAGATTGAAAGAACGGGGATTCCTCCTTCTCGACACCCAGTACATCACACCGCACCTGAAAAGATTTGGAGCGCGGGAAATTCCGCGCAGCGAGTATATGAAACACCTGGCAGATGCGCTCACGATCACATGTTCATTTACCGATGAGGACTTATGATAAGCAATATCGTGGAACCGGTTATTACGCAGACCAATTTCCCCGGATTACATCTCAAAAACCGCGGCAAAGTACGCGATATCTATGATTTCGGCGAAGCGCTGCTGATCGTTGCCACCGACCGTCTTTCTGCATTTGATGTCGTGATGAACGAAGGCATTCCATATAAAGGAAAAGTGCTGACCCAAATCTCAGACTTCTGGTTTGAACAGACCAGGGACATCATTCCCAACCACCTCATTTCTTCCATCGTGTATGATTTTCCCTCCGAGTGTAAACCATACTGGGATGCTCTCGGTGATCGTTCGATGTTCGTCAAGAAAACAAAACCGCTCACCGTGGAATGCATCGTGCGGGGGTACCTGTCCGGATCCGGATGGATTGAATATCAAAAAAATAAAAGCGTGTGCGGCGTCCGCTTGCCGGACGGCCTCGTGGAGTCCTCCAGGCTCCCGGAACCGATTTTTACTCCGACGACGAAGGAAGAAGTGGGAAAGCACGACGAGAATATCACATTTGAAAAAATGGCCGATCTGATCGGCAATGAACTTGCGGAGAAGGTGAGAGATATTTCGTTAATCTTGTATCATCATGGGGCGGAACTTGCCGAAAAGAAGGGGATTATCATTGCCGATACCAAAATGGAGTTTGGATTGAATGATAACGGCGACCTCATACTGATAGACGAACTGCTCACGCCGGACTCATCCCGGTTCTGGCCTCAGGATAAATATCAGGCCGGCCGTGCTCAGGAAAGTTTCGATAAACAATTCGTTCGCGATTATCTTCTTTCCATTGATTTCAATAAAAAACCGCCTCCCCCCGCGTTGCCGATCGATGTGGTCTTAAAAACTTCGGCGTTGTATCTGGAAGCGCTCAAGAAATTAAGCGGACGAACACTGGTGTAGGGCGAACTGCAATGCTCCTCGCCGGCATGAACGCCGGGGAAAGGGCGATCGGACGAAGAGGGTCCAAGGAACTGAATGTCTGCGGTGTTCGTTTGAGTAACTGAATGAACCGGGAATCACATCAAGGAAGAAATGAAATTATCGGTATGAAGAAGCTCACTGAAGAAAATATTTTAGAAGCACTGAAGCAGGTCCAGGATCCGGATTTACACCGCAACATCGTGGAGCTTGGTTTCGTCAAGAATCTGGGAATCGCGGGAAACAACATCAGATTCGATTTACAGCTCACCACACCAGCTTGTCCTGTGCGGGATCAGTTTATCGCGGAGTGCGAGAAAGCGATCCGCGGAGATCTTGCGGATGTCGGTAAAATCGATATCACCATGACGTCGCATGTCCAGCGAAACACCCATGCGACGAAAGATCAAATCCTCCCCGGGGTGAAGAATACCATTGCCGTGGCCAGCGGAAAAGGCGGAGTGGGAAAATCGACCGTCGCGGTCAACCTGGCTGTGGCACTGGCGATGGATGGTGCATCGGTTGGTCTGATCGATGCTGATATTTATGGGCCAAGTATACCGCTCATGTTCGGCATCAACGAGAGGCCCAAAGTCAAGGACAATAAACTGCAGCCCCTGGAGCGGTACGGGGTAAAAGTGATGTCGATTGGTTTTCTTGTCGATCCGATGGAAGCGGTCATATGGCGCGGGCCGATGGCCAGCGGCGCGATGAAGCAATTTTTGTCGGATGTTCAATGGGCCGATCTGGATTATCTTATTCTGGATATGCCGCCGGGCACCGGCGATATCCAGCTCACACTGGTCCAGACCATTCCACTGACCGGAGCGGTCATCGTCACCACTCCGCAGGATGTCGCCCTTGCCGATGCGAAAAAAGGCCTGGTGATGTTCAATAAAGTCCATGTGCCGGTCCTGGGGATTGTGGAAAATATGAGCTACTTCATCTGCAGCCATTGCGGTCAACGCGAAAATATTTTTGACAGCGGAGGAGGGAGGCGAACCTCTGAAGAACTCAACGTCCCGTTCCTCGGCGAAATTCCCATCGATACCAAAGTGCGCATTGGGGGAGATAAGGGGATTCCGATCGTCTTCGGGGAACCGGATTCGCCGCAGGGGAAAATAATTCAGGGAATTGCGCGGAAACTTGCGGCACAAATCAGTATTCAATATCTTGGAACGCCCGCGGTACCGAAGATTGAGATATTGGTTCCTGATCAAAATTAGTTTGAGAAGAACCTCCGGGGTAGGGAACGTCAATCGGCGAAAGAATTGAACATGGTCACCAGCGAAGCAATTGAAGCAAGTCTCGAACGTCTCCGGATATTTCTTGCCATAGACGGTGGAAATGTTCAATTAGTGCAAATCAAGGAAAACGGCGTCGTGGAAGTCCGGTTGCTGGGATCCTGCATCGGGTGTCCGATGTCGCTGATGACGCTGCGTGCCGGCATTGAGCGTGCGTTGATGATAGAACATCCGGAAGTCAAAAGAGTAGAACAGGTAAAATAAGTTTTGTTGCGCCGTTCCTCCGGTTCTCCTTATTTCCCTTTTTTCATATCCACGTCGGAAAGTTTTCCCTCCTTCAACTGAATAACTCTCGCAGGATATTTTTTCACAAGATCGTAGTTATGAGTGGCCATAAGAATTGCGGTGCCGCGCATGTTGATTTTTGTCAGTAAATCCATGATCTCGGCAGAAGACGTCGGATCAAGATTACCGGTCGGTTCATCCGCCAACAGGACCACCGGTTCATTCACCAGAGCCCGCGCAATGACGACCCGCTGTTGTTCACCGCCTGACAATTCGTGCGGCATCTGGTAGCGTTTATGACTCAGACCGACGTCTGCGAGGACGTGCAGTACCTTCTTCTTGATTTCACTGCGCCGGGCATTGGTGACAAACAGTGCGAATGCCACGTTATCGTAAACCGTGCGGTCCTCCAGCAATTTAAAGTCCTGAAAAACTATTCCCAGCCGGCGCCGCAGAGCAGGAATTTGACGGCTTTTAATCGATGAAGAATCGTAGGTGGATATCCTGACTTTGCCCGATGTCGGCAGGAGATCAAAATAGAGCAACCGCAGGAGCGTACTTTTTCCCATACCGGTCTGTCCGACGAGATACACAAATTCGCTTTGCTCCATCGAAAAATTGATGCCGTCCAGTACACGCTGATTGTCAAATGAAACACTGACGTTTTGGAGATCAATCATTCTTCCGCCTGTTCTTTGAGATCATGACCGCGAGGGTGATTGCTTCCAGCATGCTTGAAAGCTGGGCTTTATTCCTTCCGGCAATGTCATACGCCGTGCCGTGATCCGGAGATGTTCGAACGACAGACAGTCCGGATGAAAAATTCACACCCTTGCCAAAGGAATTCAGCTTCAATGGTATCAATCCCTGGTCGTGATACATGGCAAGAATGGCGTCGAATTTCTTATACCGATGGGTGCCAAAAAAGGAATCGGCCGGAAAAGGACCTTCGGCGAGTATTCCGGACGCCTGTGATTCCGCGATCGCGGGACTGATGATTTCATTTTCTTCCATGCCGATGAGGCCGTTCTCTCCGCTATGCGGATTAAGCGCCAGGACTGCAAGTGTAGGACTCTTCAGACGAAAATCCCTCTTTAATGATTCATCGATGATGGAGATCTTCTCCATAATTTTCTCTTTGGAGATTTGCGCCGCGACATTCTTCAACCCGGTATGGATGGTCACCAATCCGACGCGCATCGTGTCGGAGATCAGCATCATTGCAACACGCTGGGACCGGGTAAGCAAAGCGATCATTTCCGTCTGGCCGGGAAAATTGTACCCTGCTAAATTGAGCGCTTCTTTGGACACCGGTGCGGTGACCATCGCCGAGGCCTTTTGTTGAAGGCACAATTCGACGGCCCGTTCGACCGCGATGCCAGCAGACCGTCCGGACGCCTTCGTCGGAATACCATAATGGATATCAGCGCCAATACCGTCGCCCACATCGACGACAGGGGTGATGCGCGGAGAGGGGCGCTGGAGGGAGGCAAGGGTTGCCCGTTCAAGGTTCAGGGGTATTTTAAATTGTTTTGCACAATGTTCAAAGACGCTGAGCGGACCGACCAGGAGCGGGCTGCTCACTTTCTTAACGGAAGGATGAACCGCTGCTTTCAACGCAAGCTCAGGGCCGACGCCGTTAAAATCGCCTATCGTAAGAGCGAGTATCGGTTTCAATAATTCTCCATTTTTGTAAGAATAAAATTTCCCATCTTCCGCTGGTCGGTAAATATAAAACGCCGGTTCAATTTTTCGTATGTCCATATCTCTGCCGGCGCCGTGTTGGGTTTCAGCAGACGGTTGACGATGGAGGGAGATCCGAATAATATATAAATTCTTCCCCGGTCGGTTTTGTAGCCGTCATTTTCAGTGGAAGTTGAAAACCGCTTGATGGTTTCGTCAACACGGCGGTAGTATTCTGCCATCGCCGGATTAAACGCGCGTGTCGTATCGGGATTTCTTTTGTGCCAGAATTCACGGAACGCGGCCATCGATTTGCTGGAACTGAATGCCGACATGCTGTCCAGTTCTCCCGCCGTTGCAATATGCCGCAATGCATCCACCGCCACTTTAAACTCGGATAGTGAGTGCGGCTTCCG
>RPQN01000143.1 GCA_003819715.1 Ignavibacteriota bacterium | reverse complement strand
TGGACCCTGCTGGTATATTTTTCGGTTGCCTGTCCGCCCGATTGGATTGTTCCATAGTCAAAGTTGAGGTCATTATAAAGAAATTCAACTCCGGCTTTTACCAAGTTTTGAAAATTGAGCTGACTGCTGATATCGGCTTTGAACGTCGTCGAATTCATCACAGAAAAATCCCGGGCTTTTGCAAAATGCTGTCCACCTGTAAGAATGATCCCATCGGTATATTCTTTCGAATAATACCCGAACGGATTTCCGTTCTCATAAAATCCTGGAATCACTTGATCCAGCGTCGATGGATTTCGCGGTGCCGTCGGGCGGGTATTGTAATCCCGCCGGAAGTTCTCCACAGAGATTTCATAATACGTGTGGGCATTGAGCGCATGAGTTAATTTTGCGGAAAGTGAACGTTTGCCAATATCAGACAAACTGAAATTAAAATCGCTGAACAAGGCTCCAAGGTCGCCCGGGCTGCCGAAAGCACTCGCGACGCCGGCGACATCGCTCGCATAACGCGGATAGAAGTAAATACCGGTGGCATCCCAATTGTGTCTGATGGTGTACTGTTTTCCTGTCAGAGCTGAAACTCGAAGTTTCATCGTAGGAGTGATGTCGGAATTGACTTGCAGCGACCAATCGTAATCACTGTAATCCGGTCGTGATAACGGGAAGAGAAGCATTTCACGAGTACTGCGATAGGAAGTAAAAAATCGAAGATTGCCGAGTGCTTCACCAATGAAAGGAACCGGGCCGCCAAATCCTGCATCGATATCATAATCCGCTTGATTGTTCGGCTGCTTCTTGCGGGTTTCATATTCAAACACCCGTTGGGCGCCCAGCGGGGTCAAATCGTTATTGGGATTATTATCCGAGTTTAACCGGGTCGAGAGGGCGTTCCATCCGTCAAAGGATGGATACTGATTTTTTGTATATTCATCCCACGCTCCGTTCCCGGTCCCCGTCCAGCACACTGCGGGATCAAAGAATGGACGCAGCGCAAATGAGTACGGGTCCAGCACATCGAGGATTCCAGTTCCTCGGTAGTACTTTGGCGCGGGCGGACTGACCCGTGTCTGCATACTTCCAAAGTATCCCTGTTTCGCCCCTTCCCGGGTGACGACATTGATAATGCCTGATCGGACCTGGCCGTATTCCGCACTGAATCCGCCCCGTTCCACCGAAATTTCTTTTACCGAACTCAGCGATACCTGAGTCGATGGTTCGTTGTTTCTCGGATCGCGCATGGTCACGCCGTCAACCATAAAAAGAATATTGTCCCCTTCACCGCCGCGGATACTCAAGCCTCCTTGAACACTCACACGGCCTCGAGAGTAATTCGAGACGAAGGACGGTTGAGTCGATCCGGTGGGGTTGGAACCCCAGCCGCCGCGAACACCGGCCTGTAAACCGATTGCACTCACGACATTACTCACCGGCAATGCTTCGACCTCTTTAGAGGATACCGAAGCGACGCTGGTGGCGACATCGGCCTTGATCGTGGCACGTTCAGCAACCACAACGACCTCATCGGTATTCAGAGACTGCTGACCGAGCGAAACGTCAACACGTGCCGTCTGATCGATATAGACGCGAACATCATTGATGATGGTTGTTTCGTATCCGATGAACGAAATTTGAACTTTATACGTACCGGGCGGAACAAATAAAATGGAATACTGGCCATTAATATCCGCCGCTGCGCCCAGAGATGTTCCGACGACAACAATATTTGCTCCGATCAGGGCCTCACCGCTCGTTTTATCGGTGATGGTGCCCGCAATCTTACCTGTCGTACCTGACCATAGCAGAGATGTCAATACAATTGTCAGCAGAAGAATGTATGGAATCTCCTTCTTCAGTTGTTTCATATGCTGGTTCTCCTTACGGTTTAATAAATACCCCCCGCCTGGCGGCAAAGGTTTGTTCTAGACCCTCAAAATCATGTATAATATATCGATTTGGCGCACTCCACTCACTCTTCCTTCAAGGAAGATCTCTTTGTTAAAAGCATATCGAGGAGTTTAAGAAATTACTCGCCAGTTTAATTTTTATTTCAACACGAAGATGCGCACCAATGATCTTCGCTGTTTCTTGAGATCAGTTGCTTGTATCCGCAAACGTTTGCAAGTACGAACAATTAAACAACCGCAGCCGATCGCGAATGAGAATTTATTGAATCATTTTACAGAAGGGATGAATGAACGAACAGGCAGACTGTTGATCACACGGGACTCATGAAGAGCCTTTTTTATGAGATGAACAACAAATTATCGCAACCTGTATGGAATTTCCCTTTCAGTTATTCTCTAACGGTACGGAACGGTTTTAACTTCTGATTTTTTTTCTCTTGATGCAACAAAAATTCAAAAAAGCCCAATATACCTGCTTGACTTTAGAATGATTTTGAAATAAATTATAACGTTTGAAAATTGATTGAAATGTTTCAATCCAATATAGAAAGATTTCATAAAATAAGTCAAGTTCTTTTTATATAAAGTCTGACAATCAAGAGCGGAGGTTATCAGTGCACAAAGTGACAATCGGTGACGTTGCCAAACGAGCCGAAGTCTCCATCGGAACAGTGTCCGCAGTCCTGAACGAAAAAAACACCGTAAAACCCGAGACTAGAAAACTCGTACTGAATGCAATGAAGGAATTGAATTACCGCCCTCATGGCAGTGCACGGAATTTAAAAGGCATCGACACCTATTCGGACAGCATCGGCCTGCTCATCCGGGAATTGGACAATCCATTTTATACCACGATTGCCCTGGGGGTAACGGAATACGCAAGAAGCAAAGGCTACCTGGTCAGTGTCGCAAGTTCAGAAGGCGATCATACATTTGAAGAAAAAATAATAAAAGGATTTTCAGGAAAAGATATTAAGGGCGCGATCATCGCACCCGTTCTCGAAGGGACTGCGGAAATTGAGCATCTCTTCACTCTCAAGATGATTAATTTTCCTTTTGTGTTGTTAGAAAACGTCAAGGGCATTCAGGCAAATGTTGTCAGTATAGACAATATCAAAGCGATGAAAGACGCGATCAAGTACTTGATGAATATCGGACATTCAAAAATTCTGCACTTTGCCGGCCCCTCTCATGCATCGCATACGTACGAACGGATTGACGGCTTTCGCCGTGCATACAGCGAAAGCCATTTTGCATTCAGCAACGATATGATCGTTCCGACCGGAGCGCATCTTGCCGACGGGTATCATACATGCCTAGAATATTTTAAGGGAAGAAGCCGGGAGGATTATCCCACCGCCATTGTGTGCTACAACGACCTTGTCGCTCACGGTGTCATTTCCGCGTTGAATGAAATGCAAATCAAAATTCCGGATGAAATTTCAATTGTCGGGAACGACGATATTCCATTCTCCCAATATACCCCCGTTCCGCTGACGACGATCCGCGCTCCCATGTTAGAGCTCGGCAGGAAAGCGACGGAAATATTAATAAAGAATATCGAAACGCCCGGAACGCTGCCGGTAGAGCATGTGGTCCTGGAGGCGGAATTCATGGTGCGGCAATCGACCAAGGCGGTGCTGACGCAGCATGCAAAACCAATAATGGAAAAACACCTGGCTCTTTCTTAGTCCTGTCGGAGAGCGTGGTCATGGTACCGTCATAACGAACAAAGTGAACACTCACAATTATTCTCAGGAAAAAATGTATACACTCGGATATGATATCGGCAGTTCATCCGTAAAAGCGGTGCTGCTCAACGGAGAAACCGGCAAAGTGGTTGCCAGTGCCTACTCCCCCAAGAACGAAATGCCGATGAGCGCCAAACGGATCGGCTGGGCGGAACAAGAACCATCGATGTGGTGGGACCATTTGAAACTGGCGACTGCCCAGGTCCTCTCAGAGGCGCGCATCCAGAAAGATCAGATCATAGCCATTGGCATATCATACCAGATGCACGGCCTGGTCATTATCGATAAGAATCAGAACGTATTGCGCCCCTCTATTATATGGTGCGACAGCAGAGCGGTCGAAATCGGAAACAAGGCATTCAAAAAAATCGGTGCCAAAAAATGCCTCGGGTCCTTGATGAATTCTCCCGGCAATTTTACCGCCTCCAAACTCCGGTGGGTCAAGGAACATGAACCGGTGATCTTCCGAAAAATCGATAAATTCATGCTGCCCGGCGATTATATTGCAATGAAATTAACCGGCGAAGTCGTAACGACCCGTTCCGGGTTATCGGAAGGAATTCTCTGGGATTTTAAATTGAATGCCCCCGCTTCTTTTTTACTGAAAGAATATGGAATTCCGTCCGATCTCATTCCTCCGCTGACACCCACGTTTGGAGAACAGGGCCGGCTCCACCGCGCAGCCTCACAAGAACTTGGCTTGCCGGCTGGAATTCCTGTGACCTATCGCGCCGGCGACCAGCCCAATAATGCCCTTTCGCTGAATGTTATGGAACCGGGAGAGATCGCAGCGACGGCAGGCACCTCCGGTGTCGTCTACGGCGTCAGTGGAACGCGCAAGTACGATCCCGCTTCCCGTGTCAATTCATTTGCCCATGTCAACCACTCTCCCGATTCGCCGCGGATCGGCGTACTCCTGTGCATTAACGGAACAGGAATCGCAAACAGCTGGATCCGGCGCATGACCGGCCAGCAATCCGTCGATTACGCGCGGCTGAATGAAATCGCTTCTGCCGCTCCTGTCGGTTCGGACGGCGTTGTCGTACTGCCATTTGGCAACGGTGCAGAACGAATGCTGGAGAACCGGGATATTGGCGCGCAAATTTTAAATCTCCATTTTAATATTCACACCCAGGCCCATCTCGCGCGTGCAGTGCAGGAAGGGATTGCGTTCGCGTTTAATTACGGCATCGACATTATGCACGGTATGAATATTAAGCCAAAAGTGATTCGTGCCGGATTCGCCAATTTATTCCTGAGTCCGATCTTTGCCGATACCTTAGCGCAAACAGCCGGTGTCAGCATTGAATTGTACAGCACGGACGGCGCGCAGGGTGCTGCGCGGGGCGCAGCCCTGGGTATAAATTATTTCAAATCACGACAGGAAGCATTTAAAGGATTGAAACGTCTCAAAACCATTGAACCACACAAATCCCGTTCGGCGCAGTACCAGGAATTCTATCACCGCTGGTCTTCCGCCCTCGAACGAACACTCCAATCTAAAGGATAACCACGATGAGTACCAACGTCACACTCGGCAGCAAAGAATATTTTCCACAAATCGGGAAGATCCCATTTGAAGGATCCGATTCAAAAAACCCGCTGGCGTTTAAATACTACGACGAGAATAAAATCGTCGCCGGCAAAACGATGAAAGAATATTTTCGTTTTGCAATGGCTTACTGGCACACACTGTGTGGAACGGGCGGCGATCCTTTTGGTCCCGGTACAAAGAATTTTCCATGGCTTGAAGGCAGTGATATTCTAAGCCGTGGAAAAAATAAGATGGATGCTGCTTTTGAGTTTCTTACAAAAATCGGTATTCCATTCTATTGCTTTCATGATATCGATTTAATTGATGAAGGCAAGAGTATTGCTGAATACGAAAAGAACCTTAACGCTATCACAGATTATGCAAAAGAAAAGCAAAAAGCATCGGGGGTGAAACTTCTTTGGGGAACAGCAAATGTTTTCTCCAATCCGCGTTATATGAATGGTGCTTCTACCAATCCTGATTTTAATGTACTTTGTTATGCAGGCACACAGGTTAAAAATGCAATTGATGCTACCATTAAATTAGGCGGCGAAGGGTACGTATTCTGGGGTGGTCGTGAAGGTTATATGAGCCTTTTAAATACGAATATGAAACGCGAAGTTGAACATCTTGGAAAATTTTTAACTATTGCCCGTGACTATGGCCGCAAAAATGGTTTCAAAGGCTGCTTCTACATTGAACCGAAACCAATGGAACCAACCAAACATCAATATGACTTTGATGCAGCGACGGTCATTGCTTTCTTAAAACAATATGGTTTGGAGAAAGATTTCAAATTGAATATTGAAGTGAACCATGCAACCTTAGCGGGACATACATTCCAGCATGACTTACAGGTATGCGCAGATGCCGGTTTACTTGGAAGTATTGATGCGAACCGAGGAGACTATCAGAATGGTTGGGATACCGACCAATTCCCTATTAATATTTACGAATTGGTGGAGACTATGCTTGTCATTGTTGAAGCGGGCGGATTCAAAACCGGTGGCATCAATTTCGATGCGAAAACCCGTCGCAACTCTACCGATTTGGAAGACATTTTCATTGCGCACATTGCAGGTATGGATGCTTTTGCACGCGCCTTATTGGTTACCAACGATGTTCTTACCAAGTCGCCATACAAGAAAATGCGTACTCAACGGTATGCGTCGTTCGATTCAGGAAAAGGTGCCGATTATGAAAAAGGCAAAATTACTCTCGAAGACCTTCGCGAGTTAGCAATTGCCAATGGCGAACCAAAACAGATAAGCGGCAAACAGGAATTGTTTGAGACCTTTATTAACGACTACATCTGACTCAGTGATTAATAGAAGACCGTCACACTGATCGTCAACGAGGGTAGTATGCTCAACCGCTATCCCTGGAGCCATTCCTATGATTGAAAAAAAAATATTTGGTACACTTCCGGACAACCGTGAAGTGTACCAATATACATTAACGAACAAATCTGGATGCACCGTTACCATCATCAACTTCGGAGCGATCGTGACTTCTCTTCTGATGCCGGATCGAAACGGAGTACTTGAAAATCTTGTCCTGAACTACGATTCCCTCCACGGGTATGTAAACGATCAATGTTATTTTGGTGCGATCGCCGGCCGGTACGGGAACCGAATTGCAAAAGGTCGGTTTCAGCTCGAGGGGAATCAATATCAATTAAGCATCAACGACGGCACGAATCACCTTCACGGGGGCAAAACCGGATTTAGCAAAAAGCTCTGGGAGGGGAAAATCCTGAACACGGACAGCGAGCCCTCCCTTGCATTAACGCTCATCAGCCCGGATCAGGAAGAAGGCTATCCCGGGACCGTCACTCTGACGGTGACCTATACCCTTACGGAGAAAAACGAACTGCGGATTGATTATAAAGGGACAACCGACCGGACCACCATCCTCAATCCGACGCATCATTCCTATTTTAACCTGTCGGGGTCCTGCGCCAATACGATTCTCGACCATGAATTGAGCATCGATTCCGATTTCATTACCATGGTGGATCATGAACTCATCTCCACCGGTGAATCGTATCATGTTCATCATACCCCGTTGGATTTTCGCACGCCCAAAGCAGTGGGCCGTCAGATCAACGAACGGGACCCGCAGATGCTCATGGGAAAAGGATACGACCACAATTGGATTTTAAAAAATTTTGACGGACACGTGCGGAACGTCGCCCAGGTGTACGAACCGCGCAGCGGACGCCATATGGCGGTGTTGACCGATCAGCCCGGGCTGCAATTTTATTCCGGAAATTTTCTCGGCGGGACGGTAAGGGGAAAAGACGGGTTTACATATCAGAACAGGAGCGGTCTTTGTCTGGAAGCGCAATGTCCGCCCGACTCCCCCAACAAGCCGGAATTTCCCTCTGTTGTTTTAAAGGAAAATGAGACGTATCATCAAACGACCATTTACCATTTCTCAATAAAATAATGTCTGGAAAGGATAGAGCATGGAAATATTGGGTTTTATCGATTGGATAGTCGTCGGCATTTATTTTCTCCTCATTGGCGGCATTTCCGTCTGGTCCATCCGGCGAAAGAAGGATTCTCCGACTGATTATTTTCTTGCGAATCGCAATCTCGGCTGGTTCGTGATCGGCGCTTCGATTCTTGCATCCAACGTCGGTTCGGAACATATCGTCGGCCTTGCCGGCACCGGTGCGAAATCCGGATTAGTGATGGGACATTATGAACTCCATTCCTGGATTGTTCTCATGCTGGGATGGGTTTTTGTCCCGTTCTATATGCGCAGTCAGGTATTTACCATGCCGGAATTCCTGGAACGACGATATAACGAGAAAACCCGCTGGCTGCTCTCTATTGTACAAATGCTGAGTTATGTGATCGCAAAGGTTTCTGTCACAATCTTTGCAGGTGCCGTTGTATTCGAATCGTTTTTAGGAGTAGATTTCTGGACGGGTGCCATAGTGCTCATCGTCATTACCGGAATTTATACGATCTTTGGCGGACTTCACGCAGTGATGTACACAGAAGCTCTGCAAGCAATTATTCTTTTAGGCGGTTCCATCATTCTGACCATATCCGGCCTTATTCAAGTCGGCGGATGGGACAACCTTATGCAATCCGTCACATCCGATCATCTCAATATGTTTCGTCCGCTCTCGGACCCGGATTTTCCATGGCTGGGAATCCTCTTTGCTTCTCCCATCGTTGGTGTCTGGTATTGGTGTACCGACCAGCATATTGTGCAGCGGTGCCTTGCAGGACGCGACGAACAACAGGCACGAAGAGGAACAATTTTTGCTGCATACTTAAAATTACTTCCCTTTTTCATATTTATGATTCCTGGATTGATCGCATATGCATTGGTCAACAGCGGCAAACTTCAACTTGCCGATTCCAATCAGGCGTTCCCCACATTGGTAAAAACGTTACTGCCCGTCGGAGTACGCGGCATTCTCGCCGGCGGTATACTCGCGGCATTGATGAGTTCACTTGCAGCAGTGTACAATGCATGCTCCACACTGTTTACTCTCGATATCTATAAAAAGATCAAACCGAATACCACGGACAAAGAATTGGTGAGGGTCGGCCGCATTACAACAGGCGTTGTGGTCGTTCTTGGAATGGTTTGGATACCGGTCATGAGCGGGATTTCCCCCATTCTCTATCAATACCTGCAAAGTGTTCAATCCTATCTTGCACCGCCCATCGCATCCGTTTTTCTGCTTGGCGTGTTTTTCAAACGGATCAACGGCACAGGCGCTCTCACCACAATGGTGGTCGGATTCATCATTGGTCTTCTTCGAATATTTCTTGAACTCATCAAGAGTCACTTGAGCGGATTCCTGTACGCATTTGCAACTCTTAACTTCCTGTATTTCTGTATTTTCCTTTTCGTCTTTTCAGTTGCACTCTTAATCGTTGTCAGCCTCTTAACGGCAAAGCCTTCCGAGGCGCAATTGAACGGCCTGACCTATGCAACAACGGTCGCAGCGGACAGGGACAAATCCCGCGCAAGCTGGAATGCGACGGATGTGGTCTTATCAGTAATCGTTGTCATCTTTATTGTTTGTGTCTTTATTTACTTCTCGCCGCTGGGCATAGTACATTAAACTTCGGCAGAGAGAGTGGTGTCGTTGATCGCCTCACTGAAGTTTTTTCGTACTTCAGTGAGGCATTTTTTTATCATTTCGTAGAACATGAGCAGAGGCCATGAAAAGTAAATTCAACGGATTCATTATCGTCATTGCATTTTTGAGTATCTTCCAATCATCACAAGGACAGCAACCGATCCAGCGGATGCAGAACGGCATTCAAACCGAGTGCGCCGGGATGAATGTGAAAATTCAGTTTTACACCGATGATATTGTCCACATCCTCAAATGGATCCCGGGAACTCAGCCGGATTCGTCCAGTCTTGTTGTCCTTCGCAGGGCACTTCCGGAACTTCAGGTGCAGGTGGAAGAAAACGATTCGGTGATCATTGCCGGCGCTGCATCGCTTCATGTCAAGATTCAAAAGAAGAGCGGTACTGTCGAATTCATCACACGCGGAATGGAATCCTTGTTATGTGAACAGGGACCGGTGAGCATCATTCCCGCCGGCAATAACGATGAACAATTGTACACCATCAGGCAGAACTTTCATCTAACGCCCGACGAAGGTATTTACGGACTGGGACAGCATCAATACGGATACATGAATTACCGGGGCCGAACGGTCAAACTTGTTCAAACGAACACCGACGCCGTTTCTCCGTTCCTCATTTCCACGATGCACTACGGGATCCTCTGGGATAATTATTCCAAAACAATTTTTGAAGACAATGCAGCAGGGGCATCGCTCTGGTCGGATGTTGCCCGAGCGGTCGATTATTACGTCATCTCCGGTGCGTCCATGGATAGCGTTATCGCCGGCTACCGGAATCTTACCGGGCAAGCCCCGATGTACGGAAAATGGGCGTACGGATACTGGCAAAGCAAGGAACATTACGAAAACCGGGATGATTTATTGAGGGTGGTGAATGAGTACCGACAACGGCAGATTCCGATCGACAATATCATTCAGGATTGGGATTACTGGGACGGGGGTGCAAACTGGGGACAGCTATTTTTTGATGAAAAAAAATATCCCAATCCCAAAGAAATGATCGAACGTATTCATAAGCAGAATTTTCACATCATGATTTCTGTCTGGCCCGG
>RPQN01000142.1 GCA_003819715.1 Ignavibacteriota bacterium | reverse complement strand
GTGATCGATACCGCGGAAACACGGTACAGGTCGGAGCTTGCCGAGGCGAACCGTGCGATTGCGCTGTCCATCATGCTCGAAAAGCGCACAACCGCGGAAGGCTCTCAGAAGAAATGGGAAGATGCGGTAGTCTACTTAAAGAAATCGATAAGATACAAGGAAGACGTCGCTCAAACGCACGTTCTTCTTGCGCAATGCTATCAGAACCTCAATCTGACGGTGAATAAAAAGGATGATGCAATTCGTGAAGCGAAAATAACGCTTAAATATGATCCCAAAAATGAGGCGGCAAAGAAGGTCTTAAAAGATTTGCAACCGGAATGACAAGAGAAGAAAATCGACTGGCAAATTTCTTATTACTCAATAGTTCATCCACTCAGCTCTAAATGAAAGGAACCGCGATGAATAAAAAAATCATCCTCTTCTTATTGACCGTGTTTGCCTTGGTGCCCGGCTGCAAAAAAAATTCGGCAGCGGACATAAAAGAATGGGCACAGTTCCAGGATCAATTCTTCAAAGTGACGTTTAACTATCCGAAGGATTGGGTGGTGGTAACAGAACCGAAGAGAGTGATCATCTCGTCTTCGGCAGAAGCCGCCGAGAAATTTTTTGATCATGATTCAAGAAAAGCTGACGGTATTCAGATCGTGATAGCGGCAATCCGCAGTGATTCCATGCAGGATTACACGAAGTATATCCAGGATTTCAAAAAAGGGAAAACCGACGAAGGATTTACGGTCAAAGATATTGAAGATGCCGCCATAGAAGGAAAGGGCGCAAAGAAGGTGGCTTATGCCGGTGCGTATGATGAGAATACGAAAATTAACTCGATCTGCGCCGCGACGATTAAGGATTCCACGATTTACTATATTCAATATTCGGCATTCAATGACCTTTTTGAGCCGTATAAACTTGTCTTTGATTCTGTGATGGCGTCATTATCGCTGCCCCAAAAAATTGTCATTGAAAAAGGGGTCGATCCTGCAATTCCTATTGCACAAATTGAACGTTATTCGGACAACTATCTCCAATTGGAATATCCTGCAAATTTTGGACCGTCGGATATGCCCAAAAAGGGTGACGTGATGTCCGCAGTCAGGTTTATGGGCACCACTAAAGTTTCGAGGAATGATTGCACTATTGATATCGACGTAAGGCCTGCAAAAAAACTTTCATTGGAAAAGGTCGTCGAGCAGAATTCCAAGAAAATCAATGCGACTTCCAAGGGTGAAACAAGAATAAACGGTGAAAAATCGGTGTATTTTAACGAAACTCCTCAACGAAGTATCGAACGCAGGACGTACTTTGTTGTGAAAAACGACAAGTTTTATAGAGTGATGTTGACATATTACGCCCCCATGAAAAAGGACTTTTTACCCGCTTTTGAGAAAGTCATTGCTTCCATTCGCTTTAAGTAGTATTATTACACCCGTCTTTTGATAAGCCGGGGTCTGTTAACGGCCCCGGCTTCCCTTTTGTTCAATTCGGAAATTGAATTTTGGATTTTGATAAATCTAGTACTTCACTCCATGCCTCGGGAGTGAAGGAATATGCGACGAGCCGGCCTCGTGTCCTTGGTTGGCTTCGCAGTGCAGCAATTCTCGATGGTGATTGGGGTACCAGCGTAGCGTACGTGATGGGACTCGGATTTGCCCTTGCGGGCTATTCAAGTTTCTGGCACCTCTGTTTTATGATGGCGTTAACGACTCTCGTCGCCGTCAATTATATTACCATCTGTCGTCTCTATCCTCATGGCGGCGGCGTTTACAGCTCCGTCTATCACCGATCTCAACTCCTCGCCGTGTTCGGCGCTTTATTGCTGGCAGCCGACTATGTGGTAACGATGTCATTATCCATCCTGGATGCCTGTCATTATCTCGGCCTTGAGAATCCCGCCTTATGGGCAATTATTATCATCGGTATACTCGGCGCCATAAACTGGTTCGGACCGAAGCATTCCGGCGGACTGGCATTATTGATTTCCGCGTTTACGCTGGCCACGCTCGCCACCATCATTTTTTCATCGGCAGGAACGGCGGTACAGCATGCGGTCATTGTCAAACCGGAGGGCGGATTATTCCACAACTGGGGCATTTTTATCGGGTTCATTCTGAGTCTCTCCGGTATCGAAGCAATTTCAAATATGACGGGATTGATGAAGGATCCTGCCAGAGATTCCCGCCGGGCCATTCTCTCAGTACTCTCGAAAGTGATTATCGCCAATCTGTTGCTGGGTCTCGCGATGCATGCGGTGCAGGGACTAAACCCGGGCGACCACAAGGAAGATATGCTGCGCTTTCTCGGCGAACATTATGTGGGTGCGTGGTTTGGATGGTTTGTTGCATTTTCTCTGGGGACCCTGTTGATTTCCGCCGGGAATACTGCACTCAACGGGCTGATTTCAATTCAATTTCTGATGGCAGTCGATAAAGAGCTTCCGTTATCGCTGCGCAGGCTCAACCGTCATGGCGTTCCCATTATTCCGCTGGTGGTGACCACCGTCCTGCCTATCACCGTTCTGATGGTCATACAGGATGTTGAAACACTATCGCATCTTTATGCTATTGGATTGGTCGGAGCAATGATCATCAATCTTGGTTCGACGGCGACGGATAAATCGGTGAGTATGAAGTCGTATGTAAAAATCCTGATGCTCATATCGGCAGCGGTGCTCTGTTTGATTGAAATATCCATTGCGGTAAAAAAACACGAGGCAACAATTTTTGCCGGGCTCATTTTATTGCTCGGCTTTGCAGCACGGAGCGTGGTCAAATGGCGGATCACGGGCAAATCTCTCCCCGCCGAAGCGGCGCAAACACTTCCCGTCCCGACACGTAAACGCCGCCGGACATCGATTCCTTCGACAAAATATCTCCTTGCCCTGAAGGATGTCAATGACCGGTTGTTGAAGTTCGCGCTCGACGAAGCGAAACAGCGCGGTGCATTGCTCTTCATCCTGCGGATTAAGGAAATTGCAGTTGGTACATTGCCGGAACGCATAGAAATGAAAGTGAACGGCGAGGAAGAGCATATCGAAACCATCTGCTCTGAGTCCGGTATCGACTATCAGATCATTTCAATCCCCAGTTATGAAGTCGGTTATACCATTGCCGAACAGGCGGCGACCTTCGGTGTTGACCGAGTTATCATGGGAGCAACCAAGCGGAGTGTCCTGGAAAGTATGCTTAGAGGCAGTGTGATGCGGTCGCTGAGCGTCCTGCTGCCGGAAGAAGTCCAGCTCGTCATTTTTGGCGGTTAGATTCCGTCCGCTCACGCCGATGTCTCAGCCCATTTGCAGGGAACTCCACTAGTGCCGGATCAGACATCCCTTGAATATGGATCAGGGAAGGGAGAGAATGAACTCTCCCGCCGCCTGGGTCTGACGTCGGCGATTATGATCGTCATAGGGTCCGTGGTGGGATCCGGAATTTTTCTTACACCGTCCAATGTTGCTGCCGCGGTCCAGATCCCGGGCGTCATGATCTTCGTCTGGATTCTCACCGGTCTTCTGACCCTTGCCGGTGCGTTAACGAATGCAGAAATTGCCAGTCAAATTACGGATGCGGGCGGACAATACGTTTTTTTCCGGATCCTGTACAGCGATTTGATCGCTTTTCTTTATGGATGGACGACCTTCATTGTTTATCAAACAGGATCGATTGCCGCCATCGCCGTTGCGTTTGCAAAGTATTCCGGATTTTTTATCACCCTTCCTCATTTTTCACCTGCGCTGGAAGCCTGGCAGCTGCCGCTGATAGGGAATATTCACCCGTTTGCCGATATCGGATTAAAACTTCTGGCAATTTCAGCAATCATGATTCTTGCAATCATCAATTATTTCGGCGTACAATTCGGCGGACTGGTACAGAATCTTTTCACGTTCCTGAAAATTGCGGCGATTGGCGGTATTATTTTTCTGGGCTTTTCATACGGACAGGGAAGCACAGATCATTTCTTTCCGCTCTGGGGCAGCCCCACGTCGGGCACGTTGCTCTCCGCAATTGGTGTGGCCATGATTGCAACACTGTGGTCCTATGACGGCTGGAACGGGCTGACGTATCTTGCCGGTGAAATCAAAGAACCCCAGAAAACCGTTCCTCGGGCACTGGTTATTGGAACGCTTGCCGTCATCATCATTTATGCAGTTACGAACCTGGCCTATCTCTATGTTCTTCCCATTGGGGAGATTGCACGATCGAATTTGGTGGCCGCAGATATGATGGAGAAGGTGTTCCAGGGGTACGGTGGTGCGATTATTTCGTTGTGTGTTATGGTCTCGGCTTTTGGGACGGTGAACGGGACATCCATGACCACCGCGCGCGTATATTTTGCGATGGCGAAAGACAAACTCTTTTTCCCCGGGTTCAGCAACGTCCATCCCAAATATAAAACTCCCGGCAGATCGTTGATGATCCAGGGGGTGTGGTCTTCTTTGTTGACATTGACGGGAACGTACGATCAATTGTTTACGTACGTCATTTTTGCCGGATGGATTTTCTTCGCTCTTGGTGCTGTTGCTGTTTTTATTATACGGAAAAAACAGCCGAAAGCAGTCCGGACGTTCCGCGTGCCGGGCTATCCGTATGTTCCTATTGCGTTTGTTGTCGTGGCCACGTGGTTTGTTCTCAATACGCTCCTGGAACAGACGGCCGATTCGATGGTGGGGCTTCTCCTGCTTCTTGCGGGAATTCCTTTCTATCTTTATTGGAAGCATCACATAAACCGGGAAATCCTTTTAAGAAATAAATCCTGATGCATCCCGTTCGTTGAGAGACCGGATGTAATTTTTTCTTCGAATCCGGCTATGAAGTGAGCGGAAACATTTTCCGTCGTATGGTCTTTTGTATCTCTGCCATTATCAGAACCGTTGACGAGGCGAAAAATGCTATGAATACTTCGCGGGTACTTAAGAAGACGGTTCCAAACGGTTTTTGGAGAGGAGGAAAATAGATCACGGCGAATGTGCAGAATAATGCAATAATGGTGCTGTACACAAGCGGTTTGTTTGTGAAAAACCCGAGTTTGAATATAGAATCATCCATCGATCGACAATTCATACCATTAAAAAGCCGCGACAGAATCAACGTGGCAAAGAAGACGGTAACGGCATGCGGGGTAGAATAGCCGTTCGATAATTCCCAGACAAAGGTGCTCATCGTCACCAGTGCAATCCATACGCCAATCCCTCCTATTCTCCATAACACGCGTTTATGAAGAATCCCTTCATGAACATCCCGCGGCTTCCTGCGCATAATGCCGGGTTCGGGAGGTTCTACACCCAGTGCGATCGCTATCAATCCGTCCATGATAAAATTAATAAAGAGGATTTGAACAGCGTCGAGCGGCAGCGGCAGGATAAACACTAATGCACCGATCATCGCGAACACCGTTGCCATGTTGCCGCTTAAGAGAAAAATCAAATATTTGCGGATATTTTCAAATATACTGCGCCCCTCTTCAATGGCGGCGACAATAGAAGCGAAATTGTCGTCGGTGAGGATCATATCGGCTGCTTCTTTACTGACATCCGTGCCGGTGATTCCCATGGCGACTCCGATGTCTGCTTTTTTTAACGAAGGGGCATCATTCACCCCATCGCCCGTCATCGCAACGACATGTCCCAAATTCATGAATGCGGTCACAATGCGCATTTTATGTACCGGTGCGATACGCGCATAGACATTAATGGATTCGACTCGTTTCTCCAGGTCCTCATCGGAGAGATGCTCGAGTTCGGTTCCGGTAATGACGCCCCCGTTATTGAGTATGCCTAGTTCCCGCGCAACGGCGACGGCAGTGATTTTATGATCGCCGGTGATCATCACCGGTTTGATCCCGGATTGTTCGCACAATTTAATTGCCTGTTTTACTTCAGGCCGAGGCGGATCGATCATGCCCATTAATCCAAGGAAGACCATGTCGTGTTCGACGCGTGCATCGATCGTCTCGTCGGGTTCAAGTATCTTTTCTGCAAATCCGAGAACACGCAGAGCATCCTCACCCATGCGATGTCCATGATCGACGATGTCTTTCCGTTCTGCATCGGTCAGCGGTACGGGTTTCCCGTTCCGGGAGACGAAGGAACACGTCCCTAAAATCACCTCGGGCGCGCCTTTACTGAACGCATAATATCCTTTGTTGTGCTGATGGATGGTCGTCATTCGTTTCCGTTCGGACGTGAACGGTATTTCATTGACGCGCGGATATTGATTCATCATTTCATCGCGTAGAATATCCGCTTTCATCGCAGCCACAATGACTCCGCCCTCGGTCGGATCGCCCAGTACTTCCCATTCATCACCGTTTAAATGCAGCACGGTATCGCTGCACAGAACGCCTGCATAAAATAGTTCTGTGAGGTCGCGGTCTTGCGCATGATCGAATTCGACTCCGTCAATCGAAAATGTTCCCTTCGGCTTATAGCCCGCGCCGCTGACCTCCAGAATTCTGCCGTTCGTAAATATTTTGCGCACCGTCATTTCGTCCTGCGTCAGGGTCCCGGTCTTGTCCGAACAAATGATGGTGGTCGCTCCGAGTGTCTCCACGGCGGCGAGTTTTCGGATCAATGCGCGGCGTTTGACCATCCGGCGCACACCAAGCGCCAGGCTGATGGTGACCACTGCTGGGAGTGCTTCCGGAATCACCGCAACAGCCAGGGCAATCCCCCAGATGAACATGTCCACGATCGCATATCCGCTGAACATGCCAAACACACTGATGAGTGCGGCAATGAGAATAGAAAATATTCCGAGAACCTTTCCTACTTTATCAAGGTCGACCTGCAGCGGGGTTTTTCGCGATTCGGTTGCCTGGAGGAGGTCGGCAATTTTTCCAAACTCCGTGAACATGCCGGTTGAGGTCACGAGCGCTTTCCCGCGGCCATAGGAGACTGCGGTTCCCATGTAGGCCATGTTCAGCCTGTCTCCGAGCGATGTATCCCCGGAAGATAATGACGTCGTTTTTTCTACGGACTCTGATTCACCGGTGAGCGAAGCTTCATCGATTTTTAAATTCATGACTTCCAGGAGTCGCGCGTCCGCTGGAATTTTATCACCCGTCCTCAAGAGGACAATATCGCCGGGGACAATTTCGCGTGCAGGGATGCTGACTTCTTTTCCATCGCGGAGAGCAGAGGCATAAGGCGCCGCCATCTTCTGTAAGGACTCAATGGCTTTTCCCGCCCGGTACTCCTGAAGAAACCCTAGCACTCCGGCTAAAATGACAATAATAATAATTGCAATCGCTTCGACGCCTTCCCCAATGACCGCCGACACGATGCCGGCGATAAAGAGGATGATGATCAACAAACTCGTGAACTGTTTAATGAACAACATGACGGGCGAGGTGGCCTGCTTGCCCCGGAGCTCATTGGGTCCAAATTGTGTTATCCTCAGATGCGCTTCTTCTGTTGAGAGTCCATCGAACCGTGAATGTAATTTTTCTAATGCATCGGGGATGGTGAGAAGATGCCAATGTGCAGCGGGTTGGGTCTGAGTGGAGGTTATTTTATCCATTGCTGATCCGAAAAACTCATGAGAATAAAATTGATGCGTCAAATGTACGAAAAATCATGTGAGGTTGCCATTTGCAAATGATAGTCAGGCCAAAAATTAATTTGAGGTCAGATGGTCTCGGTGCATCCTGGGGGATTTTCGGGATAGATCAGCTTGCGGGGTGGAATGTCTCAGGCTGTTTATCTCTTTTTCTCAAAGAGAACTTTCCGCCTCTGATTCTTCTCTTTGAAACTTCGCCCTGTGCTCCAAGGTGGTTTATTGTTAAAAAAACGAAAAAGGCACACAAGCATTTCGCTGTGTGCCTTTGTGAAACTAAAAAACAACAATTCGCAATAATGAAGTGGATTCCTTTATACTTTGGAAACGTTCACTGCTTGCAGGCCCTTCGGACCCGTCTGGACTTCAAACTGCACTTTGTCGCCATCGTTCAGGGTTTTATACCCATCACCAACAATCGACTTGTAATGGACGAATACATCTTCGCCATTTGCGCGAGAAATGAAACCAAACCCTTTGGCTCCGTTGAACCACTTGACTGTTCCTTCTTCCATGGAACAAATCCTTTCCTAAAAAGTTACCCCGATGAACCGTCGGGTCGGTGTACGCCGCAGTTACCGGCTCTCGCGAAAAATATCAACGAACAGGAATGCCAATTGGTGGAGGCTCGCTGATAGCTTCTTACATTTGGGACGCGAAACGTTGCCCATCAAAAGATACTCGAAGCAGGTCCCCTAATACAAATGTATTCGAGATTTCTCACAAAGAAGCAAGAACGGTGTACTGTTACTTGGCAATTATATTATACAGATTGTTCCTATAAGTTCCAAGAGGAAAAACGACCTTCACGGAAATTGAAAACGGTCCTTCCTCGGGTATCTCCGCACCGGGTGAAGAAGGGGTATACCCTGGTAAAACCTCCGCGGTAGTTGGAATTTGGCATATTTACCAAATTATTGTTATGTTTTATATGAATATCCATTCAGCATCAGGACCGGCACGCGTATGAAAGGCTCTCCTGTCGCAGCGATATTCAGCAGGACAAGCGCGATGCCCAGAGGCAGGGATTGATGTCCGCAGATGTTGTTGGCAGTGAAAATGAAATGATTTATTCCTTCGCTGAAGAATCCCCGGAATGACCGCTGTCTCATTTTTATTTTTCACGAACACGTTCATTCAGTGAATGAACAGGTAAATGACCTTCAGAAGGTGTGAGGATAGATAGACCCATGACTCAAGATCCACATCAAATTTTAAAAGAAATAACACCGACAAAACCTTTTTTTGTTGGGATTGATTCCGACGGCTGCGTATTCGATACGATGGAAATAAAACATAAAGAGTGTTTCTGTCCGAATTTTATCCGCTACTGGGAATTACAGAATATTTCTAAGTATGCACGTGAGACCTGGGATTTCGTGAATCTCTATTCTCAAACCAGGGGGTGCAACCGTTTTCATGCAGTGATCGAATCAATTCGCCTGCTTTCCGAACGAAAAGAAGTAAAAGCGCGCGGTGCAAAACTTCCGGATGTCGCTCCATTAATCGAGTGGGTAAAAAAAGAGACAAAACTGGGGAACCCTGCACTGGAACGATATGCGAAGGATGTGCACAATCCCGTTATTGATAAAACCCTTGCATGGTCGAAAGCCGTCAATACCTCTATTGGAGAGTTCGTCTATGGCATTCCTCCTTTTCCATGGGTCCGTGAATCTTTATTGAAGTTTATTGAACAGGCAGATGTGATAGTGGTATCTCAGACACCCGGTGAGGCGTTGAATCGGGAATGGGTAGAACATCATATCGATCAGTACGTGAGGATCATTTGCGGTCAGGAGTATGGAACGAAGACCGAGCATATCCGATACGCAGCAGACGGTAAATATCCCCGCGATAAAATGTTGATGATTGGCGATGCACCCGGAGATATGCAGGCGGCTAAATCGAACGGCGCCATGTTCTTTCCGATTAATCCCGGGCACGAAGAGGATTCCTGGGAACGATTATACAAGGAAGGCATCGATCGGTTTTTTTCGGGATCGTTCGGCGGACCGTATGAGAATTCGCTGATTGAAGAATTCAACAAATGTCTGCCCTCGTTACCCGCATGGAACTCTTGAACCGGCGGCTCTTCCCTCGGTGAAGAGAACCATGGTCTCCGCGGGCCGGACAGATTCCTCCGGCTCAATCCATGATGCGGAAATCCGTGACAAGCTGAATGGTGTTTGGTGAATCCGTTCCGCCCTTAGAGAACCCGGACAAGATTCACCGCTTCTTGCGCCAGCTGTTTCACCTCGTTAAATTTTCCATTCGAGATGAGTTCTTTTGCAACCATCCAGCTTCCCCCGCATGCAAACACCTGCCGAAATGAGAGATACTCGCGGACATTCTTTGCATCGATTCCGCCGGTAGGAATAAATTTGATCATGCCGTAGGGAGCACTGATCGCTTTCAATGTTTTTAAACCGCCATAGGCTTCCGCAGGAAAAAATTTGAAGATGTTCAGGCCGTACTGAAGCCCCATTTCAATTTCTGTCGGTGTACAGATGCCGGGAGTAATCGGGATCTTCTGGTCAACGCAATATTGAACGACTTTGGGATTGAACCCCGGAGAGACGATGAAGGTTGCACCGGAATCAACTGCTAACTTTGTTTGATCCACCGAAAGAACGGTACCGGCACCAAGACAAATTTCCTTATACCTGGCCATTCGCTTTATCGCATCTGCTGCAGCAGCAGTCCGAAATGTCACTTCGGCGCATGGCAGCCCGCCGGCAATGAGCGCCTCGGCCAACGGTTCGGCATTTTTTGCATCTTCGAGGACAACCACCGGGACTAATCGTATTTCGCCAAGTCTCTTTAACACTTC
>RPQN01000141.1 GCA_003819715.1 Ignavibacteriota bacterium | reverse complement strand
TGGCTTCAAGGCCGTCCATCACCGGCATGCGAACATCCATCCAGATCAAGTGCGGCAGCCATTCCTGATACAGTTCAATACCTTTCAATCCGTTATCTGCCACGCGGACTGGGAACCCGACATCTTCCAACAATCTCTGCAATAACATCCAGTTTTCCATTTGATCTTCAACGATCAGGAGGCGATATTCGATTTGCCCGGAAGCAATGCCCATGACTCGTCCCCGCTTAATTTTCGGCGCCCTCAATTCTATTTTTTCCACCCGATAAACGGGCACTTCTAATCGGAACGTTGATCCCTTGTCCGGGATACTCTCAATGCTGATCCGTCCGCCCATTAACTCCACATACTTGCGGGTGATCGCAAGCCCGAGCCCTGTCCCTTTTTGTTTTGTCACTTTGCCCACCTGGACAAAAGACTCGAAGATGCGTTTTTGATCTTCAGCGGTGATGCCCATGCCCGTATCTTCCACTTCAATGATCAGCTGCAGACGTTGAGGATCGTCAGAAGGTTGCACACTCATGCGCAGGGTCACTTCTCCCCGCTCGGTGAACTTAATGGCATTGCCTATCAGGTTGATGACCATCTGACGCAGTTTTGCAGCATCGGTTCGAACGAATCGTGGAATAGTTACTGATGGATCGAATATCAATTGCAGCTTTTTTTCTTCTGCTCGCACACGCATCAGATCGGTGATATCGAGCACCAACTCTCCCAAATCGACATTATCATTTTCTACACTGCTGCCTCCTGCCTCGACTTTCGCCATGTCCAGCACGTCATTGATGAGATCGAGCAAGTGCTCACCGCTGCGGTTGACAATATCAAGAATCTTCCGGTGGGCGTTGGAGATACTTTTATCATGACACAACAGTTCAGAGAAACCAAGAATGGCATTCAATGGAGTCCGCAGTTCATGACTCATACTTGCAAGGAAAACGCTTTTGGCTTTGTTGGCAGATTCGGCAATTTCCTTTGCCTGTTTCGCCCTCACGTTGGCGCGGCGCATTGCCTCGGCGACACTTGAAATCATCGTGCTCGTTATGACGAAAACGGTCAAACCCAACCAGTCAGCAGAATCTTTTATGAAGGGTTGACCCACAAGCATTTGACCTGAGAAAATAACAATGACACATGCAAGACAAGTTGTCAGTAAACCGGCGGTAAATCCGCCATATATTGCGGCACCCATCACAGCCGGATAGAAGGTGAGCCATGCCATACGGTTCCCAAGAGTCTGCAAAGGCCATACCCGCAAAAAGGCGGCGGCAGCAATAAGCAGTACCGACAACATATAACGCTGCCATTTCCATGGAATAATTTTATACCAGCTCATAACGGTTCCTCGTTTTGACTCCACTGAAATTTTCTATGAGATGAATATGGTAGGAATCCCGGCTCAAATTCCAAGGCCTTTCGAAAGTTAGAGAGAAGCACACAGGCCCTGTCGCAATAAAGAAAATTGACCGATGCAGGGGGAGATTGTGCAAGATTGGAAACTTAAAATTACGTATGCTGAGAAAATTCTTTGCCGATGCGGGTGAATGCGGAACAACTGTCTCATAAAATCATTGTACGTATGCATATCCCCTGGTTCCAATCCCTATCACTGGAATACGAAGGATATCACGCTTTGTTCGTCGAACGTATACCATTGATATAAAAACGTAGCGGATGGGGCGCCAAGAAGAAATCACCCAAAGGATTGATAAAGTAGTTAATCCCTCTTATGACGAAAACCTGGAACATCCAGGTCTGTCGAGATAAGCTCTGCGAGTGACAGCGCGGGACAAGGGGGAACGATACCTGCGTGATGAAGTTATCTGATTCTCATGCAATGGGAATATTTAAAATCCTGACCTGTTTTTAACGACGTGGAGCCGAAAGGAAGAAAATCTCTATCATCTGCTTGCACAACTCCAAACGTTAACGGCACCGAAGAGGATAAATAACACGCCGGCGATTTTATTCACCATTGCGAGTCCTCCGTTTGCGAGTTTCTTTTTATAGACGTACGTGGCGCTTGTCAGTAATGAGAACCACAAAAGAGATCCGAAGAAAACACCTGTCACGAGCATGAACAGGGAAATCCGGCCTGTTGTCGTTTGTACGATTCTCGTACTCGAAAAAACCGCCCCAAAGCCGAACATCGACATCGGATTAGTCAGTGCCAGAAGGAAAGTAGTGACAAACGTCCTCCGGGGCAGCTTCAATCGGACTGCTGTTGCCTCGGCCAGCGGATTGGAACGGAAAATCTGAAAACCCAGAACAAGCAAGAGAACACCGCCTCCTAATCTCATCCATAATTGCCATTCCTGGATAAAATTGGAGATGAAAGTCACACCGAATGCGGCGATGAGCGCGTAGACAATATCCGCCGAGGCGCCGCTCAGTCCGACAATAAAACCCTGGCGCCTCCCGTACATCAGCGTACGGCGGACGCAGAGAACCCCGATCGGCCCAACCGGTGTTGCCAGCAGGAATCCTATCGCAAGCCCTTCAAGGAGATAAAGGAAATCCATATCAAATTCTCACAGGTGATTATTCCTCCATTCGAAGCGGACTGGAAAATGAGGTTGATTCATGATCGGAATCATTTCCGAGCAAATGTTGAAGGAATCGAATACCGTTCACTCCTTCAAACAACCACACTTCAATCCACTTCAGCGGATTCCAGAGATGGAAGTACCAATGGTGCCATATTCGCCGGACATACGTTCTGGAAAACGCCTGAGCAAACGGATTCCTTTTTCTCAACCAAAGCTGAACAACCGATGGGACTCTGATTTCCGGAATTTCGGCCTGGAGTTTTCGATAATACCCGACTAGCTCTTTCTCTTTCACATCCCGCCAATCCATGACCCCTTGCTTTGTTTTTACAATCAACTCAAACAGTCCTTCTTCAATTTTGCTCTTTGCACGGCTCCGAAGCCACACATCCTCCAGTTGGAAGAATAGTTTCGCCATCCCCACTAACCGGGCGGTGATCACCTTTAACCGATTCCACCAGAACGGTATCATGGCTTCATGCGCAAGCCCCGACCGGCGATCGTTTCGACGGCGGACGGTCCAGAAACCGCAATTCATCGGGTGTAATCGCTCGATCCGTGATGCATACAAGTACCACATGAAGAATGCCAGCTTCTCTTTATAGCAATGAGAATCGTGTCTCCAGATTTTCAAAATATTGACCATGTGCCTGGTGGAATAGAATTGTTCCCACGTGTTCCGATATGCTTCCAAAAGTTCATCACTGGACATGCGCTCCGGTTTTACCGCGACGTGAGCCGAATCGTACATGTTAAAATCCTCATGCATCCATCTCTTCTCCTGCCACCATCTCTGATGGTCCTTTGACCCGGGGAGCGGTGAAAGAATATAGAACGAAGCAGAATCGAACATCATCCGTTGAAGTTCGGCCACATCCTCCTTGATACTTTCCGGCGTGTCGAAAGGCAGTCCCAGGATATACCCTGCGTGGCATGTAATACCGAGAGAGTGGCAATGGGCAACAAGATCCTTGTATTCCGACACCTGATTTTGAAATTTATCCTTGGACCGGAGATTCTCGCGATTCACGCTTTCCACACCAAAAAAGACCTGGTTGCATCCGGCCCGTGCCGCGAGTTCAAAAAAATCACCGCCGGGCATCTTTCGTGCTGCGAGGTCGCTTTGCATCATAAAGGTGAATGGAATTTTTTCCTCTTCGCGTAAACCGGTCAGTTTTGAAAACAGCTCACGCCATTTCGGATTGCGTGCAGTGTTGTCATCCGTAAAAAATGAGTGCGATACACCTGCTTCGAGGTAACTTTGCCGGACAAAATCGACGACTTGTTGCGGTTCCCGGTACCGCATGGTCCGGCCCTGCACGTTGATGATGGTGCAAAAGTCGCAATTGAACACACAACCGCGTCCTGTATCAATGGTCGTAAACCGAGAAGCAAAATTATCAAACTCATCTTTCGTGATATGAGGTATGGGAACGTGGAGCAAATCCGGTGTGGGATTGAGGAAATTATAGAGTGGTTGTGCTTTATCCTTGAGGACATCTTCCACCACTGCTGATAACCGCCCGCCTTCGACCTCTCCAGCGACCAGGGTGATCCCTTCCGACATTGCGGCTTTCAGATCATCTGTCACACCAATCATCGCGAGCATGCCGCTCACATGAAAACCGCCAATCAAGACCGGAATCCCGTGCGGAAGGAATTTTGACGCGATATCCAACGCACGCGGAAATTGATTTGTTTGCACACCAACGAGCATCACGATGGATTTCACTCCGGACACTTTTGAACGATTCACAATTTCCTTTACCGGCACCCACTCAATGGCTTCATCGATCTTACGGATGTGGAGCGAGATCCCGCTCAGAAAAGGTTCATTCACAAGATCGTGGACCAGCGTTCCGATTTGGGTTAACGTATTGCTGCGGATGACACCGATGCGTGTTTTGATCGGGTAGCCATCATCGGTATAGTTCGTCGGACGGATCAGTGTGACATCAAGTTGTTGCACTCCGCTCCCCGGGGCTGTCGGATAATCTATTCGGAGATCTTCGGACCTCTCCACTGAGTTATGCGATTGCATGCTTTTTTTCCTTTAAAAGTCAGATTTATAATAGGTTAACAATACCCATGGATGATGCAGGAGAGATGTGATAAAAACAGGAATTATTTCTTCAGTGTGCTCATCCGTTTTCCCCTCCATCATCCTGCCATCGATTCTCGTCATCGTGAGTTCGCCGGGAATCGGCCTCATCATACGAATCCTGACCATTCCGCATCTCCTTGAGCTGGCGGGCCTCAGATTCCTGAACATCGGATTCTTTCTCTTGATCAGACGGTTGATCAAAAAATTGAAGATAAGGAGACTCATCGGAGTATTGGTTCAGGGAGCTGAGTCCTGTTTCCCATTCATGATGGCCCTGGTCGATTCCTTGAAATGGGGGGGGACTTCCGCGGTGCTGCCTTGTTTTATGGCCGTTATTTTTCAGCATGGAAAATTTTCATGTATCTTCAAACGGCGTTGTAGGAGGAATTTTGATGTTCATCTTGCGCAACGTTTGTTCCGAGACGGTAGAAAGATAATGGGGATGATCTTTTGCTGTAATATTATAGAGCGGAAACGCATCACCGGAGGTGGTTTTCTGCCACCCAATGAAGACGGCATCTGAATTTGCATCTTTAAGAATGCTCGAATGCAGGTTTTTATTTCCTTCTTCAGAAATATCTGTATCCTGCTTCTTTGGGCTCAGCCTCCCTACCCAATCATTAAACACCTGGCTGATTTCTCTTAATGGAGAACGCTTATTATTCATATAAAATTGCCTTTGCGAATGACGCAAGAAAATAAAATAATTGCCCCTTCTTCTGATGAATAGAATACTAATGGTTTTATTTAATGGGAATAGTCCAAAAGGATGAAAAAGGGATTAATACCTTGAAAAATAGATATAAACGGTACTGGGGAGGGGCCGACGGCCGTAAAAACCTTTACACCGCCGGCTTTTTTGAGAGATATCCATTTTCTTTGGCATAAGCGGAGAGCTTATTCCTTAAGAGTTTCCTGCCCCTATGCAACCGGGAACGGACAGTGCCGATGGGACATTGAACCATCGTTGCGATTTCTTCATAACTGAGCCCGTCAATATCGCTGAGGATGATGATGTTCCTGAATGTATCGTTGAGCGATTCAAGGGAGCGCGTAATCTCGTCACCAAACAGTTCATCGTATGATTTTTCCTGGAGATGCTTGAGGGGCAAAGGCGTTTCATGCAATGTGTCATAGGGGAGGTGGTATTCTTTGTATTCAACCTTCTTCGGCTCTCGTATTTCTTTTCTATAATAATTGATATATGAATTTTTCATGATTCGATAGAGCCATGCCTTGATATTTGTCCCCGCTTCAAAATTGTTCCAAAATCTGTACGCTTTAAAGAACGTCTCCTGCAACAGATCATCTGCATCGTCAGAATTTCTGGTTATCGCGAACGCATAATTGTACAGGAGCGATTTATGCGGGAGGGCCGTTTTTTCAAAACTCCAGTGATTTTCCATAGTGAGCTTCCCTTTCATTTTCAAACAGAATTACTTTCAACTGGAACTAATGATGCGAACGATTTACTTCACGGGAAATAGACCAAAAGGATGAAAAAGGAATTAATCCTTTTGAATGAGGCCCATGAGATGCAAAGAGGGGTCAATGCGGAATTGCGGATGTTCACCGATGCTGCATTCTCGGTGCTCTTTCACTTTCAATGAGGAGCCGGTTTTTGGACTTCTTTCGACCCTTCAAATATATTCGCCTCTTTCGTACACCAGGCAAGAAACGCCAGCCGGGTCACCTCCGTCTTCGATAACCCATACGGAAATGATGCGGCAAAGTTCTTCATGACATGATCTAGAAATTCATTAAATGTGTTCATGATGACCCCTCCGAGGATTTAAATTATAATTCATGTTCATTCGGCACACCCCTCATTGCCTCCCTCCTTCCCGTGGGAAGAATAATTTTATGCGCAATGTAATTTATTGTCGTCATGTTTTCCTCAGACTGTTATCACCCAAAAGATTGAAAAAGGGATTAATTCTTATGAGAAAGAAAAATCTCATCGCCAATCGTGGACCAATGAAATGGTGAGCTCTCATGCCGTCTCTCATGGATAAAGAAAAGCAAACCGGCTCACCGTGTTCATCGCTTCGTGGCTTTGCCCGTTCGTTTTGGCGGAATCACATCACCCAAAATCAATCCCCAAGGCTTCAAGGGTTCAACTCTGTCGAAAACGATTTTAAGGATTGCGACAGCAGGCAGGGAGAGAAACATTCCAGAAATGCCCCACAACATGCCGCCAATGATCACTGCAACAATCGAAATGAGAGCATTAATGCTGACACGAGCGGCGACGATATATGGGACAACGAGATTATTATCGATGATCTGGATGACACTGAACGCTGCAAGCACTCCTACAGGATACCACGCCGAATCCTTTGTGATCAGTGCCATGAGAAGGGGAAGCAACCCTCCGATCATAATTCCGATGTAAGGGATGAGATTCAAGAGTGCAGCAAGAATACCGAAAAGAATTGCATAGTCAATACCCAGCAGAAGCAATGCTGCACTATTCAATACAGCAATGATAACGGTTTCTATCATCAATCCGACGATATAACGGTTCACCACCATGCGCGATTCCTGCAATACTTTTTTTAGCGTACCTGCATTTTTCCTGGCGACTAATCTGTAAAAGAATTCGATGATAAGATCTTTGTACATCAACATCAGGAAAGTATAAAGCGGTACGAGGACCACAAGAGTTGTTATGTCCACAAACGTCAGCAGTGCTTGATTCAAGACCTCTCCGCTCCGTTGCCATGTTTGCGCCCCCCATTGTTGGAACCACCGCAATTGATCTGCGTAGGCAATACCCCATGTATCCCTCATGAAGAGCTGTAGGCCATCAATATATTCCATGCTCTCTTTCTTTATGCGGGGAAATTCTTCTCCAAATTGACCGATCTGCATTGCAATGATGGCGGCGAGACAAGCCAAGACGATGGAGGCGATTGCCACAGCGATGAAGATGGAAAGAAGGCGTGGAACCTTGTGTCGCTCCAGGAAGTTGCTGAGGGGATACAAGAGGACGGAAAGCAATGCAGCGAATGCCAAGGGAACAAATATATCCCTCCCCAAAAAAAGGACGGCGGTAACCAGAATAATTCCCAGGATGATAACGGTCGCTCTCGCGTACCATGGTAACCGGAATTCTCTCAAAACGGCTTTCCTCTTTGTTTTACTCTTATGAAAACGATTATAATTGCTCCCGGACACCTGCCGATTCAAATCCATACCGCAAAAAGAGATGACTCCCGGACCGTTTTACCGAGCGAAGTGTTCCCCAGACAGGGTGCTCAGGCGCAAATAGTTTTTCTGCAACTAATCCCAGCCGTTCACTGGCACTTTCCCGGCCCGCGATCTGGGGTGCGAATGTTAAAAACAATTCATCAAGACAATGTACCGCAAAGAAATCACCGATAAGATGCGGACCTCCTTCAATGAGAATTATATCGCATGAGGGACTGACCGTCTCGATCGCCTTGAGAATTTGGCGAGCCGTTATTGTCGTTGTATCGCTCCCTTCAATAATCCGGACTGATTCAGAGAGTTCTTTCCTCTTGATCTGTTGAACGCCTAGGACGGTGGTCACTATTATGACCGGGGCTGTTTCAGACTGAAAGACAGGCAAACTCAAGTCAAGGTCGCCGCTTGCACTCACGATGACATTCAATGGAGAAGGCCTTTTCCCCATGCGTTTTCTTAATACGGCATAGACTTCAGCATACGGAGGATATATATATTGAGGAGTCCAGATGTGGGAGGGTGATGCCCGGAGAGTGCCTGCGCCCACAAGGACAATATCCGAAACCGCACGCAACAGTCCCATCACCATGCTATCTTGCTGGTTGGAACCGCTAATAACATCACCGACGGCTTTGCCATGCGCATCGAGAGACACTACCCCATCCACTGTACTGACGAAGTTACTGATGATGTATGGGCGGCCGGGATGGGATGGGAAACTGAGTGAACCGTACAGCGATTTCAGTTCAGGCGGCAACGGGAGACTTGATTTCAAGTCTGAATCAAAAAGTGTTTCCAAGCTGTTCATCTCTTCGAAATTCATCTTGAGCTGATATTCATCCCTGCTGTTCGTTTAGATAATCAGACTGCCTCAAACGAATCCCCAAGGCAATCCATGTCCTCTTTGATATGATGATCATACACGAAACACCATTCCATGGATGGTGGCTGCACGAGCAATCGACGCATTACTCTGTCTTGAGAAAAGCAATCAAGTCGGTGTTCAATTCATCTTTATGCGTCCATGGCAATCCGTGCGGGGCGCCCGGATAAATCTTCAACTTCGCATTCTTCATGAGTTTGGATGATGCGAGTGCCGATGCGCCGATCGGTACAATCTGGTCGTCATCGCCATGGATAATGAGGGTTGGCACTTCGATTTTCTTGAGGTCTGCAGTAAAATCCGTCTCGGAAAACGCCTTGATGCAATCGAGTTCGTTTTTGAGACCTCCCTGCATGCCCTGGAACCAGAACGCATCCCGAAGGCCCTGGCTCACCTTCGCATCCGGCCTATTGGCGCCAAAGAATGGCGTCGTGAGATCCTTGAAGAACTGCGATCGGTCGGCCGCAACGCCGGCTCTGATACCATCGAACGTCGCCATCGGCAGACCATCAGGATTGGCGTCCGTCTTGAGCATCAGCGGCGTCACCGCACCCACGAGGACAATCCTGGCAATGCGTTGAGTGCCGTGCCGACCGGCATAGCGTGTAATTTCTCCGCCACCGGTAGAGTGGCCGACCAGTGTGATGCCGGTGAGATGAAGCGCCTCAATGAGCTCCGAGAGATCGTCGGCATAAGTATCCATCTCGTTGCCATTCCAGGGCTGGCTTGACCGGCCGTGACCGCGGCGATCGTGGGCAATGCATCGATAGCCGTTGGATGCCAGGGAAATCATCTGGCCCTCCCAGGCATCGGCATTGAGCGGCCAACCGTGACTGAAGACGACCGGCTGTCCCGATCCCCAGTCCTTATAATAAATCTCTGTACCGTCTTTGGTCGTGATGGTGTTCATGGTTTTTCTCCTTTTTTTTCAGTGAGTGTCGTCGACCTTTCCAATTCGTTGGTGTTCCCGCTCTCGGTGGACGTCCCGACTGCCTCCTGCGGACGACTCTCTGCCTCCCGCCGAACATCTGAGATCGAAGCGGCAATAGCTGCAGCTTCCTCTACAGGCACACCTACAGTCCGGCGCAAATACTCTTTCTCTGCGCGCTCATCACCGACGCGCTGATCCACATCTGCAACGCGGTCTTGCTTACCCGGAAGCTCAACTCGAAGCTCTTCGATGAGCATCATAATGGTCGCTGCAATAGGGAGCGCAAGGAGTGCGCCGAGGATCCCCATCACCGTCCCGCCCGCAAGGAGCGCGAAGAGCACGATGGACGACGGAAGGCGCAGCGCACGTCCATAAATTCGAGGAACGAGCACACGGCTCTCAAATTCCTCATACGCGAGCATGACCAACAAAATAATGGTCACGACCACCGGGCCACGCACCAGCGCCGCAATGATCATCGGTGCTATAGACAGGATTGCACCGATGTATGGTAGGACATCTGCTATACCTGCAAACACAGCAAGCGCCAACGCATTTGGCACGCCACATATCACCAGAAGGACGAACGAAAAGATCGCGATGGACAGGCACGTGATCAGCTGTCCACGAATGTATGCGCCAACGATTGTCTCCAGATTCATCAAAACGCGAGCTAAGCGAATATGGTGCGATCGAGGAACAACCGAGAAAAGCCAGCCACGGAGCCGATCGCGATCAATCATGATGTAAAGCGCAAGAAAGATGGCGCTGATGCCATACGCAGTAATTTCGAAAACGCGCATGGAGATGGCAAGGACCGTTGTGCTGAGGGCACTCGAGATAACC
>RPQN01000140.1 GCA_003819715.1 Ignavibacteriota bacterium | reverse complement strand
GAATGCTTTAGCATTCGTATTTAACGATTATACGAAACTTCCTGAATACGGTAGTCGAATGCTTTAGCATTCGTATTTAACGATTATACGAAACATGAATGTTTCGCCTACCAGCTAACCCGTGGTTGTCGGATTTGACGATTAGATGAAGCATAAATGTTTCGACTACCAGGTAACCCGTGGTTGTCGGATTTGACGATTATATGAAGCATAAATGTTTCGATTACCAATTAACCCGTGGTAGTCGAATGCTTTAGCATTCGTGGCAGTTTATATTGTTAAGGTCATGTAAACTGAAGTCCCGTGATACGCGATCTGAAGATCGCGATTACCAGGTTCTCATTACAACGGACACCATTCATTTAAATCATACATCATCGAACCTTTCCATGGATATTTTTTCCAGTCTTCGATAATTCCTTTACGCACAGGATTCTCCAAAAAATATCGGATTTGATTGTCTATTTCGTCGTCGGTCCTAAGAATATGATCGTAAAAGCTCTTTTGCCATTCAATTTCCGGATGATTTTTTGAAAGCCAATATCCGCTTTTCTGTTTAAAATTACTCATTGTGCGCAGTGTATCTGCAAAAACAGATTTTCCCTGCAACAACATGTGACAATGATCCGGCATAAAAATATATGCGAGAACGATGCAATCCGATCGAATTGATTCTGCAAAAAGAATGTCGGAACACGGTAAAAAGATTTCTTTTCTTGTAATGAGTTGTTTCTTATCCTTAATGCAGCAGGTAAACGCGACGGTCACAAATCCCTGATAACATTCATCGGGAAGGCGGTGTGGCCGTGTCCGATAATTATTTTCCATGAAGTTTATGCCTGGTAGTCGAATGCTTTAGCATTCGGATTTGACGATTATACGAAACTTCCTGAATACGGTAGTCGAATGCTTTAGCATTCGTATTTAACGATTATACGAAACTTCCTGAATACGGTAGTCGAATGCTTTAGCATTCGTATTTAGCGATTATACGAAACATAAATGTTTCGCCTACCAGCAACCCATGGTAGTCGAATGCTTTAGCATTCGGATTTGACGATTATACGAAACATGAATGTTTCGACTACCAGGTAACCCGTGGTAGCATTCGTATTTAGCGATTATACGAAACATAAATGTTTCGACTACCAGCAACCCGTGGTAGTCGAATGCTTTAGCATTCGGATTTGACGATTTTACGAAACATGAATGTTTCGATTACCAGCTAACCCGTGGTAGATCGCGATTACCAATTCGCCCGTAATAATCGCTACAATCTTTCAAACCTTGCCTGAAAGAACCTCAGATACTTTGGTTCATACACCATCTTCAATCCTTTGATTGAATTCCTTCGGTTAAACACTTCGTTCACCGCTTCAACTGTTACATCACAATGAGCCTGTGTATAGACGCGCCGCGGGAAGGTTAGGCGAACCAATTCAAGCTTTGGATAGAAATGATCTCCGGTTTCACTATTTCTCCCTGCGGATACAATTCCTCGTTCCATAGACCGAATTCCAGATTCCAGGTAAAGTTCTGCTGCCAACGTTTGAGCAGGAAATTCGGTTTGCTTGAGATGGGGGAGAAATGTTTTTGCATCGAGAAAAACCGCATGACCGCCAATCGGGAGCACAATGGGTACGCTAAGGCTCTTGAGTTTATCGCCGACATATTCTACCTGCCCAATTCGTGCACGGATATGGTCCCACTGGACCGCTTCTGCAATACCGCGCGCCATCGCTTCCATATCCCGCCCCGCAAGCCCGCCATAGGTATGAAGTCCTTCGTAGACGACAACCATATTACGCGCTTCTTCAAATACATCCCACTCATTCAACGCCAGGAATCCCCCAATATTGGTGAGACAATCCTTCTTACCGCTCATGGTACACGCATCGGAATATGAACACATCTCAAGAAGGATTTCTTCAATGGATTTATTTTCATAACCTTTTTCCCTGGTCTTGATAAAGTACGCATTCTCAACCGCCCTCGTTGCATCCAGCACGACACGTATGCCTTGCTTCAAACAATATGCTCGAACATCCTTTAAGTTTGCCATGGCAACCGGTTGTCCGCCTGCCATATTTACCGTAACACCTATTGTAATATATGGAATGCTTTTCGCGCCAACTTTTTTTACAAGTGCATCCAATTTTTCAAGATCAACATTTCCTTTGAAAGGGTGGAGGCTTGCCGGATTATGCGCATCATCGATTATGACATCGACAAATTTTCCACCTGCAAGTTCCTGGTGAAGACGGGTCGTGGTGAAATACATGTTTCCCGGGACATATGTTCCCGGTTTAATGAGAATTTGTGAAATAATATGTTCTGCTCCGCGGCCCTGATGAGTCGGGACCAGGTATTTGTAGCCGTAATATTTTTTCACGGCGTCCTCAAGGTGATAAAAATTTTTGCTTCCCGCATAGGCTTCGTCGCCAAGCATCATGCCGGCCCATTGATTATCGCTCATCGCATTCGTGCCGCTATCGGTCAGCAGATCGATGTAGACATCGTCAGATTTCAATAGAAAGGTGTTAAAGCCCGCTTCTTCGAGCGCTTTATTTCTTTCTTCCCGGGTTGTCATCTTCAGCGGTTCGACGACTTTGATCTTGTAGGGCTCTGCCCATGAACGCTTATTTGAATTTTCCATACTCATCCTTTAAACTAAATGTTATGAATAGTTTAGATATGATAAGGTAGACGATTTTCGAATTATATCCAAGTTGTGGCGTTCTTGCATTTCTATGGTTGTTCACCTATCTTCTGTGAATGATGATCACGGCTAAAACGATAAATAAAATCAGATCGATTGTTGGAAGTGAAAACTTCTTTGATTCTCCGGAGCAGAAGCTCGCCTACTCCTATGACGCAACACCTCTTCTGAGTCAGTTTCCCAGCGCAATCATTCGACCGCGGACAACACAGGAACTTTCCGAAGTCATGATTCTTGCGAACCATGAGCACTTTGCTCTCGTTCCACGCGGTTCGGGGACAGGTCTGAGCGGAGGATCAATACCAACAGAAAATTCCATTGTCGTTCTTACGAATCATTGGAACAGGATAATTGAGCTGGATGAAAAAAATCTTACCGTCAGGGTTGAACCCGGTGTCCTGACGGCACAGCTTCAATCGACCGTGGAATCGATCGGGTTATTCTATCCGCCGGATCCCGGGAGCGCTGCAATCTCGACTCTCGGAGGCAATGTTGCAGAGAATGCAGGCGGTCTGCGCGGATTAAAGTACGGCGTAACAAAAAATTATGTCCAGGGCATGGAGGTCGTTTTACCTGATGGAAGTATTGTTTCGCTTGGCGGAAAATCTGTCAAGGATGTCGCAGGATATAACCTCAAGGATTTTCTCATCGGATCAGAAGGAACTCTCGGTATATTCACTAATATTCTCTTGAAACTTATACCGAAACCTGAGACCTCCAGTACGATGCTGGCTTTTTTTGACAGGATCTCAGACGCCGGGGAAACGGTCGCTGAAATCATTTCTTCACACATCAGTCCATCCACGCTTGAATTCCTGGATCGTACAACCATTAACTGTGTGGAACAGTACGCGCATTTGAATTTGCCGGTAAATACTGAGGCGCTGCTGTTAATCGAAGTCGACGGCCATCATGTTGTCGTCAAAGAAGATACAGAAAAAATCTCCGTATTATGCAGGAAACACCGTGCAAACAATTTTTCCATCGCCCGTAGCGAACAGGAAGCGGTCAAACTCCGCAGCGCTCGGAAAATTGCATTTTCGGCACTTGCCCGGGTCAAGCCAACAACAATTTTGGAGGATGCGACGGTCCCGCGGAGTGAAGTCGTACCGATGCTGGAGCGAATCCAGTCCATTGCGCAGAAAAATGGATTGCTCTTTGGTAACTTCGGACATGCGGGAGACGGCAATTTACACCCCACCTGTCTGACAGACGCGCGAAATACTCAGGAAATTCGTTCTGCTGAACAGGCTTTCGGTGAAATATTTTCTGAAGCAGTTAAACTCGGAGGAACGATCAGCGGGGAACATGGAATCGGCCTTGCGAAACGGCAGTTTTTGGAGAAATTGGCACCGCTCCCGGCGATAGAAATGATGCGGAGGATTAAAGAATCGATTGATCCTCATTCCGTACTAAATCCCGGCAAGATTTTTTCTCTTTCACCCCGATGTGAAGGTCCCATGCCGAAGAATGCCTCTCAAATTAAAAAATATATCGATGCGGGAGCATTCACTTAGTGAGCAAGAATGCTTGAGGAGAAGAAAATAGTTCACAATAATCATCTGCTCACCGATGAGATATTGAATAATTGTATTCATTGCGGTTTGTGTTTGCCAACCTGCCCTACATATGCGCTCACCAGCCTCGAGCAATCCTCACCACGGGGCCGTATCAGGCTTATAAGGGCCGCTCTCGATGGGGATCAGCCAATCTCAAAGGAATTCATCTATGAAATGAATTTCTGCCTGGATTGCCAGGCCTGCGAGACTGCCTGTCCCGCAGGAATTAAGTACGGATCACTTGTTGAAACAGCTCGTGATCTGATCCATCAGTCGAAAAAAAACAGCCTCACCGAAAGGATATTAAAAAAATTCTTTCTCACCTGGACATTTGCCAGACACGAACGGTTAAAATTCATGGCTCGACTGCTTCGATGGTACCAGACAGCCGGTCCGCAGGCTGTATTAGAAAAATCCGGATTGCTCAAGTTGATTTCAAAAAAGCTCAACACCATTCAATTACTTGCGCCAAGGATATCTAAAGTATTTACATCAGAGGTGTTAGATGAAATTATCTTACCCCAATCGGAGGTCACCCACACCGTTGTATTCCTCACGGGATGTATTATGGACGTTGCCTTTGCTGAGATCAACGAGGATACCATTCGGTTATTATTGCATCATGGTTGTAAAGTAGTTATCCCAAAAGGGCAGAGGTGCTGTGGTTCCCTTCAGGCTCACAACGGAGATAGTGAAGGAGCAAGAGAGCACGCTAGATACACCATTGAACTTTTCGCTCAGTTTAATCCCGACTATATCGTGATGAACTCTGCGGGCTGCGGAGCATTTTTAAAACAATATGGGGAATTATTTGATGATGATCCGGTGATGAGATCGAAAGCTCAATTCATTTCCCAGCGGACGGTCGATGTAACAGAATTTCTCATCCGGACCGGTTTCATTCAATCTCAAAAAAAATATTCCACACGGTATGCGGGCAAACGAATTACCTATCATGATGCATGCCATCTTATTCATTCACAAAAGATTAGCGAGCAGCCGAGAGAGCTTATTCGAAGTGTACCCGGAATAGAATATGTTGAACTGCCGGAAGCGTCCTGGTGCTGCGGCAGCGCCGGAATTTATAACATCACACACATTGACCAATCCATGCATTTCCTGAAACGCAAGATCGAAAATATCAGGAAAATTAATCCTGACATTATTCTCATGGGAAATCCGGGCTGCATGCTCCAGATGCAATTTGGGCTCCGAAACGCAGGATTACAAATCGAATTGTTGCACACCGTGACCTTTTTAAGGAGGATTTGTGAAGCATAAACCGTTAAAGGCATATCTCTCAGGCGGGATGGAATACGCAAAGAACGAAGGAATAAATTGGCGGGAAGATTTGGATCAATGGATTCACAAAAACCTGGGACACTCTGTTTTTAATCCTAATAAAGAAAGTGAAAAATATCTTTCTAAATCTTTATCCGGCAGGAGTTTCAGGTTGTTGAAATCAACCGATATCAAGGCCTATACAAAAATCGTAAGGAAATTTGTCGAGAGTGATTCAAAAGAAATAGCGACACGATCGGATTATGTGGTGTGTTATTGGGATAAGAGCGCTCAACAAGGTGCTGGGACCAAAGGGGAGCTTACCATTGCGAGATATTTCAACAAGCCGGTGTATATGGTCACTCGAATTTCAAAAGAAAAAATTCCCGGCTGGGTGCTTGGATGTGTGACAAAACACTTCAGTTCTTTTGAACAACTCAAGGATTATTTGGAAACTATATACTAATTATTATGGTTAAAGATAGGTGTTTGTTTTTGTCCAGGTAATTTTTATATTGAGATGAGTCTCTAAGTACAAAGCATTCCGTTGGGGGTGAACTGGCTTCGACGGGGGCGAGGAAGCTTAGGATTGCGTGCCGTGGTCGCCGTGTCCACGATAAAAAGCGGTAAACCATAAGTGCCAATTACGATTACGCACTGGCTGCCTAATATAATTAGGTAACCCGTTCTCTCCGATTCAGCCCATAGAATTTGAGAAGAACGTCGAATATATTGGGCTAGTTCTTTCTTTTACTCAAGGAGAAAGGATGAATTCGTTGAAAAACGGATTACTTGAGCTGGCGAGAGGTTAATCCAGTCTGCCGGAGTTTCCTCTCGTGAGATCTAATGGCAGAATATGCGCGTAGATGTCTTAAGGATCTTCTCTTCGGACCGGGGTTCGACTCCCCGCACCTCCACATTAATTTCTCATGGGCAATCACGTCTTATTTGCCGGAAATCATAATGGGTGATATGCCCAAACTGGGAATTATTCTAAATCCTACAGCCGGCCGGGGCCGTGCAGCGAAAATTGAACGCCCCTTAGTTGATTATCTGCACAGCCGAGGTATTATCCATCAACTTGAAAAGACCAAAAGGCCGATGGATGCAACCGTCATCGCCGGTCAAATGTGCAAAGAATTCGATATCATCGTTGCCATGGGAGGCGACGGAACGGTAAACGAAGTCGCGGCAGGAATTTTAGGGAGCACGGCTTCACTGGCAATTTATCCCATAGGATCAGGAAACGACTTCAATCGGCTCATCGGTATTTCCTCGAAAATGAACCTTGCAATCGATTCAATAATTTCAGGAACTAAAAAATTTATTGATATTGGAAGAGTCGTTATTCAAAATTCAATTGGATCAACAAGTGTGAAGTATTTTATGAATACCTTAGGCGTCGGAATTGATGCTGAAATAGCCAAAGAGGCAAAAAGAATTAAGTTCTTGCGTGGGTTACCGTTATATATACTTGCAGCGATGAAAGCATTAAGAAAATATCCGGCTCATGAGTATACTATTCATACTGATGGAACAGTATTAAAAGAAAAGGCATATCTTATTTGTGCAGGTAACGGAATTTATGAGGGAGGCGGATTTAAGATGCTGCCAGATTCAAATCCATTTGATGCAAGACTGAATTTATGTTTGATTCGAAAAATGTCACTCTGGGGAGCAATTCCAGTGATCATTAAGATCATTAAAGGCACACACCGGGAACATAAACTGATTTCAATGTGGGAAACTGAGCAGCTCAGCATTTCTTCTGAACATCCATTTATACTTCATGGCGATGGAGAAATTTTTGATGAGAATGCTTTGGATGTAACAATTGACATAATTCCAAGTGCGATTAATATGGTTTTTCCAAAAGAACAAAAGTTTGCGCTATAATGTATATTATGCAGAATAGCTAATTCCCTTCTCAAGCTTATCTATCAATACCAACGATTATTCTATTGGCATCCTTTTCTCAATTGATTTATTATATGCAGAAATAGCTGATACGACATCCAGATCAATATATGAATCAATCTTTATTCTTCTATCTCCCGTCACAGAACCAATATGAACAGCATCAATATTGTTCTTTTTTGCAACCGATAACACTTCTTTCAAATTTGATTCGGTGCATGAAATTATCACTCTCGATTGCGATTCTCCAAAGTACAAATGATCCTTTCTTATCTGTGCTAATCCGTTTGCAGTCAAATTTATATTACATCCCAGCTCCGTTATCCCATTGAGGCATTCAACAACCGTAACAGCCAATCCACCATCTGAAATGTCGTGCATAGATTTTACCAATCGTTTTGCAGCCAAGTCATGACAAGTCTTGTGAAGACTTGCTTCATATTGTAAGTTTATTCCGGGAGCATCACCAACAATTTCATGCCTGACCATAGAAAGATATTCCGACCCGCCAATTTCTTCGCGGTTGATTCCTAATTCTACAATGAAATCGCCAACTTTGTCAAAATGCGACCCTACCATGGTATTTACATTATCTAATAGCCCTAACATTCCTATGACTGGCGTCGGGATGATTGCCCCATTTGGTCCTTCATTATAAAAACTTACATTTCCACCGGTTACCGGAGTGTCAAATGCCAGGCAGGCCTCTCTCATCCCTGCGATCGCTTCGGTAAACTGCCAATAGATTTCAGGATCATATGGATTGCCAAAGTTCAAACAGTTTGTGATTGCAATCGGTTTTGCGCCAACGCAAGCTACATTTCTGGCAGCTTCGGCAACCGCAATCTGTGTACCTCTCCGCGGATTTAAGTACACAAATTTTGCATTACAATCTGTCTTAAGTGCAAGCCCTTTACGTGATTCTTTTAAACGAATTACAGCCGCATCTCCATCTGACAATTGAACACTGTTCGTCCGGACCATCGAATCATATTGTTCATAGACCCACCGCTTGCTTGCAATTGACGGCCGTTCAAGCAGATTGATCAAGCATTCATTTAAATCTTTGGGCTCGGGCACCGAATGAGGATCAAATTTTCGACATTCTTCAACATACGCCGGTTTTTTTGTTTCCCGAATATACACTGGCGCGCCGCTGCCTCCTAAAACCAGCGGTTCGGCTGGAAGATTTGCCACGTCTTGACCATTTAATCGAATAACAATATTTGGATGATCATCAACAACTCCGATAATCTCTGCTTCTATGTCCCATTTTTTAAATATGTTAGCCGCTTGTTCTTCATGTCCCTTTTGTATAATGAAGAGCATTCGTTCCTGTGATTCAGACAAGAGAATTTCATACGGAGTCATTTCTTTTTCACGTAAAGGAATTCTTTCAAGGTCCACGACCATTCCAGAATTCCCTCTTGCACTCATTTCTGATGTCGAGCATGTAATTCCCGCCGCACCCATGTCCTGTACTCCAACGACAATTCCGCTGGCAATAACTTCTAATGTTGCTTCCAGTAATATCTTGCCTGCAAATGGATCACCTACTTGCACTGAAGATTTTTTGGCTTCAGATTTTTCTGAAATTTCTTCCGAAGCGAACGTTGCACCATGAATTCCATCCCGGCCCGTTTTTGATCCAACGATCATGACAATGTTTCCTGCGCCTTTCGCAATGGCCTTTGCGATTTTACCGTGCTCCACAATTCCAACTGCCATTGCGTTTAGCAAAGGATTATCCTGATACGACTCATCAAAATATACTTCTCCTGCAACTGTTGGTACGCCAAAACTGTTGCCGTAATCAGCTATACCTTTAACGACCCGGCGGAATAAATGGCTTACTCTCGGATCTGACAATTTGCCAAATCGCAATGAATTTAAAACTGCAACCGGCCGGGCACCCATTGAAAAAATATCTCTTAAAATCCCTCCAACTCCTGTTGCAGCACCTTGATAGGGTTCAACAGCTGAAGGATGATTGTGGCTCTCAATTTTAAATGCAACAGCAAGTCCATCTCCAATATCTACTAATCCGGCATTTTCTTCTCCTGCCTCCACGAGCAAGTGTGGACCTTTGCGCGGCAACGTTTTGAGTTGTGCGATCGAATTTTTATAACTGCAATGTTCGCTCCACATAACGCTAAAAATACCTAATTCAGTAAAGGTTGGCGTTCGACCTAATATTTTTAATATCCGATCATATTCCTCTTCAGACAGACCATGCTCTTTTACCAGTTCAGACGTAATAATTGGATCCTTACCTTTAACGGGCTGATTTTTTAATTTTTTCATATTTCACGAGAACCTTCTATGTATTATTTAGTTTATATATAGCGCTATATATGTTTATATAACAATATGTTATGTCTACTTTATTAATGTATTAATTGAATTCAACTACCGTGACACCCGACCCACCTTCATTCCATTCTCCCAAACGATAACCTTTTACGTGCGGGTAACTTTTTACAAATTCTCCTATTCTTTTTCTTAGTGCGCCTGTACCTTTTCCATGGATGATATCAACTCGATGCAATCCGGCTGCATACGCATTATCTAGGAAAGTCTGGACCTGGGTGATTGCATCGTCTCCAAAAAGTCCCCGTAAATCAATTTCGGTTGATGCTTCGGGAGCAGCAATAGACGATGAAGAGACGGAATATTGCTTTTGAAGTGGTTGTTCTTTGTGTAGTTCTGTCAATGGAATCCGGAGTCTGGCATTTCCGGATAGAACGACTGCATGTTTACCTTGAATTTCCTGAACCTCTCCTCTTTCGCGCCCATCTCGAATTCGAACAATATCGCCTATTTGAATATTTTCAACATCCTGCGGGGTTGTTTTTTCTTCTTCATTGAATTTTTCTAAATCTTCACCGAGCCTTTTGAGTAATTGATGTGAAGAGCGGACAATTTCTCTCTGGGCACCGCTCTCGCGAATTTCTTTGACGGAATGTTCAACTTTAAGCTGGGCTTGTTTGACAATATCTTTTGCTTCCTCTACCGCTTTTTTCCGGATTGTTCCTAATTCACGTTTTAACTGAGTGGTTTTTTGTTCATACGACAAGATCATCGATTCGAGGCGCTCTTTTTCCTTTGCG
>RPQN01000139.1 GCA_003819715.1 Ignavibacteriota bacterium | reverse complement strand
TTACTACGTATTTGCCGTTCCTCTCGGCAGTTATGCCCCGGCATATTATTCCGCCGATTCGTCCAATTTCCACTGGAAAAAAGCTTCCCGGGTAGCGGTCAACGGGAATAATATCTCCTTGATTGATATTTATGTCCATCCGCTGAGCGTATCCACAAGCGGGTATGCCGGAGTCAAAGGAACCGTACGATCCTTCGGTACAGGTTCCGCCGCAGTTCCAGGTGCATTTGTCTATGCATCAAAAAATAATCAAGTGGCGGGATACTCGATTACCAATGCCAGCGGCGCGTTTACCATAGACGGGCTTGCCCCTGGTTCTTATGCGATTACCGTCGATAATTTAGGATCGGTCGAACCAAGTCCTTCCGCTGCCGCAGTGTCGTATACCAGTGCGGGTTCGCCGGTCGACGCAACAATTGATTTCTATCTCAATACTGCGGCAACCAGTGTAGAAAACAGCCAGTTTGCACTGCCTGATAAATTCGAATTACACCAGAATTATCCTAATCCGTTCAACCCATCCACGACGATTACCTATGCGATCCAACAGCCGGGGATCGTCGTGTTGAAGGTATATAATATTGTTGGTCAGGAAATTCAGACGCTGGTAAACAATTACCAGGCTGCGGGAAAATATCAGGTGACCTTAAACGCCCAGTTGTTATCGAGCGGCGTGTATTTTTACAGATTGCAAAGCAACGGCAGTACTTTGATGCGTAAAATGATCCTGTTACGTTAAACAATTCTCATAATCAATACAGAAAGGAAAAGACCATAGAGAGAAATCACATGAACTAAAAAGAGCCGGCACCGGGCAAGATAAAAGGGTATGGTCGAATGAGTTTGAGTTCACATAACCTTTGGCAACTGATTGCTTTTATCTCAACCGCTGCTGGCTCACTTTATTTTCAAGACGGGATGGAGGATTTTATTCCACCTTCGGAAAGGGTTGACAGGAAGAGCATCGCAAAGACGGTGTGCTTCGAAGCGCTACCCCTTCATTTCTTCTCTTCTATCGATATTCCCTCGTTGTTTATACGTTCCTGATTCATTTCTTGTATTCGATCGATTTTCGGTGTTTCCGCGAAAACAGGAAAAGACACAATCCCTGTGCGAGAAAACCACCAAAAATATCGATGGCGACATCGGCGATTGAAGCCGTGCGTACAACGACCCATGATTGATGAAATTCGTCGCTCGCGGCAATCATCGCTACAACCAGCAGGGAAAAACCCGCCCAACGCCATTCCCGCCGTTCGTGCGAGCCATTTCTAAAGGCACGAAATAACAACAACCCTGAAATAAAATACTCCGTCACGTGCGCACATTTTCGCAAAAGGAAATGTACATGGACGATCTCTTTCTGGGATATGGAAGGAAAGAAAAACCGGAGCAGGGGCTCGAAGAACAAATAGGTGCTCTGAGCGGCAAAGATCCCTGTCGACATCCAAAAGATAAAGCCGATCCAAAGAAAAACCGGCAGCCAATATTTTATTTTATTCCAGAAATTCATCTTGTTCTTCTTCTTAATTATATTCTTCTACGCGGGAATAGAGCGATCCGAATTTCTCAGATCGCGATGGTGGCGGTAGAGATGACCATGAACCATGGAAAGACGAATGGCGATTCATTTTTAGAATCGGTGTTTGACCATCCGAATTTTTCTTAATGGGTCCGGTTCCTTTTGTTTACTTTTTCTTCTTGCCGGGCGATTTCTTCACTGATTTTTTCGAAGACATCTGCTTCTTTTTTTCAGGTTTTCCCTGTTTTTGTGTGAAAATCTCTTCCTGCTTTAACTCATGGGGAGTAACGGCCGCAGGGGAAGATGGTGATAACGGTTTATTGCCCGCGCCGTTTTTTTCCTTTTCGGCAAGCTGCTTGTCTTCTTCCTCCTCCGCAACGACCGCCGCAACGTCTGCAATGGCATCGCCCTCTTTGAGCCGGATGAGATGCACCCCCTGCGTATTCCGTCCTGCTACTCGAATATCAGAGGCATGCTGCCGAATGACCATGCCGTCATTCGTGACAATGACGATATCGTCTGTCTCAACGACTTCTTTTATCGCCACCATCTTGCCGGTCTTCTCGGACGCCTTCACGGTAAAAATACCCTTTCCGCCTCGATGGCTGATGCGGTACTCGTCTTCTTCGCTCCGTTTTCCAAATCCTTTCTGCGTCGCGACAAGAATCGTGGTGCCTTTTCGCCTGAGATTGACCGCTCCGATTACCTTGTCTCCCTTGCCGAGTCTGATACCGCGGACTCCTGCGGCGGAACGGCCCATGGGGCGGATTTCATCTTCGTGGAACCGGATCGCAAGTCCGTTCTGTGTTCCGATGACAATATCCTGTGTTGCATCGGTCAGTTTGACATCGGTCAACTGATCTCCATTTTTCAGGTTTGCCGCAACAATTCCATTGCGGCGCGGATTGCTGAACTCCGACAGGACAACTTTTTTCACCAATCCCTGTTCCGTGAACATAAACACAAAATGTTTATCATCGAACTCTTTCACCGATATGAATGATGCAATTTTTTCATTTGGATCTTTGTCGATGACATTATTGATCGATTTTCCCTTTGCGGTTCTCCCGCCTTCAGGAATTTCAAAGACTTTCAGCCAGTAACAGCGCCCCTTGTCTGTAAAGATCAGCACATAGTCATGGGTGCTCGCGATAAACATATGGGCGACGAAATCATCTTCCCTTGTTGCGGCTCCGGTGACTCCCTTCCCTCCGCGCGACTGGCGCCGGTACCCCGAGACAGGGAACCGCTTGATAAATCCGCTGTGGCTGATGGTGACCACGACTTCTTCTTCAGCGATCATGTCTTCAATACTGAATTCTTCCGCTTTATAGACAATCTCCGTCCTGCGGTCATCCCCGTATTTTTCCCGCATCGAAAGCAGCTCTTCTTCAATAATCTTCATCTGGAGCTGTTTGCTTTTCAGAATGGATTTCAGTTTTTCGATAAGCTTAATGGTCTCACGATATTCCTCTTCCACCTTCTTCCGTTCAAGGCCGGTTAAACGCTGGAGGCGCATGTCGAGAATCGCTTTTGCCTGAATCTCGGAGAGTTTGAATTTTTTCATCAAACCCAGTTTGGCGGTTTCAACATCTTTGGATTTCTTGATGAGGGCAATCACGGCATCGATATTGTCGAGTGCAATGATATAGCCTTCAAGAATGTGAGCGCGTTTTTCCGCTTCATCCAGATCAAACCTGGTGCGTCGGACAACAACTTCATTGCGATGTTCGATGAAGTGGTGGATGAACTCGCGAAGCTCCAGCACCTTCGGGCGGCCGTCCACCAACGCAAGCATAATCACACCGAACGTGGTCTGCATGGGCGTATGCTTATAGAGGTTGTTGAGTACGACCTCTGCATTCGCTTCGCGTTTTAAATCCACGACGACACGCAATCCATCGCGATCGGATTCATCCCGGACATCGGAGATGTCCTCCAGTTTCTTTTCCGTGACGAGATCTGCAATTTTGACGATGAGCGAGGCCTTATTCACCTGATACGGCAGCTCGGTGATAATTATTCGCTGCCGTTCGCCTTTGCCCGTTTCAATAGTGGCTCGTGCGCGTACCACCACCTTGCCGCGTCCCGTGGTATACGCATCTTTCACTCCGCCGTAGCCGTAAATAATTCCGCCGGTTGGAAAGTCCGGTGCGAGAATGTGTTTCATCAGCTTTTCATTGCTGATCGAAGAATCCTTGATATAGGCGACGCATCCGTCAATGACTTCCCGCAAATTATGCGGCGGGATATTCGTCGCCATACCGACCGCGATTCCGCTCGCTCCATTGCATAATAGGTTGGGGATGAGCGACGGCATAACCGTTGGTTCTTCCAGCGTGTCGTCGAAGTTGGGTGCAAAATTGACGGTGTTCTTTTCAAGGTCCCGGAGCATTTCCTCCGCAATGCGGGTGAGGCGCGCTTCGGTGTACCGCATGGCAGCGGCGGAGTCTCCGTCAACCGAACCGAAGTTTCCCTGGCCATCAACCAGCATATAGCGCATGGAAAAATCCTGAGCCATTCGTACCATCGTTTCGTAGACGGCAGAATCGCCGTGCGGATGGTATTTCCCGAGAACTTCGCCAACGATACGAGCGCTTTTTTTATACGCACGATTGCTTGCCAATCCCAGTCCCTGCATGCCAAACAAGACGCGCCGGTGAACCGGCTTGAGACCATCCCGAATATCCGGCAGGGCGCGTGCGACAATAACCGACATCGAGTAATCGATGTACGAGCCCCTCATTTCATCTTCTATATCAACCGGTACAATTTTTTCGTTTATCGTTGCCATATCGTTTTTGTTCTCAATTCCGTGTTAACGTCTTCCCGTTACACATCTAGGTTTCTGACATACTTTGCATTCTTCTCGATGAATTCGCGGCGCGGCTCAACATCGTCGCCCATGAGAATAGAAAAAGTACGGTCGGCGTCAGCTGCGTTTTCTATGGAGACCTGCAGGACGGTCCTTGTTTCCGGGTTCATGGTGGTGGACCAGAGCTGTTCAGGATTCATTTCACCAAGACCTTTAAACCTTGAAATTGCCATTCCGCCTTCTTTAATCACCACACCTTCTTCGTTTACGGCAAGCGGTTCGACATTTTCTTCCTCTTCAACTTTTTCTGCTTTGCCTTTCTTTTCGCTTTTGAGACGCTTGATAATATCGTCGCGTTCGTCTTCGTCAAACGCATAAAATTCCTGCTTTCCTTTTTTCACTTTATACAACGGGGGCTGGGCAATGTAGAGGTGTCCCAGTTCTATTATTTCCTTCATGTAGCGGAAGAACAGGGTGAGCAGGAGTGTCCGAATATGCGAGCCATCGACGTCGGCGTCGCACATGATAATGATTTTACCGTAACGGATTTTACTCGCATCAAACGTCTCGCCCATCCCGGCGCCGATGGCGGTAAAGATGGCGCGGATTTCATCGTTCTCTAAAATTTTATGTATGCGCGCCTTTTCAACATTCAAAATTTTTCCTTTTAACGGAAGAATCGCCTGGAACCGCCTGTCGCGCCCCTGCTTCGCGCTGCCGCCTGCAGAATCTCCTTCGACGATATAGATTTCACAGTGTTCAGGATCATTAATGGAACAGTCGGCAAGTTTTCCCGGCAATCCGCCGCCATCGAAGGCGTTTTTCCGTCTTGTCAAATCACGAGCTTTTCTCGCCGCCTCGCGCGCTTCCGCTGCACGCAGGCATTTATCGATAATGCGTTTGCTATCCGGTGAATTTTCCTCCAGCCAATCGGAGAGCGCGGGTCCAAAGATGGATTCCACAATACTTTTTAATTCGCTGTTGCCCAGCTTGGTCTTGGTTTGTCCTTCAAACTGCGGTTCGGGCACTTTGGTGCTGATCACCGCGGTCAATCCTTCGCGGAAGTCATCCCCCGTCAGCTGCACTCCGCCTTCCTTCACAATGCCGTTCTTGGAGGCATAATTATTCAATGTGCGGGTGAGCGCGGTGCGGAACCCGACAAGATGTGTTCCGCCTTCGTGGGTGTTGATGTTGTTGACGTAGCTGAATAAATTCTCGTTGTATTGATCGTTGTATTGGAACGCGATTTCGACTTCCACCGCGCGGCCATTCTCATCCTGTGCGCTGCCCTTCGCATACATCACTTTTTTCATAATCGACGGGCGTGTGGAATCGATGTACTTCACAAATTCGACAATGCCGCCTTTGAAATGAAACGTTTCCTCTTCCTTCGACTTAGGCCGGGTGTCTTTGATATTCAGCGTCACCTCTGAATTTAAGAACGCGAGCTCACGGAGGCGTTCCGCGAGTGTTTCGAATTTATAAATTCTGTTTTTAAAGATCGTGCCATCCGGCATAAAGGTGATCTTGGTGCCGCTCTTTCCGCGCGGGGCTTTGCCGATTGTTTTCACCGGACCGACCGGGTCGCCCTTTTTATATTTTTGAAAATATGTTTTTTCGTCGCGGTACACCTCGACTTCCAGCCATTCGCTGAGTGCGTTCACGACTGAAACACCCACCCCATGCAAACCGCCCGAAACCTTGTATGAATTCTTGTCGAATTTTCCGCCGGCATGTAATACGGTCATCACCACTTCAAGGGCCGAACGTTTTTCTTCCGCATGGATATCCGTCGGAATGCCGCGGCCGTCGTCTTCCACGGTCACCGATCCGTCGGTGTTAATGCAGACACTGATATTTTTGCAGAACCCTCCCAGCGCCTCGTCGATAGAATTATCGACCACTTCATAGACCAGGTGATGCAGGCCGCGTGCGCTGACATCGCCGATATACATTGCGGGCCGTCGGCGCACCGCTTCAAGTCCTTTGAGCACGGTGATATCGCTGGCGTTATACTCGCTCGACCCGTTGCTTTTACTCTCGGTTTTTTTTGTTTTTTCTTCTTTCACAGTGCTTCCGTTTTGATGTCGTTTGTTTACTGGAACTTGATATCTTTCACGATTTCCGTTCCGATACTCATGTTCAGTTTATCAATGATCTCTTTTTTTCTCAGTGTCAGTTCGTTTCTCCATGTACTCGTTTTGACATGGACAAACAACACTCCCTGTAAAATACGGGTTGCAGTCGTCATCTGCGCAATGCGTTCTCCCACCACCTCTTCCCAGACAACGACGGCATCATACTCCCGAAGTTTTTTCTGGATTCCCAGCCCCCGAACCAGCTCGTCTATCGCAGAACCGATGGGCCTAATGGATGTGCGCTGCGTCTTCGACACGATCAATACCGCCCTGTCTGACAAAAAACTTGCGCGGTTGCGAGGAAGCGACCGGATTCCAGTTCAGCGCCCGTTCATCGGTCGACGTCATAAACACCTGTCCCAGTTCAGCGATGGTTTCCAGCAGCCGCTGTGAGCGTCGTCCATCCATCTCACTCAAAACATCGTCCAGCAGCAACATGGGTGTCTCATGGCACCGCTGCTTTAGATAATAAAATTCTGCGAGTTTGAGCGCAATGAGAAAAGTTTTGTGCTGTCCCTGTGAAGCAAAATTACGCGCGTCTCGATTGTTTATCTTAAAAATAAATTCATCCCGATGGGGTCCCACCAGCGAATATCCGATACGCCGTTCTTCCTGAGATCGGCTGTTCATCGTCTGTCGAAAAACCGTTTCGATCTCCTCCTGCCCGTCGGTGGTACATTCAAAAGACGGCGCATAGGTGAGTTCCGGCGTTTCGTCGTTTCCGGTAAGGGTCGCATAGGAATCAAGCATAAGCGGTTGAAAATCCCCAATAAATTCAATGCGTTTCTTTACGAGTGCGGCACCGACGCGAATAAGGTTTTCATTCCATGGTTCAAGAGCATCGTCATGAGCCCGGTGTGAAAACTGCATATCCGATAAAACTTTATTTCGCTGTTTTAATATCCGCCGGTAATCCATCAGGCAGTCTAGGTATTTTCTATTCGATTGAGACACCACCAGATCAACAAACCGCCTTCGGTCCGACGGAGACCCAACGGTAATCGAACTGTGTTCCGGCGAAAGAATCACAACAGGAAACTGCCCCAGGAGCAACGACGCCTTCTCGATTTTTGCCTTGTTCACGGTAATGATTTTTTGATTTTGTTGTTTATCAAAGGCGACCCGTGCTTCGTAAAAAATATGAGCGTCGGAGAAAAAACCTCCGGTGACCACAAAACCATCCCTGGTGATATTGGTAACCACTGCATCGTTTGCTGCATAAAAACTTTTCGACAGGCAAAGATATGATATCCCTTCGAGGATATTTGTCTTCCCTTCGCCGTTGTCCCCCAAAAAAAGGTTCACTCCCGGGGAACAATCAACGCTGGTTTGTTGATGGTTCCGAAATGTTTCCAGGTCCAGCCGCTGTAATTTCAATCCACGAGCACCTTGTTTACAACACGATAGCCCCAGTTCCTCTTCAGAATGGGGCTATCAACGATAACACCAACATCTCTTCTTATCTCTTTACACATTGAGACGCATAGGCATAACCAGCATCAAGACATCTTCGTTTTCTGTGACCGCTGCCGGCGTAATAATGGCCGCCTTCACCGAGCTGCTAAAACTAAATACCACTTCATTCGAATCAATGTGGGAAAGAATGTCCACGAGATACGTTGCGTTAAAACCAATTTCTAAATCATCTGCAGTATATGTGCATGCAATCCGTTCCCGGGCTTCGCCGCCAAAATCTATATCCTCGGCGGTAATTTTCAGCTCATTCTTTTTCATCGAGAACCGGACCTGATGAGTGGTGTTGCTTGAATAGAGAGAGACGCGCCTTACGGATGCAAGCAGCAGGTTTCTATCGACCGATAACTTTTTCTCATTATCCAGCGGAATAACACTTTCATAATTTGGATAGCTTTCTTCAATAAGCCGCGATGTGAGTGTGAAATTTTTAAAAGAAAATTTTATATGGGTGGTGTTCACCGAAAGAGTATTTGATCCGCTTTCAAGGGCTTTTAATACTAACAGAAGCGCTTTTGCCGGAACAATAATATCTTTGTGTGGTTTTGCCTGTTTGATATTTGAATAGATCACACGGACGAGGCGATGACCGTCTGTGGCGACGGCACTCATTTCAGAATTTTTAAATTGAAGGAGCAGTCCGGTCATTGAAGGACGCAGTTCGTCTGTGCTGACGGAGAAAATCGTTTTTGAAATCATTGAACCAATAAGCGATCCTTCAAAGACAATTTCACTTTCTCCTTTAAACTCAGGGACCGCTGGATAGTCCTGGCTTATTTCGCCTACAAGATTATATTCGCCGGTATCGGTAATCATCCGGATTTTATTTGTTGCCGTATCTGCATGAAACTGAAGTTGTGTCTCCGGTAATGCGCGTAATGTATCCATCACCCGTTTGGAAGGAACAGCAATCGACCCATCCTCGCTTCCTTTCACATCCAATGTTGCCGACATCGATATTTCCAGATCGGTCGCGACAAGTTTCAGGGTGTTTGCAGTGAGAGAGAAAAGGATATTTTCTAAAATAGGGAGGGTTGATTTTGATGGAACAACGCCGCTGATTTTCATCAGTGCTTTTTGGAGTTCACTGCTTTCCACTGTGAATTTCATTACAAACTCCTATTCTACTTAAACTTCAGGTTTGTGTGAATTTACCAAATTTTTATGCAATACACAATAAAACGGTGCCTTTATAAGTAATATATTTTAAAGAAATAAGATTCATTATAATAATCATGTGGATATGGTGTATAAATAATTTTAATAACGAAGAACAACGGCGGAACAACAGGATATCAATACATCACGTTGTTGATACGGTGTGTATAGAATATGTTTTATGAACAAATAAACACCAATGGTGTTATGGGATTTTCAAGGAAAACTTTATGCACACGACAAAAACATCGTCAAACACATTATCAACAGACCTGCTATTTATTCAGGTCGATCGTTCTTCGTATTTGTTCTATATGTTGTTTATGATTATTATCTGTTTTCAGGAAGTCTTCCACAGCCTGACAAGCATGAATAACCGTGCTGTGATCTCTGCCGCCAAAATGCATTCCAATGGTCTTCAGGGATGAATTCGTCAAATCTTTTGCAATATACATGGCGATTTGTCGGGCGACAACCACCTCCTGCCTTCTTGTTTTGGCGCGTAGGAGGTCGACGGGAATATCAAAATATTCGCAAACTATTTTTTGAATTTGTTCAATAGTAAGCGGTGTCCGAATATCGTTCACGACGACACGGAGGACATCTTTTGCAAGGTCAATGCCTATTTCACGATTTTCGAGCGATGCCCTTGCAAGAATACTTATGAGGCACCCTTCAAGCTCGCGTATATTTTTCGTGACATTTGCCGCAATAAAATCAATAACATTGGGCGGCAGCTCCAGGGAGTTTTCCTCGCTTTTCTTTTGAAGGATTGCAATGCGCGTTTCGAGGTCGGGAGGCTGGAGGTCGGCGGTTAATCCGCATTGAAAACGGGAGATCAGCCGATCGTCTAACCCGTGCAATTCTTTCGGCGGAACATCAGACGAAAGCACGATTTGTTTACCGAGCTGATAGAGTGCGTTGAATGTATGAAAGAAATTATCCTGTGTTTTCTCTTTGCCTGCAAAGAATTGAATATCATCGACAATCAATAAATCCATGCTCCGGTAATACGAGGAGAACTCCGTCACCTTGTCGCCTTGAACAGATTCGATAAAATCAACCGTAAATTTTTCACTTGAGATATAAGCAATTCGTTTGGCTTTGCCGTTTGCAGCGGCATGATTTCCCAGCGCATGCATCAAGTGCGTTTTTCCAAGTCCGGTCCCGCCGTAAAAAACCAGAGGGTTAAACGACGTGCCTCCGGGATTATTTGCAACCGCCATCGCTGCAGCGCGGGCGAGTTGGTTGCAGTCTCCTTTAATAAAATTGTCGAACAGATACCGCGGATTTAAATTATTGCGAATGGACTGCAGGTTTTCTGTTCGAAACGGGACATGCGGGGCAAAAGGTGTTCGTGCAGACTCGGAAAGCGAAGAGAGCGTCTCGTGTTCGGGTTGTTCCGGAGGCGTCAGGGCGGGTTCCTCAGAGGCAACGTAATAATACAATTTTCCTGATTCGCCAATAATGCTCGTAATGGTATTTCGAATGAGCGTACTGTAGTGTTCTTCCAGCCAATCATAAAAAAACTGACTCGGAACCTGTACAGTCAAATCATGTTCATAAAGCCGGACAGGAACAATGGGCTGAAACCATGTTTTATAACTTAAAGAAGAAATCTGGTCTTTTATCACCGCCAGACATCGTTCCCAAGTTTGATTTGCAAGTAGTTGATTGTCGGGATTTTGACCAGCCTCAGCAGGCAACACCATAACACTCTCCATCTAACCAGCGAACAACTTATTCACATT
>RPQN01000138.1 GCA_003819715.1 Ignavibacteriota bacterium | reverse complement strand
GGAATATTTCCAACGACGCGCACGGTTCCGCCATGGCGCCGGGCGAGCGCAGGCAGGTCGATCTTGAGAACATCGCCCTGAACCAGTTCCAGCGTCCCGCCAAACCGATCCTGCAGAAGCCGGACCGCCCGTTCATCCACTTCAATACCAATGACGGTCAACGAAGGACCGGTCAAATGGCTGGTGAGTGCACCCTGACCGGGACCGATTTCGACAACGACATCGCCGGCCTGAAGATCAAGGCTCTTCACAATATTATTCAGGATGTTCTCATCCCGGAGAAAATTTTGACCGAGAGATTTTATGGGTTTTAACACGATAAATTCCAAATGAATGCCGGGGTAATATAACGAATGGAGCGAGGGAAATCCAGAATCCGGCACACGGTTTCCAAAATATTCTATTCCTATGAACTGAGATTTTTTCATGAACAACCACAGGCATTGCATGTCGTAAATCCAATTTGTACTATTCACGTCGTGCATATGAGATTCTTTCCCCTGATCATGGTCTGCGTGGTCCTGTTGTCCTGTGACGGCGGGCTTGCCCCTCTTCCACCGGCAGAACCCGGCTTCAGCGGCACGATCACCTTTGCTCCGGGCTCGTGGCCTTCTGCCGATAGTCTGGTCAATCTTTATTTAGTTGCATCCAAGATTTACCCGCTGGACTCCGCAAAGGTGTTGAACGGACTGTTTTCCGTTCCGCCGGAAATTTTCCTTTATCCGGATCTCACTAAATCGCTGCCCTTCTTTGTGGATTCGATATCCTATTCATTCCCGCTGCCTCCCGGGACATATAAATATGTCGGCGTGATTCAACAGGTGAGTTCAGATTTGTTGAATCTCGGTGTACGGGTATTCAGAGTGGTCGGGTATTATGACGATGCGTCCAACCGTATAAGTCCCAGCAATATCATCATCAACGATAATAATCATGTCAATAATATCAATATCCGGGTTGACTTTCGGCATCCGCCGCCGCAGCCGTTTTGAATAACTTTCTTCTCTATATCATCCTTGCTTCCCTGCTCCACTCTGCAGCGGCTCAACCGGAGACCGGTTCTCTTGCCGGCTCGGTGATGGACACCAAAACACGGGAACCGCTGTCGGGCGTGAATATTATCCTGAGGAAAACTATCCGCGGGACGGTGACCGACAGCCGTGGAAATTTCAAATTGAAGGGAATTCCCGCCGGGTCATACGATGTGACCTGTTCTCTGATCGGGTATACTTCAGACACACTCCGTCAATTGACGATTCAGCCGGAACAGGAGTTGCGTCTGGAGGTACAGCTCACGCAGGCCCCCATTCAAGCAGAACAAGTGGTCGTCACTGCAGGACGACGGGAACAAAGCCTGCAGGAAGTTCCGGTGAGCGTTTCAATCGTCTCGTCCAAAATGATCGCTGATCATGTCTCCGTGACACTCGACGATGCGCTTCGTTATGTTCCGGGTGTGAATATGATGCAGGATCAGGTGAATATCCGCGGTTCATCAGGGTACAGCCGGGGTGTCGGCAGCCGGGTGCTCATTCTGATTGACGGACTTCCGTATATCACCGGTGACACGGGGGAAATACCGTGGGAAACAATTCCGATGTTTCAGGTTGACCGGATCGAAGTGGTCAAGGGAGCCGGTTCCGCTCTTTACGGATCCAGCGCCCTCGGCGGCGTGGTCAACGTCATTACCAAAGAAATCGGCGATGCGCCGGAGTTCCGGTTTCGCCTGTTTTCCGGATTGTACTCCAGGCCGGCGTATACCGGTTGGGATTGGTCCAAAAAAAACCGATGGAATACCGGCGGTTTTTTAAGCTATGCCGATCGCATCGGTTCCTTCGGATATCTGGTCAGTGTCTCCCGGATGACGGACGAAAGTTATCGCGAGAACGATCTCTATCAACGATGGGGCGTGTATTCAAAACTCAATTATAATTTTTCTCCATATCAAAGCGCAACAGTATCGACCAATATCCAATGGCGCAGCCACGGCGAATTTTTCTGGTGGAAAAGTCTAAACGAGGCAACGCGTCCGGCAGACTCGCAATTGGGCGGCGAAGTCAATTCGGCACGCGGCAGCGTGAGTTTTGCGTACAAAGAAATTTTATCCGAGAAGCTCTTTTACTCGCTGAAGGCAATCTACTTCGGGAATTTCTGGCAGGACGGTTTTTACGGGCATGTCAACAATACATCGGCAGCGCACTCCGCTCAGGTGGACATTCAGGCGACCTCTGAGACGTCACCGCAGAATACATTGACGGGCGGGATCGTTGCAAACTACGACCGGATCTTTTCCGACATTTTCGGATCCCATCCTGGAGCAGGCGCAGGATTCTACATTCAGGATGAGTTTGCGCTTCATCCTTCGCTCAAATTGACGGCAGGGTTCCGCTATGACTGGCAGAGGATCTGGAAAGAACTATTTGCATCACCCGCTGCAACATCTCCTTCCCAGTTAAACCCAAAAATCGGACTCGTGGTCACTGCCAGTCCAACAACGACGCTGCGGGCATCCTACGGCCAGGGATTCCGTTATCCATCCATGAGCGAGTTATTCACTTCGGTGAATACCGGGCTCAGTTCGATCACCATCGCGCCAAACGATAGTTTAAAACCCGAGCGAAGTGTTTCATTTGAGGTCGGCGGTTCTCAGTGGCTCGGCGAGCGGTTTTTTTTCGACGCAGCTTTTTTTCAGAATGATTTCTACGATCTCATTGAAGGCGGCGTGAAACCGACACAATTTGTGATTCAATTTAATAACGTCACACGCGCGAGAATCCGGGGATTTGAATTGGGGATGAAGGCGGATATGCTCAAACGGCTCATCAATGCCGATATCAGCTATACGTATATCGATCCGCTCGATTTGAGTCAGAACACGGTACTGAAATTTCGTCCGCGCCATTTGTTCTATGCCTCACTGACCGCACATTATTGGCAATGGCAGCTGGAAACAAATTACCGCTATGTGAGCCGTATAGAAGCGATTGATGAAAATCTTGTCCGCCTGGCACCGATTATTGACGGCAACGTTCGGGTCCCCTGCAGCGTCGTGGATGTCGGCCTCACGTATAACCTCACCAATATGGGCCTTCCGCTGAATGTTGGATTCACTATAAAAAATCTGACCAACTACTATTACGTGGAATTACTGGGTAATCTCTCCCCCGTGCGTACGTATTATCTCAGTGTTGAAAGTGCGTGGTGATATTGCAGAATAATAGTGATTGTCATTTTATTGCCCCGTCGTGACCGGACATGGCGGATTCCCCCTGCACTCCACCTCACATCTTTTCTATCTGCTTGATATGATGCTGCATATGTCCCAGATAATCAGCAGCAACAAACCCGACCGTCACCGGTGCGCCGGAACCGATGATGCACATGTTCTTCAAATGTTCTGCTTCCATATGACTGATGATGTAAGCGAGATGGAAATTGTATGTCTTCCAGAGCGCCAACAATTCACTCCAGGGCCGGTTGATGTACTGCTGAACATGCACCCATTCTTTTTGTTCATATGAAGGGACGACGATTTCCTTCAAGTACTGTGCCCGTACAAATCGTTGATGATTATTGGCGGCGGAATCTATCAGATGGCCCAGAATTTCCTTCCGTGACCATTTGTCCGGCTGAGGTTTCTGTGACGCTTGAGCATCGTCAAAGGTATTAAACCGATCTTCAAAGTCCTCAACTGTTATTTTTATTCCTTCCGATATTTTTTCCGGGATTTCGGAATAGTCGTCGATGGATTCGACGAAACGTTCAATGGGATAATTTGTCTTCATGCGTCCTTTCGTTAACCTGTGTGAGTATCCTCTCCCGTTCTGGTTTCCATTCAGCTCAAAATACTGACAGGGTGAATAGTATTATTTTTCCTTTGTCCGGACTTCCTTCACCGGTTTTATTTTCATCAATGCGGCATATCGGCCGGCATACTCCGAGAGGAGTTGAGCAAACGTCTCAATGTTGGTGTTCACCTTATTCAAGACATTCGCATGTCCGACAATGAGATGGAGTCTGTTCGAAGGTTCTTGTGCGTCGTTTGCATAGTCCGTCGATGCAATTTTTTCTTCAACCTGCGTGTAGGTTGAGACCAGGCTCTTTTCCATCTGCAGCACCACCTCCAGCTTTTCCTTCAGCTCGCTGTTGTGCACCGGCAGGACTGTTTTTTGAAATTCCTTGATCGCTTGTTCAATTGCGGCAATTTGTTTATCGCTTGTTTCTCCTGCAATATACGGCATGGGACTGCCCGGATCGTACGTCGTGTGGGTCACAGTTTGGAATTTTAAAAGCGCTTCTTCAATTCTGGATGAATATTTTTTCTCAATATTCCCAAACGGACCGCTGAAGTCCATCCACATATTTTTATTTCCCAGGTCTTTTGCCTGCTGGTCCGTCACGCATTTGACCGCCTCATTCACCGGCTGGTTATCCATATCCCTGTTCGCATGGGGAGCTGCCGCAGGCATAAAGTTTTTTGCGTTCTGCATGGCCCATTGTTTCTTTTCTTCTTTCGACATTTTCTTTAATTGTTCGGCGAGAATTTTCCCGTCCTCTGCGGTCATTCCGGCTGGAGACGAGGGCATGACCGAACTGTTCGCGGCAAGCTGCAGCGCTGTCAGTTCTTCAGAGGATTTCGCCAATGATACTTTCATTGTATTGAAAACAGCACAGCGATCATCCTTGCCGCTCAGAAAGGAGTATGCGTCTTCACAACTCTGAATCGCGGGCTGCTTGTTGAACGCCAACAGGAAGTTTTGTTTGTATTGAACCTGCGCATTTATGGATGCCGCAACACCGCAGAGCACAAGTACCGCGACCGCAAAATTTTTCATGAGAGTCTCCATAATTTATTCCCAACGAGAGCCGATCATCAGCCCCATAATCCTCCGCCGGATGAACGATCATTTATTCTTTATAAACGTGTTGTTCTGGTATTCCCGAAACGCAACCTCCAGTTCTTTTTGCGTGTTCATAACGATAGGACCGTACCAGGCAATGGGCTCGCCGATCGGCTTTCCAGATATCAGAAGAATTCGCATGGCCTCCTCTTCTGTCTGGATCAGGACTTCATCGCCGTCTTCGAACAGCACGAGCGAACCATTGGAGACGGTGGATTCGCGTTTGATGTCAAAATAATTTTCTCCGTCCGCTTCATAAGAAAACGGCGATCGTTCCCTGCAGAGATATCCGGAGCCTTCAATGACATAAGCAAACACCGTATATGTTCTCTTCGTGGCATGAACAAATTCCGAATGTGCAGGCACGGTAATATCTAAATACTCCGGATCGACAACGATATCGCTCACCGGCCCTTTTGTCTGCTGATAGGAACCGCACACAATTTTTATTTTCGTTCCATTCTTCAGGATCACTTCAGGGATGTCCGCTTGTTTCACTTCCTGATACCGGGGGGCCATCATTTTATGCGATGCGGGGAGATTCGCCCAGAGCTGGAATCCATACATTGCTCCTGACGGGTCCCCCTTCGGCATTTCCTGGTGGATAATACCGCTGCCTGCCGTCATCCATTGGACATCGCCGGCAGAAATGATTCCGCTGTTTCCCATACTGTCTTTGTGTTCTACCGTTCCCCGCAACACATAGGTGATCGTTTCCATCCCCCGATGGGGATGCCATGGGAACCCCCTGAGATAATCCTCAGGATGATCTGATCGAAAATCATCCAGGAGGAGGAACGGATCGAATTGAGGCACTTCCTTATTCCCCATCGCCCGCTTGAGCCGGACACCCGCTCCCTCTAAGACGGGCTGGCTTTTAAAGACCTTCTTTATCGTTCTTGTTTTCATAAGATACCTCCATGGTTGTTTATGAATTCCGGATCCTATGACATAACAGGCTCTTCTCCGTTAAGAATAAACCACACTGTCCCGGCCAGGCCGAAGACGAAAGCGGAAAGCAGGTTCGTCAACGGGGAAATGGACCAGAGCCAGGCACCCGTTACTGCCGCAACAGTCACAACTGCATCCCGGAGCAAATAATAGAAACCGAACATACCGGCTTTCTTCTGTTCCGGGCAAAGTTCCATAATGAGCGCTTTACGTGTCGGCTCACCAAATTCTTTTAATCCCCGGAGGACAAACGCAACGATCAACAAATGGAATGATTTCGAAAAGAAAAGAAGAACGGGGAACAATGTAAAAAAAATAAATGTGGTGACGATGAACGGTTTCTTCGCCGATTGATCGGCAAAATGAGCGACAGGAACATAGATGAGAAGTGCGGTGAGCATTTCAACGGTCGTCAGTTCTGCAAATTGAACGGGTGTCACCCCGACCTCTTTGATGCACCACAGCACCACAAACGCATAGGGAATTTGTTCACAGAAGCGGATCAGGATATCGGAAAGAAGAAGCTGTTTCAGTCCCCTGGACATTTCTTTCCAGAGCACGATGGGATTACTATCCGTTTTTTTCACAATCGATGCGGGACTGCTGATCAGCCATTGCTGGAATATCGTCGATAAGACCGCAAGCCCGGCTGCAATGATAAATGCATCGCGGATGCCCTCGGTTTCGCCGTACAACTCCACCAGCATCCCGCCGATCAGCGGTCCCAGGATCATCGGGACACGGCGTGTGAGAGAATTGAGCGATACGCCCATGGCATGTTTCGTTGCCGGGACACTGCGTGTCACGAGTTCCAGTGTCGCAGGCATTGAAATCGCCGTCCAGGAGAGAAAGAAAAACGAACCGATGATGACCGCCTGCCAGTACGGGAACACGATGACGATGAGATATCCAGCAATCGTCATCGCATTAAAAAGAAACAATGCGCGCTTGTATCCGAAGCGATCGCTGAGATAACCGCCAAAAAATGAGTAGAGCGCATTCGTGAGATTGTTCGCGCCGGAAAATATTCCGATCGATACAATCCCTCCGCCGAGGGCGAGCAAATAGAGCGGCAAAAATCTTTCTGCGATACGCTCCCCGATCCCGACAAGGATCACCATCAGCAGGAGTGCTGCGGTATTTTTTTGAAGCCCAAGATATTCTTTAATTTTTTGGAGCATACGATGCGCGCGTCAATTTGGAGGAAAATTCCTCATCCAGGCATTGTTCTTCTCATGCAATTCAGTATTCAGACTTCTGCCGTCGGTAAAAATTCGGGACGTTTCCGCGCACGGGATGCCTGTTCGAACGCATAGGCGAACTTCAAAAGTATCGGTTCGCTCCACGCGCGGCCAAAGAACGAGATTCCCACCGGCAATCCAAACACAAAACCGGCCGGGACCGTAATACTGGGATACCCGGCTACTGCCGCCATGGTCGAACTCCCGCCCAGAAAATGATCGCTATCGACCAGGTCCGTAAGCCATGCCGGACTGTCGGTGGGAGCAACCAATGCATCCAATTTAAATTTTTTCATTGTTGCGTCGATCCCCTCTTTGCGCGACAGCCGGCGGCATTGCTTTAACGCATCGATATATTCTTTGCTCGACAGAGGACCCTTTGCTTCTGCTTTTAGGAATAATTCCTGGCCAAAATACGGCATCTCGGACTGCGCATGCCGTTCATTATAGTCGATAAGCTCCTTCAACGTATGAACAGGTGCATCCGCGCCAAGCCGGGCAAAGTACGCATTGAGGTCCGCCTTCAGTTCATACAAGAGAACGTTCAATTCAGCTTCGTCAAATTTTCCAATGGTGGGTATATCCGCCGGATCAATCAAAGTGGCTCCCTGCTGCCGGAGAATGTTCAACGCATCGTTGATCACCCTGTCGACGCCGGGATGAAATCCAAAGTATTTCCGTACGACACCAATTCTCGATCCTTCCAATCCTTTGGGATTGAGGTATGGTGTATAGTCGGCGAAGGATTTGCCGCGGCTGTCGCGGGTCGCCTTATCTTCTTCATCGAACCCCGCCAGTGCGCCGAGAAGAATTGCGGCATCGCGTACCGTGCGTGCCATCGGTCCCGGTGTATCCTGCGTATGGGATATCGGGATCACTCCCGTCCGGCTGATGAGCCCGACGGTCGGTTTGATGCCGACAATCCCATTGATCGAGGACGGACTGACAATAGAACCGTCCGTCTCCGTGCCCACCGCGGCCGCACAAAGGTTTGCAGAGACCGATGCTGCGGAGCCCGAGCTGGAACCTGAAGTGTTCCGGTCCAATGCGTACGGATTTTTTGTCAATCCGCCCCTGCCGCTCCATCCGCTCGTGGAACGGCTTGACCGAATGTTCGCCCATTCGCTCAGGTTTGTTTTTCCCAGTATCAGCGCTCCTGACCTGCGCAATTGCTGAACTAGAAATGAATCTGCCGGCGGCTTTGAACCGACAAGAGCCAGGGAGCCGGCCGTCGTTGCCATCCGGTCTGCGGTATCAATATTATCTTTTATAAGGACGGGGATTCCATGAAGCGGACCGCGCACCCCTTTTTCTTTTCGCTCGCGATCAAGAGCATCCGCTATCGACCGTGCGTCCGGATTCAGCTCGATCACCGAACGCAGTGCGGGTCCATGCCGGTCAATGTCTTCGATCCGTGCTAAATATTTTTCCAGAATCGACCGGGAGGTATAGTTCCCCGATGCCATCCCGTTCACCAGTTCGGCGATCGTTATTTCTTCCAGTTCAAACGGGCTGATGTCCGCAAAAATCCCGCTGTCTGAGGCGGCTTTTCCGGAGTGCATGAGGGACGGGAGTGCGGCTGCAGCAAAGCTTCCCAGGAAGCTCGATTTGACAAAACCTCTCCTTGACAACTTGCGCTCTCGATTTCCGGATTCATTTTTCTGTTTCATCATTCCTCTCTCCTTATCGTCCTTGTTGAATCACGAGATGTCGAAAGCAACAGCTTATCATATTCATTCGTTCCAGTTAATTCCCATGCGTTGATTTCATTTTCTTACGTGTCAATGATATTCCGCCAAAGCCGCTTATGATGGCAATGTAAAAACCGAAATCGTACCAAAACCCGGTATTCTGTATTTCATAAATTCTGACAGAGGGATTAAAGAAACTGATCAACAGAGAGATCGGCGCGATCCAGCCATGCCAGATACCGAATAAAAATCCGGCCGGGCTATTGTTGTGGAATTCGCCTCCTCCCGGTACACACGAAGTCAATACGAACGCAATCATTCCGGTGACGATCAAAGAGAATATGGTTCCTGGTTTCATCATTCCGCTCCGGTTGGAAAATCATGTGAACGTTCATGAACGCTTGTTCATTCAAGATTCGAGATACGGCAGGAATTTAATCAAACCTCGTAAAGATTGCAATGGGAGTCAGATAAGCCAATGAGCCAATGAGCAGATGAGTGGATGAATGGATACGTAGGGGCTTGATTTATCAAGCCCATGAATCAGGGTGGAGAGATCTAATTTTCAGAAGGTTTTTCCAAATGCTGCATCGTATAATACGCCCCTCCTAGAAAAAGGCCGATGAGAGGTATAATCAAACCGCCGGCGATCCAATAACCATACGGTGTTTCGGGAGTCAGGCGAATGGCGACGTATGATGGTATTCCTCCCAGCCAGAACGCCGCAACGAATGTCACAATGCGGTTCTTCCTGGACAATCCTCGATAGAAAAACAGGCTGGCGACCAATCCATCAAGAAACGGCACGTGTTTCGATTCGTTTTGGCTCCACGTATTCCACAACCATATCAAATACATTGCAGTAATAGTACAGACGATGCAGTACCATCCAAGAAAAAGGATCCAGTAGATATCGGTCGGTGTCCTGTCGGCGGGATTGAGCTGCGCGAGATGAATCCGGTGTAAAAATAAAACGCCGACCACCCAAGCCGCAAGAAGCGCCATAGCAATGCGGGACCGTTCCACCGAATGCCCGTGAAGCGCTGTTTTGAGATTATGATAGCGCTGAACAATGCGCGGGCACCATACCTGTTTCTTCAGGTAAATTTCAAGCATGCGTATGACGTAGAGTGCGATCAGGACGCAAATGACCAGGGCGGCCAGGGTTCCGAGGACCCATAAGGATCGGGCAAAGAAAACGATCAATCCGACGAGAATCACCAGCACTTGGATTTCTTCCCGATGATACCACTCAAATGAGAATGACTGCCGGTCATTCTTCGCTTTTATTTCCGGAGTATCACTCATACGGGCGCACCATAATTGAAGGCTATCGCTGCAATTTCTGACAGCTTCCTTGGATTGAAATAGAAACCCTCCAACTTGCGTAATTCAGAAACAGGTATTCCTGCCTTCATAAAGGGATAAAACAATTCCTTGTTTTCATTTGTCACACGCACCGCCCTGAATAACAGGAAATAACTCTCGTAAAACGGAGAATAAATTTTGAGCCACGACAGGGAGTTCGTGGCTTGTAAAAAATCATACACCTGACGGTTGAATCGCAATACGGCCGTTTCGTCTTTAAATTGGGACTCATTGAATTCAGGGAAATCTATAATGAGAGAAAACCGTTTTCGATTCGGTTCAATTCGCGCCTCTTCGACTTTTTCACAGAAGGGATGGGGTGAATGGTTCTTGATCTGTTCGCGCCAGACATCAATCATATCGATCGCGTTTCCTTCGCGCAGCAATGCGAGTTGTGCGTCAACCTCCTTTTCCTTGCTCAAGGTCGTCTGTAAACGCGCCCGCTGGAGCGCTTCATGATCCCTCCCGGCACCAGGTGGGGTTCTCTGTTTTTTTCTTTGCTTGATCAAAGCAACCAAATCCATCCGGCTCTGTGCCGAACGGCGGAATTGAATCGCTTCCTTTATGTAATCCCGCGTATCATCAACGCTAAAATCAGATCTGGACCGGAGAACAAAATCAGCTCCATACCCGGTCAGAATCGCTGAAAGAATCACCGACCAGATATCGATGGTTTCGTGTGTTTTAAAAAAACTGATCGCGGTCAGCACAATTCCGCCGAACCACCCGGCAATCGAAAGAATGAAAATCCATGCGGCGAGGCCGGCGGTGAGGGACTCGACCATCGTTGCCGGTCTTGCGATCCAAACAACAGTAAACCGGCG
>RPQN01000137.1 GCA_003819715.1 Ignavibacteriota bacterium | reverse complement strand
TTGTGCCGTCCGGAGTAATGGCAAATCAACTGGCGCTGAAAGTACATACGCAGCCGGGCGATGAAGTGATTGTCGAAAGCGATTCGCATATCTTTAATTTTGAAACGGCGGGGGCAGCGTTTCTTTCTCATGTTCAATGTGCGACCATCAAAGGGAAGCGCGGAATTCTCACCGCCGAACAGATCGCTCCATCGATCCGTTCATCGGTCTATTACAATCCGAAAACCGCTCTTGTCTGTCTTGAAAATACGCATAACAAGGCGGGCGGGACAATTTATCCGCTCGAAGAGATTAAAAGAATTAAGGATCTGGTTCGAAACAGGAACCTTGCATTTCATCTCGATGGCGCCCGGCTTTGGAATGCCTCCGTGGCGACAGGCATTTCTCCCAGGGAATATGCACAATATTTTGACACGGTCTCCGTTTGTTTTTCAAAAGGACTGGGAGCTCCCGTTGGTTCTGCGCTGACAGGATCACGCGAGACAATCGAGCGGGCGCGCAAATACCGAAAAATATTTGGCGGAGGAATGCGTCAAATTGGTATTCTCGCTGCAGGTGCATTATTTGCCCTGGATCGCAACATTCCCCGCCTGAAAGAGGATCATGAAAAGGCAGCTTGGTTCGCAAAAGAATTGAGTACCATTCCTGGAATTCAGCTGGATATGAATTCCGTGCAGACGAATATTATTATTTTTTCCCTCGACGGAAAACCGGAGAAGGCGGAAGAACTGATCTCCCGTCTCAAGGCGCAGGGAGTACTGATTTCGGAAATGGGGCAATCTATGCTCCGTGCCGTGACGCACCTTGATGTGAGTCTGGAACAGATGAAAAAGGCATCCGCAATCATAAAATCACTTCTCGTTCACTAACAGGAGCATCTATGGAGAACACTATGATGAACCAGGAATCACGAAGCGAGTACGATGTTCGGCAAGACTTGTTGCTCCGGGGATTGCTTGCAGCGCAGGATGATGTCTGGCGAATTTTTCGTGTGATGTCAGAATTCATCGAAGGATTTACATTGATGGCAAAACAAAAAAATCTTGTTTCCATCTTCGGTTCTGCCAGGCTGAAGCCGGATTCCCGGTACTATCAACTGGCTGTCCAGGTCGCGCAGGAACTTGTGAAACATGGATTTAACGTTCTGACCGGAGGCGGCCCGGGCATTATGGAGGCGGCAAACAAAGGGGCCCAGGAACAAAAAGGAGATTCGGTCGGCGTAGCGATTGAATTGCTTGCAACAGAGGAATCGGCAAATAAATATATTGACCGGGGAAGATTGATTACGTTTCGGCACTTTTTTGTTAGGAAGGTCATGTTTGTAAAATATGCCCATGGGTTTATCGTCATGCCGGGCGGATTTGGCACTTTTGATGAATTCTTTGAAGCGATTACGCTGGTTCAGACAAAAAAGACAAAAAAATTCCCGATTATCCTGATGGGTTCAGAGTATTGGAAGGGACTGGTGGATTGGATCAAGACAACGGTGCTGCAGGAAAAAATGATCTCTCCCGATGATCTTGATATGTTCTATGTGACCGACGATCCGGTCGAAGCAGCAACTCTTATAGAGAATTTTTACAAGAAACACGTCATGATCACCAATTTTTGATTATTTTGGATGGCGATTTGAGGGAGAAGGAAATTTTCTTGCTTCTTCAGAAGTGGTTGCGTATATTGTATTTAGTAGATGTAGATAGCCCGAGGTAGACGGGCTATTTTTTTTGGAATCCTGAGTTCATGGATTTAAGGCAAAAAATTGAGGAAATAGCAGCCCCTTTTCTCGGTCCGATCGGCGCGTTTATCGTCGATGTCCATATTGGCCGGAGTGAGCAGAGGAAAGTACTGCAGCTCTACGTGGACACCGACTCAGGGATCACCATAGGCCAATGCACGGACCTGAACAGGAAAATCGGCGAAGCGCTCGAGAAGGAGAATATGATCCAGGACTCGTATATCCTGGAAGTATCTTCTCCAGATATAACGAAGCCGTTGAGGCTGCTGAGACAATACAATAAAAATGTTGGAAGAACATTTCGCGTCCGGTTTCGAAAAGGTGATGCGCCGGCCGAAATGACCGCACAACTTGACGGAATTGAAGGGGAAACTCTCAATTTCATCACGAGCAAGGAAGAACGATTAAAAATACCATTTCACGAGATTATTGAATCAACGGAAGAGCTTCCCTGGTAATCAATATCAGGGCGCTCTGTCGCATGGAGGTAAGATGAACCACGAGATTGTAGAATCTTTCGCTCAGATGGCGAGAGAAAAAGGCATCGACAAAGATATCCTGATCGGTATTGTCGAAGATATCTTTGGAATGATGGTAAAGAAAAAGTACGGACCCAATGTCAAATATGATGTCGTGGTGAATATGGATAAGGGCGACATTGAAATTTATCTGGAAAAAGAAGTCGTCGAGGTCGTTGAGGATCCATCGACGCAGATTTCCGTCGCTGATGCGCAGAAAAAATCAGGGGATAACCTCGCCGCAGGAGAGGAATTTGTCGAAATTGTCCCCCTGGTAGATTTTGGCCGAAGGCTCGTGATCAGTGCGAAACAAAATTTAAATCAACGAATTAAAGAAATTGAACGTGAAGCGATATTCAACGAGTACACGAATTCCATCGGGGAAATAGTCGTCGGCGAAATTTATCAGATTCGTAAAGGCAAGGGTGAAATTCTTGTCATGCACAATAAGAACGAATTGCTCCTGCCGCGGAATGAACAAATTTATAAGGAACGGTACAAAAAAGGCGATACGATCCGCGCGATTGTGAAAGAAGTCCGTAAAGGAGCGGGGAATCCCACGGTGGTCATTTCGCGAACCGACCCGGCATTTCTTATGCGTCTTTTCGAAATTGAAATTCCTGAAGTCTATGACGGAATCATTGAAATTAAAAGAATCGCGCGTGAACCGGGTGACCGGGCCAAGGTGGCAGTTCTCTCTCACGACGAACGAATTGATGCCGTCGGTGCGTGCGTTGGAATGAAGGGGGTGCGAATACATGCCATCGTCCGGGAATTAAACAACGAGAATATCGATGTCATTAATTACTCGGAGGATCCTCTGGTGTTTATTCAGCGCGCGCTCGCCCCGGCAAAGCTGAAAGAGATCCAGATGGATAAGGAAAACAAAAAAGCGGTCATCAATGTTGCCAATGATCAGGTCTCTCTTGCCATCGGGAAAGGCGGACAGAATGTGCGTCTTGCGTCAAAACTGACAGGATACGAACTGAACGTTCAGAAAGAAGGCGGAGAAGAAGAAGAAGAATACGATATGGATCTTTCGGAATTCCGCGAAGAACTTGGAGATGTCCTGTATCATAAATTCTTCGATGAGAACTTTAAATCGGTGCGCGATATCATCCAGACATCGAAAGAAGAATTGGTCAACACGCTGGGCATCGAACCGGAAAAAGTTGATGAGATTCTGACCATGCTGAAGAAGGGCTTTGAAGAAGCGGAAATTGAAGTGGACGAAGAGACCGATGCGTTACTGGCAGAGATCGACGGGGCAGAAAAAGAAGAGAAAAGTGAAAAAAATGAAATTTCGGCGGACGTAAAAACGCACGAAGAGTCAGAAGAAACGAAGACAGAAGAGACAAAGCAGTAGGATTGCACAACACTCATTTCGTGTGTAACGAAAGAAGATCAGAATGTCTGAACAAGGTTTAAAAAAAATGAAGATCTTCAACCTCGCAAAAGAGTTAAATCTTTCTAGCGAAACGATCATTGACTTTCTTAAAAAGAAGGGCTTCGATGTGAAGTCCCATATGTCCTCGGTGTCCGAGGAAATGATGCCTGTGATTATGGGGCATTTCAAAAAAGACAAGGAAGTTGCAGAAAGACACCAGCGGAAGATCCAGGAATTTCGTTCTACACGAAAAAAAGAATCGCCGGAAAAAACGGAGGTTGCGGAAAAGGGAGAAAAGAAACCTGCAGAAAAAGAGGAGATCGTCTCTAAGAAGGAAGAAGTACAAACGGCCCTGGAAGAGCAGCCCGTGAAAGAAGAGGAGGAAACTCCAACGCCGGCCGCTGAAATACCGGTAGTCGTTCAAGTGACGGAAGTCCCACTCCCCGAAGTTGAAAAAATCGTTCTTCAGGAAAAGTCTGAACAACTCCCGGTTTCGGTGGTTGAATCAAAAGCAGCACCGGAAAAACAAAAAGGCGAAGTCCCGGGTAAAGAAAAGCCTGCCGGACGGCCGAAAAAACAGGTACAAACGCCATTAGAAGCAGCAGTTGCCCGCAGCCAGAGGGGATTGACGATTAAAGGAAAGATTGATCTCACTCCTGCCCGTGCCGCCCAGAAACCGGATATTGAAGAAAAAAGGAAAAAGAAGAAGAAAAAAGTCCGCGAGGAAATCAAGAAAACAAAATCGGCACCGGGCAAGTCGGAGGATGAGGAAGAATCGAAATCCAGGAAACGGAAACGAGTGCGGCGTGCTGAAGTCAATGAAGATGAAGTAGCAAAAGCAATTCGCGAAACCCTTGCGGATTCAGGCGATGAATTGGCGATTGCACGTGCGGCGATCCGGCGCAAGAAAAAAGAAAAACGCGAAGAGGAAGAACAGAAAAAACTCGACCAGATTGAATATGATAAAATGCGCATCAAAGTCACAGAATATGCGACGGTTGGTGAGCTGGCGAATCTGATGCATGTGACCGTTGCCGAAGTGATACAAAAAGTGATGGGTCTTGGAATCATGGTGTCGATCAATCAGCGTTTGGACAAGGATACCATTACCCTGGTTTCGGACGAATTTGGATTTCAGGTCGATTTTGAAGAGGAATTTTCTTCGGAAGCCCTCTCAGACATTGATGACGATGAAGAAACACTTCTTCCGCGGGCGCCAGTCGTTACCATTATGGGGCATGTGGACCATGGGAAAACATCGTTGCTCGATCATATCCGGAATGAAAATGTCGTTGCGGGGGAAGCGGGCGGAATAACACAACATATCGGCGCATATGAAGTGACCGTTGGTGACCATAAACAGATTACCTTTCTTGATACACCGGGCCATGAAGCATTCACCGCAATGCGGGCACGAGGTGCACAGGTAACGGATATCGTTGTCCTGGTCGTTGCTGCGGATGATAGCGTGATGCCGCAAACAGTGGAAGCCATCAGCCATGCCCAGGCAGCCAATGTTCCGATTATTGTGGCGATTAATAAAATTGATAAACCGGAATCAAATCCGGAACGGATCAAACAGCAATTGGCGGAACGGGGACTGCTCGTCGAAGAATACGGCGGAAAGCATCAAGTCGTTGAACTTTCTGCAAAGAAAGGCACGAATGTAAATTTATTGCTCGAGAAAATTCTCCTGGAAGCAGAAATGTTGAATCTTCGGGCCAATCCCAACAGAGAAGCGCGCGGGACGCTTGTCGAAGCGGAGCTGGACAAAGGCAAAGGGATCATTGCGACAATTTTAGTACAAAAAGGAACGCTGCGTATCGGAGATTCATTTGTCTGTGGAGTCTGGAGCGGACGTGTACGCGCAATGTTCAATGAGCGGGGCCAGCGCGTCGAATCCGCCAAACCTTCCCAGCCGGTTCAAGTCGTCGGCTTTGATGGAATTCCGCAGGCCGGTGACGATCTCATAGGCATTGAAGACGAACATCAGGCTCGTGAAATAAGCCTGACACGCCAGCAGTTAAAACGGGAACAGGATTTCCGCCAAAACAGACGTGTGACCCTGGACGATATTTCACAGCAGATCAAAGAAGGCCAGGTTCGGGACCTGCCCGTGATTGTCAAAGCAGACGTCGACGGCTCGGCAGAAGCCCTGTCGGATTCATTAATGAAACTTTCGACCGAGGAGGTCAAAGTTCAGGTGATCTATAAAGGGGTCGGCGGAATTTCTGAATCGGATGTCCTGCTCGCCATGGCGTCCAGCGCTGTGATTATTGGGTTCCATGTCCGTCCGAATCTCAAAGCGCGTCAGCTCGCGCAGCACGAAGATGTCGATATTAGAATTTATAATATCATCTATGATGCGATTAATGATGTCCGGAAAGCGCTGGAAGGTCTGCTTGCACCGACGGTCACTGAAGAAGTAACAGCCACTGTGGAAGTTCGGGATGTCTTTAAAATATCGAAAATTGGAACGATTGCCGGCTGTTATGTCCGGGATGGTAAAATCATGCGGAACAACCATGTGCGGTTGGTGCGTGATGGGATTGAAGTGTTCGACGGAACTATCGCATCTCTCAAGCGGTTCAAAGACGATGTGAAGGAAGTAGAACAGGGATTTGAATGCGGAATAAGTCTTGAAAATTTCAACGATATCAAGAACAGCGATATTATTGAAGCGTATAAAACCGTCGAGACGAAACGTAAATTGGAATAAAGGGAAGAACCGTGTCTGTCCGATCGGAAAAAGTTGGGTCTCTCATTAAAGAGGAATTGAGCAAGTTATTCCAGCGCAATTTCAGTATGAATGATTTCGGATTATTAACCGTGACGGAAGTCGTCATGAGTCCCGATCTGAAGGTTGCCAAAGTCTATGTCAGTATCTTCGGCGAAAAGGAGAAGAAAAAAATTAATTTCGCCAAGCTGGAATCGCAGAAGGCGATGATCCGTTCGATGCTCGGTCATGCCGTGCGGTTGCGGTTTACACCGGAACTCATTTTTTATCTGGACGAAACTCTGGACCGGGCAATGAAGCTTGAAAATATCTTTCATAAAATTCATGAGAACGATTCCCGGAAAGAGGAAGAGAACAGTCCGGCTGAACCATGAATGATGAACAAGTCTTGTTTCACGACTTTTCAGTTGAAGGGGAAGTGCTGTTTCTTGACAAACCCCTGCACTGGACGTCGTTTGATGTGGTAAAAAAAGTACGGGCCCTGTTTGATGTGCGAAAAGTGGGACGCGCGGGAACATTAGACCCCCATGCAACAGGGCTCCTGATTGTCTGTACGGGAAAAAAAACGAAATCGATCGAACAGTTTGTCGGCTTGGAAAAAGAATATACCGGCACCTGTAAAATAGGCGAACGGACACCAAGTTTCGACACGGAAACTGAGGCGCACGAATGGAGAGATTCTTCTTCCGTTTCGGAGATGCAGATCCATGAAGCGGCGCACGGTTTTATCGGCAAACAGCTTCAGTTGCCGCCGATGTATTCAGCAGTAAAATATGGCGGAAAACCGCTGTACAAGTACGCCCGAAAAGGGAAGACGGTTGAACGGGTTGAGCGAGAGATTGATGTTTCATGCTTTGCGATCGAGTCGGTTCGCGGTCAGTTTGTCGATTTTTGTATCGTCTGCTCAAAGGGGACGTATATTCGGTCATTGATTGATGAATGGGGAATGCGCCTTGGCTGCGGAGCAACGTTAACTGCATTGAGACGAACCCGTATCGGCGAACACCGGATCACAGAAGCGATGACCATGGATCAATTGATCGATTGGCGGAATTCAATCTCGTTATTAAATAAGAGCTCCCATGATTCTGGCTCGGCAAATTAAAGAGATTCCGCATAATAAGAATTCTGTTATTACGGTGGGGACATTTGATGGTGTTCATCTTGCCCATCAAAAAATTATTAAAGAAGTAGTTGCACAGGCGAGAAAAAGGAACGGGCGGAGCGTTGTCCTCACATTCGATCCTCATCCGCGGGAGGTCGTTGCCCCGGCGGGTTCGGCCGTTCAGCTTCTGACGACGTTGAGGGAACGACAGGAATTATGCGAGCACCTCGGTGTCGATTGGTTTGTGATGTTGACGTTTGATAAAACTTTTGCAAACCAGAGTTTTCGCGAATTCTATCTCACGTACCTCATCAATGGTATTGGGATGAGCATGGTGGTCGAAGGATATGATCATCATTGGGGAAAAAATCGCGAAGGGACTATCGCATCCCTGTTGCAGCTGGGAAGAGAGTTCGCGTTTGAGGTTGAAAACGTTGAACCATTCACTCATAACGGCATCCCGGTGAATAGTTCGATGTTACGAACTGAATTAAATGAAGGGAACGTGGAAACGGCAGCTGAGTTGTTGGGCCGGCCGTATGCATTGCGGGGAACGGTTGTTCCAGGCGATCGGCGAGGTCGGGCTCTCGGATATCCGACGGCGAATATTGAACTGGATTCGCAGAAAAAGCTCGTTCCGAGGAATGGCATTTATTTTGTTACCGTGGATATTGGGAAAGATCATTTTTACGGCATGGCCAGTATCGGTGTACGTCCGACGTTTCACTCGACCGGCACGCGTACGATTGAAGTAAATATCTTAGATTTTAATGCTGATATTTATGGGTTTGAAATTCAGATCGGCCTGTTGCGGCGGCTGAGGGACGAACTCAAATTCAATACCCCTGAAGAACTTATTCAGCAGATGCATAAAGACAGGGAAGTCAGCATGATGTTGCAGGATGAATATAAAAATAGTATAAAACAGGTGTTGCACGATTAAATTTACAAGGAGCTAAAATGCCAATTACAACAGAGCAAAAAAAAGAATTAATCAAGAAATACGGCAAAAATTCTTCAGATACAGGAACTCCTGAAGTGCAGATTGCCCTTATTACGGCAAACCTTAACAGTTTGTCTCCGCATCTTGATACTTTTAAAAAGGATCATCATGCCCGGTTGGGACTTCTCAAATTGGTCGGCAAACGCCGCCGGTTGTTGGATTATTTAATGAAAAAAGACATCACGAGATATCGGAAAATTATTCAAGAACTTGATATCCGTAAGTAAATCAGCGCGATCGACACGCTGGTCATTTTTGTACGAGGATCTTTAGAAGAAAGACGCAGGGAATCATGATGGTCACAAAGGAAATACAACTCAACGGAAAAACGTTCACCCTGGAAACCGGTCGGTTTGCCAAACAGGCTCACGGTGCGGTGATGGTGAAGTATGGAGATACCATGGTTCTGGCAACCGTGGTGAGCTCCTACGAAGCAAAAGAGGGACAGGATTTTTTCCCCCTCCAGGTTGAATATCGGGAAAAAACAGCAGCCGCGGGAAAAATCCCTGGCGGGTTTTTTAAACGCGAAGGGCGGCCGACAGAAAAAGAAATATTATCGTCACGCCTGATTGACCGGCCTATTCGGCCCATGTTCCCTAAGACGTACAAAAATGAAACACAAGTGCTCGTCACGGTCTACTCTTCGGATATGGAACACGACGGCGATGTCCTCGGCGCTTGCGCATCCTCGGCTGCGTTGATGATCTCTGATATTCCTTTTGACGGACCGATTGCCGAGGTACGGGTGGGCCGCATCAATGGGACCTATGTCGTCAATCCGACATTCAAAGAACTTGAATCGAGTGATCTGGATATTACCGTTGCAGGGACAACTGATTCGATCGTTATGGTGGAAGGTGAATCGAACGAATCTTCTGAAAATGATTTACTGGAAGCTCTTCGCATCGGCCATGATGCCATCAAGTCGTTATGTGCAATCCAATTGGAACTGGCAAAAGAAATCAACAAGAAGAAACGGGAAATTGTGGTCCCTGAAATGCCCGAGGGCTTGAAGAATGATGTCAGGACTCTTGCAGAAGCCGCATTGATTCAATTGAGCCGTACCGTGATGGCGAAAGAAGAGCGGTCTGAAGCAACACACAAAGTATACAGCGATGTCGTAAAATCCCTCGAAGAGAAATATCCTGAAAAAGAACTCCTCATCGAGGAGTTGCTCCATGACATCGAACGCGAAGCCATGCGATCAACGATTTTGAAAGAGGGGAAGCGTCTCGATGGCCGTGGATTAACCGATATACGCCCCATCACATGCGAAGTAGGTATTTTGCCGCGCACCCATGGGTCTGCGTTGTTTACCCGCGGAGAAACCCAAAGTCTCACTTCTGCAACGCTCGGAACAAAAATGGATGAGCAGGTGCTGGAGGGATTACTGCCGGAGACAACAAAACGGTTCATGCTCCATTATAATTTTCCGCCGTTTTCTGTTGGAGAGGTCGGCAGGCTCGGCTCTACCGGACGCAGGGAAATTGGACATGGAAATCTTGCTGAACGTTCACTGAAACGGCTTATTCCGGTTGAAGCAAATTTCCCATATACCGTACGTGTCGTATCAGATATACTGGAATCGAATGGGTCTTCGTCCATGGCAACCGTGTGTGCCGGTACACTGGCGCTCTTCGATGCCGGCGTGCCTATGAGCCGTGCGGTTGCAGGTATTGCGATGGGATTGGTGAAGGAATCGGAAAAGGTGGCCATCCTCAGCGATATTCTCGGGAATGAAGACCATCTGGGTGATATGGATTTCAAGGTTGCAGGAACTTCCGAAGGAATCACTGCATTCCAGATGGATATCAAAATAAAAGGGATCTCATTTGATATCCTTGAGAAAGCGCTTGCACAGGCGAATGCAGGACGTCTGCATATTTTGGGAATTATGGCGAATTGCCTTCCCGCTGCACGTCCGGAATTATCGCAGTATGCGCCTCGGCTCCAGACAATAAAAATACCCGTCGACATGATTGGCGCATTGATCGGACCCGGCGGAAAGAATATACGCCAGCTCGTGAAAGACAGCGGCGCAGAAATCAATGTTGAAGACGATGGAACCGTCACGGTCGCCGCGGTGGAAAAAGAATCTGCCGATAAGGCGATGCTTTATATTCGCGGCCTTGCCGAAGTGCCGGAAATTGACAAAGTCTACAAAGCAACCGTTAAAAAAATTACGGACTTTGGCGCGTTTGTTGAAATTCTTCCGGGGAAAGAAGGACTGGTCCACGTCTCCCAGCTCGATGTGCAGCGGGTAGAAAAAGTGGACGATTTTATCAAAGTAGGAGACATGCTGGAAGTGAAACTCATGCACATCGATGCTGATGGAAAAATGAGCCTCAGCCATAAAGCACTGCTTCCGGGAGGAGAAAATGCGAGTGAAGAAATGAAGCGTTCCCGGGAACGGAAAAAAACAGATCATCGAGGAGGAAGAGACGACCGGCATTCACGCCGTTAATTCCTGACACGGATCGGAGTACATATCCTCACATCAATGAACTCATGGTGTGAGGATTTCTTTTATGAATCTTGCAATTCCACAAATAAACGGATTACGGGGGACTCTTCAGATTCCCGGTGATAAATCCATTTCGCATAGAGCACTGCTCATTAGTGCTATTGCGGATGGTAATTCGGAAATAAAATTCTGTTCGCATG
>RPQN01000136.1 GCA_003819715.1 Ignavibacteriota bacterium | reverse complement strand
GATCCATCTTCCTTCGTGGGAGACGACATTCTCGGCAATAATCACCACCGGTTTTTGGACACGCCGTTTAAAAACCGTCGCAATCGTTCTTACGATAAAACCGAAAAACGGATTCCACCATGTAAAGACGAGCATATCGGGATTCATGGAGGCGGCGAGCCGCGCCGCTTTCCACCATGTGAACGGATTTAAACAATCGATGATATGCTCTGCAGGATGTTTTTTTAAAGCAACCGTGCTGACGTCCGTCTGCCGGACCCCGGGGAACAAAAATCCAGGGTACAACCGTGAAAAAGAGATGACCTGTACATCGTTTATGGCCGACAGGGACTCATAGAGATGCGCAACGAAAAGCGCATTGCCTCCTCGGATGGGATACGCCGGCCCGATGAGAACGATCTTCATCAGCGGAAATCCTTACGTGACCCTGCGGCGCCCGGGAGCACACTGTAGTTGAGAGAAAAAACATAACAGGGATACGCCGATCCCTCCTGGTGAATCATTTCAAACAGTTGAGGATATTTTTGAGCGACGGGCTGGACATATCGGCGCAAGGTGGATGACCATTGAAAGTTATCGTAAAGAAGATGAGTCATCTTGAGTGATTTCCAGTGCGCGATAATCGTATCCGGATCCGTCTGATCAATTTTGTACGTCCCGTAGACATTGTAATTCCCTGCCGTGAGAAGGAACAATTCCGGTTTCCTGCAAACGATCCCCGTCGATTGAATCGGGAGCTGTGATTTTATCCAGAGCGATGCACGCAGGTAATTTGTCCAATCCTCGGTGAACCCGGCAAACGTATTCCCGCTGAGATTTGCTTTGAGAACGGGATAATTCTCGTCTATGGATTCTTTTGTCCCGAAGAGGTTGGCGGCAGTTAATCCGAGCGCTGCAATGACGACGAGCCTCTTCGCGTGTAGCGAGACAGCCCCTGTCTCTTTCATTCTTGCCCAGCGGTTTCCCAAGACACGGAATCCCTCGAACAGCCCGAGAATCAAGAACGGGATGATAGGAAGGAGCATGCGCGGCGTTGCATAAATATTTTGCAGGGCCACTGAAATAAATGCGATATAGGTCAGTACAAAAAAACCGATCCATGACTGCATCGATTTCGGTTTCCTCATGACCGGAACAACACATCCGATGATGACGATGACCGAGAGGAGTACCCCGAAGAAGGCAGGTGCACTGGGAAACAGCTGTCCGTTCGCGAAGCCGAGCTCGGGGGACATCGGCAGTCCGAGAGCGGTGGGAATTTGATAATTCGCGTGATTAAAAATATTGTTTATGAACCGGTCGAAAAATCCGCTCAGTGTTTCCATCCCTTCGGAGGTATTATAGGGATTTTTCAACATGAGAACCGACGCCTGTCCGAATGCAGCCGAGCCCGACGACCATTCGTAAATTTTCATCGGGCTGTACAGTGCAGCGCAAAACAGGACATAGATGCCAAGCTGCTTCCATTCCTTCCGGTACGCAAAGAACAGTACTGCCACGCCGGCAATGGTTGCGCCTGCAATACGGATATAGAACGATGCCATCGTCATCACCGCTGCGATGAGCGCGAACCGGAGAGATTCTTTTTCGCCCGCGAGAAGTAAAAAATGAACAGTCCAGATGAGAACCAGGGTGAAGAGAATTTCGCTGAACGTCTGGTGAGAATATTTTAACATCAGGGGATTGATTGCCACCAGCAGCATCAAGGAAGAGAGCACGATCGGCTGTAACCTCTTCCGGAAAACATAAAATAATGAGACGAGAATGCCGAGGAACGAAAGGAGGGATGTCGCTTTTAAGATGATGAGGTTCGTCCCGAACAACCATACAAACAACGCCAGGACAATCGGGTAGCCCGGTGTCCGGAAACCCACCGGGAGTTGTCCGGTATGAACTATTCTCATGGCGGAAAGGACATACGACGTATCGTCGCCATCGACGCTGGGTTTGATATCGAATGACAGGATCCCGGCGATCAATCCGAGTGCAAGCACCATCAGGAGCCATCGGGTTTCATTTTTTTCAAACCAGCGGTTCAGACGGTCGTATGACGACCGCGTTGTCTTCTGCTGCTCCGGAATATTTTTCGAGGGTTGGTGTTTTGACATAATCGGGGTTTCGTTCAGACAAATTTCAGACGCCGCGCTGCGACGCCGACCATCTTGAGGAGCAGCAACCCATGCCGCCATCGCTGGATATTTGTTTCGCCGTAGGTCCGTTCCGCATACCGGATCGGCATTTCGACAATTTTTAAATTCTGTTTTGCAGCGCCGAAAATCAGGTCAAAATCCCCGAACGGATCAAATTCCCCGAAGTAGGACCGGTTCGCCGCAAGTTTTTCGTAGTGCGCTCTGAAGATCACTTTTGTTCCGCAGAGCGTGTCTTTAAATTTCTGATCGAGTAAATAGGTGAACATCATACTGAAGAATTTATTTCCCAGGAGGTTGAGAAAGCGCATGGCCTGTTTTTCCATGGGATAGACCAGCCGGCTTCCGTTCACAAACTCGCCGCGGTTTGCGGCAAGGGCATAATAAAATTTTGGAAGGTCCTCCGGCGCGACCGTCAGGTCGGCATCGAGAATCATCAGGATGTCGCCGGTCGCACGTGCGAACCCTTCGCGCACCGCATTCGCCTTCCCGGTACCGCTTTGTACGCAGTGCCTGATTGCCCGTTTCTTTTTATACGCCTTCGCAACACGTTTGATTTCATCAAGGGTCCCGTCGTTCGATCCGCCTTCAACAAAAATAATTTCGATTTTCTTGCCCATGTTGGGAATCCGCTGCACGGCGGGTTCAATATTTCCGCGTTCGTTTCGCGCCGGGATGACGATGGAGACGGAAAATCGTTCAGGATGCAGCTCCTGAACCCGCGGCCGTGCGACGATGAATCGGACGATGCAGAATTTTCGCAGGAACGGGAGCTGCGAGAGATATTTATTGAAGAACCATGAGAGAATCGGGATGTTCTTGGGCAGCAGCATCCGGTACCCGCTTCTGATGATTTCAAAATTAGCCAGGTCGAGCAGGTTCTGGAGATCGTGCGTATTGACCCAGTTCTGATGCGGCTGCGGGGTCTTCAACCGCAGTTTTTCGGCCAGCAGCAGGATCGGCTCCCAGATAAAATTATAATAGGTAATGATGAGACGCGAACGCGGATTCATCACCGCGTGTGTTTTTTCCAGTGCCTGCTGAATATCATGCAAATGGCCCACGAGATCCGACATCACCACATACTCAAACTTCTGGTGAAGCGATAATTGTTCGGCATTCATCGACTGAAATGTGAGGTGGGGATATTTCTTCTGTGCGCAGCGGATCATTTCAGTGCTGATATCCACTCCGACGCCGGTCGCCGGCTCCACCGCATTCAATAAATCTCCGGTGGCGCACCCCAGTTCCAGGACCGAGGACTGCCGGGGAATAAGAAACTGAAGCAGTTCTTTGACATTCTGATGATAATAATGGTTCCGATCCTGCCAGCGGTCCCACCGATCGGCGATCGAGTCGAAGTAGCTGGTCAGTAACGGCAGCGTATCGGTGTTTTGTTTCATTCCGGTGTCAATCCTATCAAACAACGTGCGGCGAATAACGACGGCCAGCGTGAAAGAAATGAATCGATTGTTTGCACCATCGGCAGCATTCTTCCGGGATACATCGCCGGTTTGCTGTACCCGCCGGAGAGCAGATAACTGAAACAAACGAACGGCTGCCGGTGAAACACCTTCCAGCCTTCCGGCCATTGTTCCTTTCCGCGCCGGAAGAACAGGCGTGTCGCATTTCCCTGCGCGGCGTAATAGCGGTCGTCCGGCGGTGCGCTCTCCGAAAAATCGATGCGTGCGTTCCATGCCACCGGCTCATGATGCAGCAGCCCGTAGACCGCCCTTGATGATGCGCTGATGTATGGTTCAAAAATGATTATCCGGCCGTCATGGATCAAGACGCGTTTTGCTTCCTTGAAAAAAGCATTGGGCCGCTCCAGGTGATGGAAGACATCAAACAGGACCAGGTGCGACACGGACCCGTTTTCGAACGGCATCGCATAGGCACTGCACACGGCATCAAGCCATGGATTGGGAAAAAGATCGGTACAGATTGCGTGGGGAATTGCAGATTTCAAATTTCCAACTCCTGATCCGAGCTCGACAATTTTTCCTTTTACATCAGGATTCATCAGTCCGGCAATCTGACGATAAAATGCTTCATAGATCGAGCGGAGCAGCGGTTTGGTCTCCCAGGCATGTTTGTTCCGCAGAATTTCGATTTGATGCTGCTCGATGTTGATCATTCCGTCCTTCCCGCTGGCGTGAACCAGCAACACAGCAAGGGAGGAAAACCGGAGTAAGTGTATCGGTCTGGCACGGATTCTTACTTCAAACTTTCACGGATACTGTAGGTCTCTTCGTTTCGCTCGTTCCGCGAAATCATTTCGCCTAACAACCCAAGAGAAATGAATTGAACGCCGATGATGATAAAGAGAAATCCGACCAGGAAGAGTGGACGATTGCTGATCGATGTTAAACCCAGAAACCACTCGATGGAAAGATATCCATCGAGCGCTGCACCGATCATCAACGAGACAATCCCCCAAACGCCAAACAGATGAAGCGGTCGCTGGATATATCTTGCCGTGAAGAGGATCGTGAGTAAATCAAGAAACCCGCGGTAAAATTTTCCTATGGTATATTTTGAACGCCCGAATTTTCGCGGATGATGCTGAACAATTTTCTCTCCGACCCGAAATCCTGCCTGATGAGCCAGGATGGGGATATACCGGTACAGGTCGCCATAGAGCTTCATTTCTTTTGCGACAATTTTTCGGTACGCCTTCAACCCGCAGTTTAAATCATGGATCCGCAGCCCTGTCATTTTGCTGGAGATGGAATTGGCGATTTTCGATGGTAATGTAAAAACGATGGAATCGTGCCTTTTCTTTTTCCATCCGGACACCAAATCGAAGGATTCACCGAGCGCTTCAATGAGGGATGGAATTTCATTGGGGTCGTCCTGCAGATCCGCATCCATGGTGATAATGTATTCACCCTGAGCGTCTTTAAAACCTGCGGTCAGTGCTGCTGATTTTCCGAAATTTCTTCGAAAACGAATTGCTTTTACATTCCGGGGATGTTCTTTGTGAAGCGCGGTGATCACCTCATACGACCGGTCAGTACTGCCGTCATCGACAAAGATGACTTCAAAGGGTTTTTTCATTTGCCGCATCGTTTCGCTGATGAGACCGTATAACTCGCGCAGAGATTCTTCCTCGTTGAGCAGGGGAACAACGATGGAAAGTGAGGGGGTATCGGTCGTGCCGGATTGTTTTGTGGTCCGCTTTGCCATTGGTAATTTTGCCGGTTTCCGTTGTACGTAATGAAATTAAAGTAACTGAAAAACGAGCAATATGCAAGATAGAGAAACAGGAGACAGAGCCCCTCTCACCGGTGACTTCAAGAGAAAAATCAAATTTCAATCAATGTTCGCAAGCCCGGATAAATGATAGCTGCTGACTCAATTTGGAGCAAGGCAAGTGACCGACAATAAAAATCCGGCAGGCCGTGTCACCTACCGGATCATTATTCAATCATAAATTCTTGAGGAATCAAAAAAGTTCAGGTTCGGTGCATGAAGGAGCGCAGTCCTGTTCCTGGGTTTGAGCCTCGCAGGGTATTCCCTGATGGACTTTAATGGTCTTCATGAAAATCCGTTGCGCTCCGGCTGGAGACGGGAAATCGCGGCCTTCGAATTGCATATTCGCATCATCAAATGGATTCGTTCGGAACTTGCGCATATGCGGTTTCCGGAAGAAGAATTGCTGCCGGGCATCCTGATCCTCATCCATTTCTACGCTGAGAGTTTTCTTTATCCCTTTCCGTAAAATTTCAAAATCGACTTTATCGCCTTCATCATAACGGCGTAATTCTTTTCTGACTTTTTCCACCGCATCGACGTTTCTTTTCCCAACCCGGGTAATAATATCACCGGCTTTAAATCCCGCCTTCTCCGCAGGGCTTTCGGGGTTCACTTCTTCGACCAGGACGCCCTCATTATTCGGCGCGTCGAAATATTCCCCCAGCTGTTCATGGAGTGTCAGAAGCTGCAGTCCGAGCACATGATTCCCAAAAACGACATTGATATCAGGAATGTTCGGGATTTCACCAAACCCGTGATGCCTTGCCGTTTTTTTCCTGCCGACCGTGAGAGGAATAGTCTTCTTCAGTCCATCGCGTATTGCGACGAGGTCAACTTTTGTTCCTGGCGGTGTTCGACCCACGAGTTTCATGAGATCATCTGCATCAACTACCTTTTTCCCGTTGAAGAGGACGATCACATCACCCTCCTGCAGGCCGGCGGAATCGGCAGGACTGTCGTCAACCACTTCTTGCACGAACGCTCCCTCTTCCGAATCGAGCTTCTCTTTTTTTGATATTTTTTCGTTGACATCCTGGATCATAATTCCAATCCATCCCGAGGATTTTATTTTCTCTTTTTTTTGCATCTCCGCCGACGGTTTGCCGCTTGCAGCGACCATCGTGCCGGTGATCAGCAGCATCAGCAAGGTTGCGGCGCCGATCAATCGTAAAATTGTTTTCATGGCAGTTGTTCCTTTCATGGAAATGGTCTGAACTGTTGGTTCATTTTTTTAGACGACAAGGCGCCGGGAGAGTTCCTTTACGATGACACGTCTGAGAGTTCGTTGGACGATAAAATTTGTCATCGAAAACTGCAGGTTGGTGGTTCATGGAGCAGGAATAAAGGTGAAAATGTGATTCACCGGAGAGAAATTCAAATGACGAGGGACGCACCTGGAGTTTGAGGAGGGAGAGAGTTCGTTGCACCGTGAAGAAGATAATTCTGGAGATTCTCAATCCCCGGTGACTCGTCGACCGATTTACGTAAAACGACTTTTGGCAAAAAATTAACGCTGGTGATCGTTATTCTCAAATATGAAAATCGCATTTTGTGATTGAAGCCTGTACTGAGATGCTTCAGGCCCCCAAACGTATTGCACATGAAGCGGGTCGATGAGATCCGCCAATCCGACGAGATGGTAATGCTGTTGAGTGTACTGGTCTTTCCATGTGAACACATAAGGGTCGGAATTCTTTCTGATGATCCAGGAAAAGTAAATTCCATAAAACACGATATACTTCGGGCGGACTCGTTCAATATCCGCAATAAAATCTTCCTGCATCGTTCTGGCATACGGCTGTTCTTCCATCATTCCATACATATAAATATGGCCCGAAGCAGCCCGCCGATGCGCATAGAAATACACCTGCGGCTCAGATCCCAGGATTGCAATCCGGTCATTGCTCGAGGTATGGTCCGCAAGGAATTTGCCTATGACGGGGGATTCGGTAAAAAAATTTTCTTCATAAGATCGATGCGATATCATGAGAGGGGATTCGGTGAAATAATAAGACCTATTCTCATAACCATATTCGAAGAGAACCGCCGCAAAGAATATGGCCGGCAGATAGTTCCACCCGGCAAATCGTGCGAGAGCCTGTTGTGCATAGTCGTATACGGAACCGAAGAGAATGGAGCAAAAGGGAAGAACGAGAATAAAATAATGGTTTCTAAAGTATCCACCGGGGACCATGGCAAGAAATGAGAATCCTCCCAGGAGGAGGATCATGACGGTCTGCGGATGAGGAAACCTGCGTGATACCACAAGAAGAAATCCTATTCCCGTCAGCAGGCTGATGACGGGAAGTGCATGCCAGAGTATTCCCAGCATGTAGAATAAATTATTCGCCATGGTTCCGACCGAAACATACGTACCGTATTGGAATGAGTACTGCACGGTCCAGAACCAAAATTTTTGGAACGTACCGCCCCAAAGAATTATGAACAACAGGGCGATGAGCGGGACAATGAATCCGGCAAGCAGAAATAAGGCAAAGCGGACCAGATCTCTCCGATGGAGAATTCCGGTTCGCCAGGAGTACACGAGGTAAGTAAGTCCGAGAATGAAAAAGCACACGCCGGGTTGTTTCATTAAAAACGCGCCGCTGAAGAGAATTCCGGAGAGAAAAAATAAACGGGTCTTTCGTTGTTCAAGCGATAGGAGCAACGTCAATAATCCGCCAAGGGAAAAGAGCGCGACAAAATGCGTTGCATGTGCGGCAAATCCAAAGAGTTGAATCGTGAGAGTCGATAGAGCGAATGAAGCAGAGGCGATAATGCCGGCACCCGGGCTCAACCATTTTTTTGTGAGAAGGAACAATAAAATAATTGAAATGATATTCACGATGAGCAATCCGACGTGAACCGCCTTCACCGTTTCGCCAAACAGGAGCATAAAGAACGCATAGAGCATGCTGGTACCGGGGAGCTTCATCGTAAAAGCATCCTGATACGGCGGGATCCCTTGAAGAAGTAACTGTCCGATATAAGCAAATTCACCCTCATCGCGCTCAAAAGGCACAGAAAGCAGACGAATTCGGACTATTGCGACAAATGCAATGATGCCTCCTATCAGCATCCAGTAAATGAAATGCGAACGTTCCTGGCTTTTCATTTTGTCATCATCATTGAAAACTCAATTATTCTGTTTGTTTCAACGAGCAAATCTGTCTTCTGCTGCACTCGTCTTTCAAGATTATGGCGGCTCTCGCTCGTCCATAGCTTTGAACAATGATACAAACATAACCACATAAATGCCATTGCTCTTCCAGGGACGCTTGAGAGAATCCGGTTTATGTACGGTGATTATTTCAATTTTCTTTTTCCGATGACCTTACCAAATTGAAGGACGTACGCATGTTGTATGAGAAAATATTTTGTATTATTCAAAGTACTGGTGTAGTCGGCACTGACAGCGCAATATTCATATGGTGATAGGATTATATTTTGGCTATGAAAAGACTGCAGCGCAATATTCCGTTGATCATCGTTTTAGTGTTTACCGCGCTGGTGTATACCAGGACCCTTCAGAATGGGATATTGAACTGGGACGATAACCAGCACATTACGGTCAACAGCGATATTCAATCGCTGTCCCTCCCGCATCTGAAAAATATTTTCACCTCTTATTATATCGGTATGTATCACCCGTTCGTTACTCTTTCGTTTGCTATGGAATATCACTTCTTTGGATTAAACGCCGCGGTGTTCCATGCCACCAACGTACTGTTTCACCTGGCAAATGTTGTTCTTGTTTTCGCTGTCGTTCTTCTCCTGTCCCGGCGCCGCGCCACGGCACTCATTGCCGCATGTTTATTCGGGCTTCACCCCATGCATGTCGAATCGGTGGCATGGATTACAGAGCGTAAAGATGTCGCTTATGCATTTTTCTATTTGTGGGCATTGTTTTTTTATCTTCGTTTCATTCAAAGTGGAAATGTAAAAAATTACTGGATGGTGATGGTGTGCTTTCTGCTATCTCTGCTGTCCAAGACCACTGCGGTCACTCTTCCCGTGATATTGCTTTTAATTGATTTCTACGGGCGAAGGACCTGGACGCGCCGCACCATCCTCGAGAAACTCCCTTTCTTCGTCATGTCGTTGGTCTTTGGTTTCATTGCTCTTCATTCGCAGGGAAGCGGGGCTCAAATTCTTGTTCAAGGAAGTTTTAACGGTCTTGACCGGATTTTTCTCGCTTCCTACTCGCTCTGTTATTATTTCATTCATGTGTTCCTGCCCATCAATCTCTCGGCACTGCATTGGCTGCCGCTGAAAGCAGGGGGCCTGCTTCCGACGATCTATTATCTCGCTCCGCTTCTTGTCATTATTCTGGCCGCCCTCGGATTCCGCCGCGGTATGATTCAGCGTGATTATATTTTTGGAATGACGTTTTTTGTTATTGGAGCATCGCTGAATCTCCAAATCATTGTCTTGGGGCTGGCGATCGTCTCTGAACGATACACCTACCTGGCGTACATCGGCATCTATTTTATCATCGGTCAGCTCTCTTGTATTCTCATGGAGCGGTATGAGCGATATTTGATTCCTTGGAAGAATGCGATTATCTCCGGAGTGGTTGTTATTGCGATTTTATTGGGATTCATCACCTATGAACGTCTAGCGGTATGGAAAAATACCACACTACTCTTTCAAGATGCAATCGTGAAATCCGGCAACACGAGACAGGCAGATTTTATCAGGACATTGGAATATATTCTGGAAGCAGATGAGAAACACCGAATGAAGCGTTACCAGGATGCAATTGAGTGTTTAAATAAGGCAATTGCGCTCAGTCCCCGGATGGCTGAATTATATGACAATCGCGGTGTTGCCTATGTCCAATTGCTTCAATACGACGAAGCTATGAAAGATTATGGGAAAGCGTTAGAACTTAATCCCACTTTTGCGCTCGTCTATGCCAATCGGGCGATTCTCTATCTAAAACTCAATAACCATGAGAAAGCCTGTACCGATGCCTGGACGGCGTACCGGCTGGGAATGCATAATGCATTTGAGATGGTTCAGATAAACTGCTTTTAAAATCAGACGCATCATCACTCCCGAAGCCGTTTGATCCGTTCCGGATTGTCGCCCTGCGGCGGGTGTGAATCCTGTGCATCCCCATTTCTTTCATAAATCGAAATCCAAAACAGATGTGTTGGCTTTTTCTCTAAGAGCGCCGGATCGGTGATCAGTACCGTATCCCTGATATTGTGATATTCAAATCGCGCAATGGGGTGATATTGAGATTGCGCATAGGTAAAGAACCACCGGTCCAGTGCGATCCATCCTGGAGGTTTGGTATACCAATAGGGATAAATATTGGTGTAGACCAGCAATTTGGGGGAGGATGATTCGACCTGTCGTATCATCTCAAGGCGGAATTGTTCAGCAAGGGGTTGATTTTCGAGAATGGAATAGATATAGATGAACGCCGTCGCGGATTTTCGTTGCGCATAAAATAATAACTGCGGTTCGCTTCCTATAATTGCAACCCGATCCTCTGGAACGGTGTTTTTCTTAATCAGAGATGCGATCTCTATTGAATAGGGAAAGGGATTAAAGTGATAGACCGTTTCCATTACTTGAGGGAGTGGAAATTGAAAAAGAACATCCCGGTGGGCAAACAGCGTGCCTGCAATGGTGATAAAGACGACGAATGAAGGCGGGATATAGCGCACCGAGCGTGCGGAGGAAAAGGAAAAAACATGGAACAGATATCGAATTCCGATTCCAAACAGTATGGCGACGACCGGCAGGACGAGAATAAAATAATGCGCCGTGAAATAAAAACCGACCGAGAGGGCACAGAGGCTGGCGCACAACCATCCCAGG
>RPQN01000135.1 GCA_003819715.1 Ignavibacteriota bacterium | reverse complement strand
CTCAAAGGCCGGCAGGATATGCCCATCGACCGATATCGTATTTACGATTGCTGTCAAGTCGAACGTTACGGTGAAAGTATTAAGATGGTATACGCGTGATACCGTTGCAACGTTGATCAATGACACTCTCGCTAGTGGGACTCATTCTATTGCATTGAATTCAGCTAAAATGACAAATGGCTTTTATGTCTATCAATTACAGGTCGATACATTCTTTGTTGAAAAAACAATGGTATTACTCAATCTCGATTATTCTTCTTTAGTTTTGGCGGATCCTTTGACCAAATCCAATTCCAGCGGTGAATTTGAATTACCCTACGGCATGTTGGGATTTGGAGTTCCAATCTCAAGGTCCAGCGCCAATGGTCAGACCATCGACACCGTTCAAATATCATCGACATTTCAGATTGTTTTATGCAAGACCGGCTATTCGACAACAACGCAGAGTGTGACCATAGATCCGGCGATAGGTCAAAAACAAACTTTTATTCTCAGAAAACTTTAAGGCCGCTTGCTGTTACGCATGTACGCAAAGAGGGGTCAATAATGAGCAGGACAAAATTTGCCATTTATGCAGGCCTGATATTCGGTATTGTCGATATCCTACCGATGTTGGTTATGGATTTGCCTGACAAGGGTATTGCAATAGTAAGTGCATTTATCAATCGATTCGCAATTGGGTTCATTATTCCACTGCTCGGCATTAAACTTGCCGGCTGGCAAAAAGGACTTGTTATTGGTATACTTCTCAGTTTGCCGGATGCAATCATCACGAAAGCATATATACCAATATTATCATTTGGCATTGCAGGGGGATTGATCATTGGCATAATAACTGACCGATATAATAAAAAGATAAGTGCTCCTGCCGATTAACCGGCGGCCCTGCCAACCGGGAAGTGCTTTGGTACTTTAAGCACGGAGAGCATAGGTTTTAGTCTTAATAATTTCTTTTCAATCTGAAGTATAGAAATTGATATACGCTGCGCGTGTTATAGTTATGGGGCTCCGCCTCGATCAATCGGGAGCCGAATCGGAGTAGATGATGAAAGTGTTAGACAGTGGAATGCCGGAAGAAATTTATTGGAATAGTCTGTTTGATATCCCCCGCATCATAAACTGGCTTGATATAGAAAATATAAGCGGCCCGATTGTCGAGATTGGCTGCGGATATGGTACGTTCACTCTTCCTGTTGCAATGAAAACGAATAATCAGGTGTTCACATGTGACATCGAACCTGCCATGATCGAGATCACCCGGAACCATGTTCGACAATCGGGGCTCACCAACGTTCAGTTCTCTCTTCGCGATGTTCTCGAAATAGGAACGGGGTTGGAATCGAAGAGCGCAGGCATGATATTATTGTTCAATATACTGCACTTCAATGAAAGACGGCTTCTGCTTGAAGAGGCCTCCCGGACACTACAACCCGGAGGTATTGCTGCAATAATCCACTGGCGAAAAGATATTGAGACGCCGCGCGGCCCGGACCTCAATATGAGACCCGATCAGGGTACTATTCTTGATTCCATCAACGGCCTTGATTTACATTTTGACGGGAACAGTAAAATATTGGAGCCTTATCACTGGGGGATGCAGCTCATGAAAGGGAATAACTCTTAACGGGCAGTAACACGCAGCCGCGTATTGTATGATTAAGCCGCCGGCTGTCGGGCGGCACAAAGAAGATCGTATGAAATATATATGCATCATAATCATCTCGGCATTTGTCGCCACATCGTGCGTCGTAGAGAGCAGCAAAGACATTTACGATTATTCAATCGATCAGGCCATTAGTTGTTTCTGTCCGCCCACCGGAACAGTGAGACTCTTCGTGAGAGCCGACACCATCGCTGATGCTCTATCACTATCAGATAATAATCATATAGAACGATCACAATGGACTCGTTACAAAACGATAAAAGGATTGTTCGATGTCATTGCACAGCGCGACACTTCCCGTTTTGATGTCAAAGTCACCATGGACCCAAAGGATAATTATCCCAGCCGGATATTTATCAATCCCAAACCGGTCATCGTCGACTCTATTGCAGTGATCATTACCGACGGCGGTTTCGCTTATGAAACGTCAAATTATGTAAGATTAAAATAAGCCGGCCGGTTCCGCGCGACCAGACGAAGATCGATTTTTAAAAATTCACGCGTTTGCGTGATTGCGTTTTATAAATGGATTTTGTAGAGTACTCCCGCTTTTAATTACCGTTTCCTTCTTACTACTCGTTTCTCCATATCGATGAAAAATATATCAGGCATTCAATATTTTACTATTATTTGTCATGCATAGTTTCAAGATTCAACGAAATTATCCAAATAATAAAAATGCATCACTACCAAACTCATTGCTTGATCAACGTAGATGGCTGAGCGGTGTTACATTGGCCCTGGACACTCCCGGAAATTTACAGCGATCAAGGGGCCACAATGAGGAATAAAGAATAATCAATCACAAATAAACAATGGGAGGTCGAAATGAAAAAAACACTCGCGTTCATTTTCATCTTCGTGTCGTTGCTTGTGTCATCGCCTTTTGATAATGCGCATGCTAAACAACTATCATGCTATGGGTATTTAGGCGGATGCAATAACGCATGCGAAGATATCTATTCATGGATGAATCCAGGTCGTTACGGATGCTATGCCGGTTGTTCAATTGGCTGGGCACTCTGCTAGTTTCCGGTAAAGGGATTGGCTATGATAAAATTCTATCATAGCCATTCTATCTTTCTAGAGGAATAAGACAATGCGAAAATGGCTCATAGTATATTATGCCTTCTTCATGATGAACTATCCATATTCATTGAGTGCATCTGATGAATCAGCTGACACAAGCGCCACAACAGAGACAATAATTCAACCAATTAAAATTCGAGAAATGAATATTATTGGTGAAAATCAAATTTATGGAGCCTACGGAATTACCTGCTTGGCAGACAAATCACTTATTGTAACCGATAAATTAGATTATAAAATAAAGCAATTTGATTCAAACGGAAAATTGTTAAGGGAAATCGGAAAGAAGGGGAGGGGGCCGTCAAAATTTTCGGGACCATATGTCATCGCCGCAGGAAAGAAGAACATTGCCGTTGCCGATTTTCAGTCACCGCGGGTGCAAATGTTTTCATTCGATCTTACCTATATCGATGAATTTTATGCCCCTGCCCCCATTATCAATCTGGCATACGACAAGAACGATGACTTATGGATAGCTATGGGTGTCGAAGATGAATCCGAGTCGCTGGTAAAAGTAAACAAGAAGGGCGAAGTGATAGCAGGAATTCGTTTGAAAAATATAAGAAGGGATCCGTTTGACAATCTCTTCAATTTTACAATCTTAAAAGACGGAACTATTATTGTAGTCTATGCATGTCAGAACATACTTGAGAAATGGGATATCCAGGGGAAGTTCTATTGCCAGAAACAAATTCCGGGCTTCCCCCAAAAATCAGGGCGTATTAAGCTTCACGATTCCAATCAGCAACGTAATAATCGAAATCTATTAGTTCCCAACGGAATGCTGTTCTTTAAAATCGCATCCGATACATTAAACCAAGTCTATATGGTTGGGGAGGATTATTCTCTTAAACCTCTGATGGATGTTTTTATTCTTAACAAGGATGGGGATCTCACGGGTTTATTAGAATTACCTCGGGAATCGAATTGGATTTATATTGATGCCCTACAAAATCTCTGGAGTATAGAAGGTAATCGGAAGCGGATCGTTAAATATAAAATCCTTCAATAGACGGAGAATAGAGAGGCTGGAGAACATAAAAAAAATGCAGAGACTTAAGATCAATATGAATGCAATTACTTTTATTCTCGGGATTCTTTTTGTGGTTTCCGGAATTGGCAAGCTGATCAGTTTTCAAGGATTTATTGAAACCATCATATCAATCACACACTTTTCATCTGCTGTGGGATTTGTCATGGGCGCGTGCATAACCGGATTCGAAATAGGCGGCGGCATTGCGCTCATGCTCAGATATCGTATCAAATTATTCGTTGCGCTCTTTTCCATTCTAGTAGGGATATTTATCATTGTATTGACAATGGCAGTAGCAGGAAATAAGACAATCGCATGCCATTGTTTTGGAATATTCGATATTGGTTTGTCAACGTATCAGGAGCTCGTATTTGACGTTCTGCTCCTGGACGTTATGATATTTTATGGGATGTTCATTTCTTCAAAATCCCAAGTTCTTTTTCAGAGCAAATTTCTGATGGTCATCGTTGCATTATTGGTGCTCTATGCGGAATATACCATCGTCCAGCCGCTTTCCAAAAGACAGATTGCAGCCGGTAATATCAATATTGCGGAAACCGTCGCATTTGTGAACCAACAATTACCGGATTATGCATCGGTCAATAATAAAGTACACATATTATTTTTGCTGGATTACAACGACTTTTCATGTCCCCCGTGCTTTGATAGTTTTCTCTCGTTAGCGTTGTCGCTTCGTGAACAGAGGACTCCCGAAGGCCGGTACCGCGCCGTAGGGATCATGCGGGAAGATGAATTGATGAACCGGTTGGCTCCCCAGAGATTAAACCATTGGAAAGAAATAAACGACATCACCATTCCATTGGTGATCGCCTCGGATACAATTTTCGGAAAGCTGTATACCGGAAAGAGCGCGGTTGTCATTTTGGATTCAGACTCTCATATTCGGTTTATGAACACATTCCCGCTCTCTCACGAACAGATAAAAACGGCTTTAATATTAATGGAATAGATATTCTAGGATCGGGATATGATTCAGATAAAAAATCTCAGTAAGACGTACCGTTTGGCGGGATTTCATCAGAGGCCTGTTCAGGCGCTGAACGATGTTTCCATGGACATACGGCAGGGAGAAATCGTTGCAGTTCTGGGATTAAATGGCGCGGGTAAAACCACGTTGATTAAAATACTCCTGGGATTGGTAAGACCAACATCCGGGATGGCCTCTGTATCCGGAAAATCGGTGACGGATCCGGCATCGCGAAATTGTATCGGTTATTTGCCGGAAATATTCCGTGTCGCTCCCCACTATACCGGCAATGCGATCCTTCGATTCCTGGGATCTTCCAGCGGATTATCAGGAGCCCGGTTACAGGAACGGATGAATTACTGTCTCGGATTGGTCGATCTCAAAGAAGCCGCCTCGCAAAAAGTCAGCAGTTATTCAAAAGGGATGGTGGTCCGTCTGGGGATTGCACAGGCCATATTGCACGAGCCCAAAATATTAATACTCGATGAGCCGACCGACGGATTGGATCCGCTCGGCAAAGTCATGATCCGCACGCTCCTTGGAGATCTGGCAAAGGATGGCATTACCATTATCATCAACTCTCATCTTTTATCCGAAGTCGAGTATGTCGCCCATCGGGTTGCGATTTTGCATCACGGAAAGTTGATCCGCTGGGGGGCGTTATCAGAAATAATACCATTGGATTCAAAATATGTGTTTGAATTTCCCGAGCCGGTTTCCCTGCCCGGTCCGTGGGAATGTCGACAGACGGGGGGGGCGTATTGCTGTGAAGTGACGACCACCGAGGGATTGCAGGGCATGCTTGAATATTTAAGGAGGAATGATATTCATTCCTATTCGATGAAGCAGGTCCGTGCGACGCTGGAAGATGTGTTCCTGCAATATATCAAGGAGCCGTAATGTCCATTGCCTATTTCAAAGAAACGATCAGGAATACCCTGTCGCAGCCTGCCATGATATTTGTCATGATTTTGCAGGCCGCAATAGTGCTGTTTATTGCACTCGGCCTTTCGTTCGAATATCATAATAAGGTTTTACTGTCGGTCTCCATGTTTGGGATGGAACCGTTCGAAGCGGAGGGGCTGATTGCCTTCAGAAGTATGATCAACAATTTCTCCGTGTTAGGCTGGTTGATATTTATGTTCCTCTATATTATCGGTACCGCGGCGGCCTTCTCTGAAATGTTTAAAGATCCATTGCTCAATATCCTGTTGACAAAAAAACATTCAAGAACCCAGATCGTTCTCTCGCGGTACGCGGGCATTGTTGCCTCTGTCGTTCTCCTGCAATTCCTGTTCGCAGTATTGACGGTGGCCGTTCTGTTTTTCAAAACCAAGCTGTTGTTTTTATGGATTCTCATGCCGATGATCGTCACGCCGGCGGTAAATTTCCTCCTGCTTGCATCGTTGAGCGGGTTGCTCGGCCTCGTGTTTGAAAACGCCACGGTCACCATGGTGTTATCCCTGATGATGTATTATTGCAACGATCTTTTCACGGCAGGGATGAGTCTTCCTCAACCCGTATTAAAATTCATCGCATATTTATTTCCCCCGCTGGCGACGATCAACAGGATGTTTATGGATATCATCCTCTCTCAACACTCCAATCTGACATTTCCACATACCTGGTTCTTGTATGCTTGTTGTTATCTGGGGCTAACACTTGTGATATTTCAGAGAAGAGACCTCTAATCATCACCGCCCTTGGACTCAGGCATAACAAACGAGATGCGTGGTGATTGGTGGGAGCTGTATTTCATTCCGGTTCAGTCTCGGACCGGTGGACCATCTTCTGTACTGCCGGCTGCAACTTCTTCGGCATATGGGATGCCGCTCCTCCTGTTCTTGTGTGTGAATTTCCTCTGTTCATTTCTCCTCATGTCCAACCAAAATTTTATGGATCGATCCTTTGAAAATGCAAAATCACGGATCACCAATAATGAACAGGCAGCGTTTCTGGAGCATACTGAAGAAGCAAACAGACAGATACTTCAACATCCAGGAATGCGGATAGCGATATCGACGACTCTGACATTTAAAGGTTTGATATCTTTTCTCTCTACGGCGGTGCTCTTCTGGTTTGCATTCGCCCTCTACTCCGGGCGATGGAACACCATTCCTGAATTCTGGCTCGTCATGACATCGAGCTGGAGTATTTTGGTCCTGGGATCGATTGTGTTCTTCATTTTACAATTTTCCCTGCTGACGTTTGACGATAAACCCGGGTTTGCATGGTTGTTCAGGGAATTGAAACGGTCAAGTTTCACCTACGAGCTCATAAACCAGTTTGACTTATTTACGGTATGGTTTATCTATCTCCTTTCATCGCGCCTCGGAAGGCTTTATGGAGAACACCGGTTCGTCTTATTCATCTTATTCACACTTATTATTATTCTCATACATCTTTTATTTCATTTACTCGGTGTTGATTTTATGCTGGGATAAATAAATAACATATCTGTAAATTGAAACGATTATTCCTGTCTCCTGGCCTCTTTTGCTCACTTGGTTCTCTCCAATCTCATGTAATTGCTTACAGCCTTTTTCTATCAGCATCATTCACGCTTGCAGGTCGATTCCCGGTTTAGTATCTTTTCTCTGTTATGAACGGCGATACATGTACTATGGTGTGCCGTCGGTATTATCAAAAGGAACAAATGATGGTCGAGTGATGTTAATGAATCATCATTTTCTGTCATGGGTGATTTACTTTGTACCATGACAAATATCTTTTAAATGTTCTCAATTAAAGGTTTTCTATGAAAACAATATTCTTCCTCCTCCTGACCCTTCTCATGATTGCTGCTCCAACAACCGCCGGAGAAACGCTTGTTTCTGAAAATACAGAAGGGCACCAGAAGTTCGATCCCGCGCGGGATGCGAAAAAGGACTTGCACGAAGCGATAGATCTTGGAATAAAATCCAACAAACGGATACTGCTGGATATCGGCGGAGAATGGTGCATCTGGTGCCACCGGCTTGATAGTTTGTTCATACAGAATACGGACCTGGCAGATTTTCTGGAGAAGCATTACGTGGTAGTGAAAATCAACGTGAGCAAGGAAAATAAAAACGAAAAGATTTTATCGAAGTATCCCAAAGTGCCCGGATACCCGCATTTCTTTGTGCTGGATAAAAACGGCAAACTGCTGGTCTCGCAGGATACGGGCGAGCTGGAAAATCCGAAGGGCGCGCCTGTGAAAGGGCACGATAAGAAAAAAGTTTTCGCTTTCCTGAAAAAATGGGCAGGCAAATAATACCGGCGGGAGAACGGCATGACATCCGTTGAACAGCGCAAGATGGTCCAGAGACTGAAGCAGGCCGCCGGGAAAATGAGCCGGGAGGAGCGGGCGGCGTATGAGATGATGGCGAAGCGGGACCACGACGATGAAGAACTGGATTCACTGACCATGACGAAATTGAAACAGCTTCATGCAAAATATTTTCCCAAACACTCGAAGGATGACCTCGAGGATGCATGGAGTAAACTGACCAAGGGAAAATGACTATCTCGGGAGCAAAATGAAATACAGGGATCTTGGTAAAACCGGAATAAAAGTCTCCGAAATCGGATACGGGGCGTGGGGGATCGGCGGAGGGATGTGGCAGGACTCGAAAGACGATGATTCGCTCCGCGCACTGCATCGGACAATCGATCTCGGCTTGAATTTTATAGACACGGCGCTGGTCTACGGCGACGGGCATTCTGAGAACCTGGTCGGAACAGTGATCAGGGAACAGAAGGGGCGGCTCTCTGTTTCATCAAAAATCCCGCCGAAGAATATGCGATGGCCTGCGCAGAAAGGATCGGCTCTCCGGGATGCTTTTCCCTTCGATCATATTGTCACCTGCACGGAAAAGAGCTTAAAAAATCTCGGGCTGGATACCATCGATGTTCAGCAGTTCCATGTGTGGGACGATGGCTGGGCGGCGGATCACGAATGGCAGGATGCCGTTGCCCAATTAAAGGATGAAGGAAAAATCAGGTTCTTCGGCCTGTCGCTGAATAATCATGAGCCGGAGAATGCGCTCCGGGCTGCTGCAACCGGATTGGTGGATACGATCCAGGTGATCTATAATATATACGATCAGTCGCCGGAGAAGAATCTCTATCCTTATTGCCTGAAAAATAAAATCGGTATTATCGTACGCGTGCCGCTGGATGAAGGCGGGCTCGCCGGGAACATCACTGCAAAAACCATTTTCCCCAAAGGCGATTTCCGGAACGGGTATTTCCGGGGCGACAGGAAACAGCAGGTTGCCGGGCATACCGATGCACTGAAAAAACTTCTGGGGAGCGAAGCAGGTACACTGGCGGAGCTTGCATTGCGGTTTTGCCTGCATCATCCCGCCGTTTCGACGGTGATTCCCGGGATGCGCAGTATTGCCAATGTTGAAGCAAACTGTAAACTGTCGGATGGAAGGACGTTAAGCGAATCACTCATTGCCGAGCTTCGGCACCATGTGTGGGTGCGGGATTTTTATGAGGATTGAAGAGTGGAACAATTGTATTCCGCACCAAGGCGTCGACGTAAATTGCTTCGGGATTTTCACTGAATAAACAGCAGGTGGTATTCCTTGGTCACTCTTCCCATCAGTGCCCGGGAGCGGGAATAAAGTTGAGTCACGTTGTTCATTCGTTCACCATAACTAAATGGAGCCGGCGATGAAATTCCTTCCTCTCTTGGTCCTCTTCATCCTCCTGTCATGCAGTACGGAAAACAAGAAATCCGATGCAACCGGTTCTGACGAATCGGTTGCGATTGAGAATGAGATCACAGAATTTCATCAGGCACTCAAACGGGCGTACAACGGCGCCTACTTAAACACCGACAGCTTAATGGATCATTACTTCGGGAAAGATGTGTACTATGTCACATACTGGGGAACCTCCGAGCCGATCGATTCCACAAAATCACGGCTGCGCCATGCGCTTCCGGGGATCAGGGATTACGACAACCGGTTGGAAGGCGTGAATGTGAAAGTCTACGGCGATGGTGCGTACGCATTTTTTATTCTCCGCCAGACGTACTCCCTGAACGGAATCCTCATGGATGAGTACCTGCCGACAACCTTTGTCCTGGAGCGTGCCGGGAAGATGTGGAAAGTGATGCATGCACAGCGGTCCGCAGATTTCCAGACGATCCAGCAGCTGATGGCTGTGGCGCAGCGTTCTGAAACGGCTTCTCCCGGAAAAAAATAAACCGGGCAATACGAGAGAAAAGGATTAAAAACGAAAAATCCCGTTGAGCTTGCTGCTGAACGGGATTTGCCGTATATCTTATGTCGAGAAGGCTACATTTCTTCTGACGCTGCACGTATGGTCCGGCGGATCGCTTTTGCCTGTTTCATACGTTTCTTGACCGAAGGTTTTGTGAAGAAGGCGCGCTTTTTCACTTCCTTAAGAATACCCGATCGTTCATACTTCTTTTTGAACCGCCGTAATGCGCGGTCAATGGGTTCATTTTCACCGATAAGAATGCCGACCAAGAAATCACCTCCTTCGCTCAAGATTACTTTTTTTAAACCGCTTCGTTCTCAACTACTTCTACTGCAATATTTTCCAGAAGTTTCCGCTCGCCCAGTTTTTCGAATGCGACAACGATCGAATGGATGCCATTCGACATTTTATCTTTTCGGATAACCCTTCCCATATCATCCAAGTCTGAATGATAAATATGCTCGCCGACCGTGAAGGTTTTTTCTTTTGAATAGGGAGTGCATTCTTCACGGACCAGGGCAGCGGCCTGAGCTTTTTTCTTTGTCTGGCTCGCAACAGATAAAGTCAACAATGCAGTGTGTTTGCACTTGCAGCACCGGTACCACATTTTTACGGTATCGGCGGGCACGTCGGGAGTGTTATTCTCCGCCGGCTGACCGCCTACGAATTCCATCTTTGTCTCACGCCTGCAGTATGCACATTGGTGCATCATGAATTTTGACTTTGCCATAACAATTCCCTCTACAATCTTTATTTGGGACTACTGCAGATTGGCTGATTCAGCATGAGTGTTCAGGGGGCCAACTGCTTTATAAAGTACTCAATTTTGGCTGGTAAGTCAAGCCGCAGAATTTTGTAAAAAATGAAGCTTGTGTATACGTTCTATGAATACGAGTGATTATAATTGTTATTGTAAAATCATTGGAAATGAAGGTGGATAATAGTTCGACGTAGAGAATTTCCCGTATTCTCCCAACGGAGCGGCTGCAAGATAATAATATTGTCCGAGCCGTCCTTGAATATCGGAATAGAGTAATCAATTTCCCGGCTGAAGAAAGCGTTGGTATTGTCAAGAGTGACGCAATGCGAGGGGCAGCCGGGACCGTCTATATTCGGCAGGAACACGGTCGAGATAATATATACTTTTATCCTGATCCGCACGTTTCATTTCTTCTGTATTTTGAATTGAGCGCTCGGAGATGTATGATCACCTCCCTTTTGTGTCATGAAACTTGCCGTTCCCTCGTTTTAAAGATTGACTGAAGACGCATG
>RPQN01000134.1 GCA_003819715.1 Ignavibacteriota bacterium | reverse complement strand
GTTCATCCACCGGCCAATCGCAATACCCCGGACTATATCGATTGGTAATATTCAATCCCTGCAATTTAAAAAAATCGCCAAGAGAACGATGCAGGACATCCACTGCCGACTCCACGATAACCGAAGCAGTCGTGTCGATAAAATAACCCAACGCCGGATCGCCGTTCCCGGAACTCTCTCGCGACCATTCTTCCATTCCGGAACCTATCGAGCAAAGGAACAGAACGATCTTCTCGGCATTTTTTAATTGAGCGCTCACCAGCTGCCGTGTGTGAAATTGCGTCTCACCGACCTGGATATATTGCCGGCTCCCCAATGTTTTTTCAACGTCCAGTACCCGATAACCGGCCTGGAGAGCGCAGAATTCGGGAGATCGCCGAATCACCTCATCGATTAAATCTTCAAAGTGCGGTGGAAGTTTGCGGTCCGAATATCCCAGGGCGAGAGCGATCTCCCTCTTGTCGATGGGAACCGCCTGAAGCGGAATTTCCACTTTCAGGGTATTCTCTCCTGCAGCTGTTTGGCGAAAATCCCTTCCCTTCATCCGATCGGCAGGCGAAGCATTCATTTCAGCAGCATAAGTTTTTTTGTATCTGTAAACGAACCGGCGTGCAATCGATAGAAATAAATACCGCTTGCCAGACTTTTGGGCTGCCAGGAAACCTCGTGTTGACCGGCCGATTGAAACCCGCTTGTCAAGGTCTCCAGTTCCTGGCCGAAAAGATCGTACATCTTTAATGAGATATCGGCCGGGTGATGAAGATAATAGGTGATGGTGGTCGATGGATTAAACGGATTCGGATAATTCTGCATCATACGCGGATTTTCAGGGAGTTCATTCAGTGAACGCGACACATTCGTCAGATCACTTCGTTTCAACGTGATATCCCCACTGTCCGGAACCGCATCAAACATAACATAGTGTACAGAACCGACCGTCACCGTTTGAGCAGGCCTGGATTTACCGTTTTGAGACACCGAAGCTGAAATCCAGTTTTGCGGCAGCGGCCGTCTGAGGGTCACCGGGTAATGAAAAACTGCATTATCCAGGGTGTCCGTGATACGAACCGTTATGATACTATCCGAATTTGCGAGTTCTTTTACCGAGACACTGTTGCGTTCTTTGATATAGCGGGCGACGTTGCCGAACGATGACACCCAGAATTTATCCTGGTTCGCTTTTAAATAGACAAGGCTTGCCCTTATCGTATCTGCAGGAATTGGCGAGTACGCCCCTGGTTCTGTTCCGTTTATCCCGTGAAATAAGTACACGCACCATCCCTTGGTACTTGCGGCATTGTCTGCTTTGGATTTAAAATTTGCGCCGGTATTCACCGATCCCTGATTGCCGCAGATGATAGAGCTGATATTCATGAAATTGGCGGGTGTTTTACTTTCAACAACGCCCGAACATCCGCGGGCGGCAAAATAGAATTGACTGACGATAGAATTATTGCCCGTTTCACAATAGGGATAGGCGATCGTCACACACTGCAACCCCGGGATATGACTATTAATCGCGTCCTGCGCATACTTAAATTCGTTCAGTTGGACAGAATCAGGCATCCCGGTAATATGTGCATGCGTCACAGTATGACTTGCGATTTCATGCCCCTGTGCGGCAGCATTCAGCAGTCCGTTCCAGTTCGCCGGCCATGCCCAGCTTGGATTGGTCACTGTAAATAAGGTCAGTTTGAAGTCAAACTCATTGAACATGGGAACGGCAATCGAAAGCTGGTTGGGACAATTGTCGTCGAAGGTATAGCTTATTGCCGCCGAACGAAATCCCTGCCACGTGGCAACTTCATACGGCGTGTCCACGGACTGAGCGTTACAATTCCGGCTGAACAGAAAAAGAAGAAGAATGAAAGATGATCGATGAATATTTTTCATAAGGTTTTTCCTTAATGACGGTTAATTCCTCTCCAGCGTCACGACAGATATCGACGGGAGTGAATATGTTATCAAATTATTTATGATGCGTACGCCTGATATGGGCGGTCGGTCGAATTTTTCCGGCTTATCAACATGATGACAGGTTGTTGCTTATTGTTTCAATCCCAAGATCGACATCCGTATCCTCCATTTATGAGATTAAAAAAATATTTTCAATGATCCGGAAAGCCGGATGAATGAAACTGATTTGGATTGTGGTCTTCCGTGCTTACCATTCATCTGTTCTAAATGGTGACGCCGGCAATCCTTCCTTGTTATACAAATTTGCTCCTTCCGGGTTATCGGCCCACGCATACCGTACTGCGACCGGGTTCATCAGGGTATCGTTCCAGACCACCACTTTGTTGAATCCCAATTTTGCCTTTGCCCAGATGAATTTCTTATCGGCTCCGGCAATTGAGAAATACTTTAACTCGTCTTTTCCTTTGGTCACGAGTCCGGTTCCAACATTTGAAAATGTTAATTCTATATTGTTCCCGTTAATTTTCATAGATTCATAGATCGGCCCCGAAAAAACAATTCTCGCGTCGTCATAAGCGACTTTCTCTGCAGCAAGTGCAAGCCTTCTGCCGACATCTTTTTTATTCAACGGATGTATATCATTCCATTCTCCGAGGTCGATAGCGACCGCCATTCCGGTTTTTGGACTTGAGAGTGATTTCAGCTGTGCCTCACGCAGCAGCGCCCAATTGCTTTCCGATGGCTGGAGTGTTGGTTCCATGAAGTTGGGCAATTGGACAAACAGGAATGGAAAATCACCCTGATTCCATTTGTCTCTCCAATTCCGGATCAGCGCGGGGAACAATTCGCGGTATTCGATCGGCCGGCCGGCATTTGATTCTCCCTGATACCACACGGCTCCCTTGATCGTGTAGTTCAACAGCGGATGAATCATTGCATTATACAAACCCGTCGGTTTCCACCGGACAAACGTCTGGCCGGCCAGCGGCTCCATTTCAGCCCCGAGCTGGTATCGCCAATCCCCCTTCAGATCTTTGGTTTTCCCTTTCACAATTAATTCATACGGCTTGTCCGGGACAAATCCTCCATTGCCGATATTGCTAATGACCCGCACCACAAGTGAATTCTTTCCATTTTTTAAAATGCGGGCAGGAATTTCATATCTTCTTGGAGGATACTGGTAGCCGGTTGACCCGACACACACTCCATTGACAAACACCGAATCCGCGTCGACAATTCTGCCGAGGTTCAGTTTTGCAGGTTGTCCCGTCCATGAGGATGGGATGCGGATATCTTTTCTAAACCACACGACACCGTTCACCGGTCCCAGCTTGGTCGATAGCCAATAACCGGGTATTTTCATAACGGGCCATTTGCTCGAATTGAATTTCGGATCCTTCCACGATTTTGAACCAGCCTTATATCCGGCATCTTTTTTCCCTGAGAGATCATACCACGCATGTATTCGTTGATTGTCACTCTCTTCAATTTGACGGATGGCCGAGCTGTCTTTAAACTTTTGTAATTCCTCATTGAGGAGGGGAAATTTCTGAAGCGCATCTTCACTGATCCATGATTCCGCCGGGGATCCGCCCAGGCTCGCATTGATCAAACCGATTGGGACATGATACGTCTCGTATAACTCCTGAGCGAAAAAATAAGCGACGGCCGAGAACGAGAGCACATTCTCCGGATTTGTTTTTTTCCAGCTCCCGAATTCCAGATCGGTCTGCGGGATGCAAAAATTATATTTTTGAGGAACCGCAAAATATCGTATCGCATTATTTTCTGAACTCGCGATTTCATGCTGATAGATCGGACTCACTCTTCGCATCGGCAATTCCATATTCGACTGCCCCGAGCAAAGCCAGACGTCTCCCACCATCACATCCGAAATGGTGATGGTGTTGCTGGCAATAATCTGCATCGTATAGGGACCACCCGCCGCTAACCGTGTGAGGAGAACATTCCATTCTCCGTTGGAATCTGCAGAAGTATAATGAGTCGATTTAAGAAATTGAACCGTCACCTGCTCGTTGGGTGCCGCCCATCCCCATATTTTTATATCGGTATTCCGCTGCAGCACCATCCCATCGCTCAGGAGTTTCGGCAGTCGCACCTGACTGAACGCCGCCAGCGCAACGAGAAACATCAAACCAACAAGCAGTTTGAACCGATGCTGTTTCAAATTCATGCTCCTCTCTCCCTATCCTTTTTTTAAACTTGCAGCCAGCGCCCGGATATGATCCGGCGTGGTGCCGCAGCAGCCGCCGACGATATTTGCGCCGCAAGAAATGAGTGATTGAAGAGTTGATGCCATCAATTCAGGAGTGTCCGGGTACGTCGTTATGCCGTCCCGGATCACGGGTTTGCCTGCGTTGGCATGAACAAGAATCGGCGTCAGAGAATCGATGCTGCGAATTTCTTTGACAATGCCGATCATCTGTTCAAATCCGTTGCCGCAATTTGTTCCGATCACAGACGCTCCGGCATCTTTGATGGCATTCACCATATCCGCGGGCGAGACGCCCATCATGGTCCGATATTCACCGCTGATGGTTTTCTCAAATGTAAAGGTACAGGCAATTTCCAATCCGGTGGACTCTTTTGCCGCCTGAACGGCAATACTCGCCTCCTCAATATCGGACATGGTTTCGATACAGATCGCATCGACGCCGCCCTTCTTCAGTGCAGCCGCTTGAAGGGAAAAACCATCGTACAGTTCCTGACCGGAGACTTCGCCCATCATTAACATAATCCCGCTTGGTCCCATCGATCCCAGAACAAATTTATCCGCTCCCGCAGCTTCCCGTGAGATTGCCGCTGCCGCTTCATTGAGCTCTGCGGTTCTTTCCGACAATCCGAAATGAGAGAGTTTCAGCGGGCTGCCGCCAAAACTATTCGTAAGAATAATATCAGCGCCGGCATCGATATAACTTTTGGCTATGGCAAAGACATCCGCCCGATGCGTGATATTCCAGAGTTCGGGACATTCACCGGGCTGGAGGCCGCGCGCGTGGAGAAACGTACCCCATGCCCCGTCAGAGATGAGCGGTTTTCCTTTTTGTATTTCAGAGAGAAGTGATTTCATGGGTATCCCTGATCGTTGTTCTCGTTGCTGCATTTCTCAAAGTATAAATCATGCAAAAAACCAAAATAAATAATTCTACGCTGCGTATGTGCTCAGAAACATGACGGCGCCCTGCGGATCCGGTGCATAGGCATCCGCACCCATTTTTGCTGCAGCATCAGCTGAAAGCGGAGCTCCCCCGACAAGAATGACAGAAGAGGGAAGCTGGGTTTTAATTTCCTGAACGGTTTTCGCCATACTAGCCATCGTGGTGGTCAGCAGTGCACTTAATCCGACGATACAGCCGGGATGTTCCTTTATTTTCTCGATGAACTTACCCGGTTTCACATCCACGCCAATATCGACCACTTCCCATCCGTTACCGGCGACGACCATCCCGACAAGATTCTTTCCGATATCATGCAAGTCACCGGCGACCGTCCCGAGAACAAATGTGCCCTTCTTTTTTACCGTTCCTGCCTGAAAGAACGGTTTCAGATGGGCCATCACCGCATTCATTGCTTTTGCCGCCATCAACAGTTCCGGAACAAACACTTCGTTGCGTCCAAACTTTGCGCCGATTCGTTCCATACCGTCATTGCATGCCTTCAGAATCAAGTCGGGACCGGTACCGGCAGCTAATGCCTGCTGAGTTAATTCATCCGCGCCTTCCTGATTCCTCAGGTCGGGCGGATAAGGTGCAGATTTATTGACTTTTCCCCGTTCCACACAGAGAGCGAGCTTTTCAATCAATTCATTCATTGCTTTTTCCTTAACAGATTTTATGATCGTTATATTGCACGTGAACAGCGTTTATTCTGCAAATAATATATTAAAAGATAATACATGTGCGACCATCGCACGATAATGACGCACTGGCCAGGCCATTGATTCCATTTTTATGCACTTCGTTAAGAGCATCTTTCCTATTTGAGACTTCAATGAAGATATCATTTTTTAGAAATAAATACGCCATGAGTTCCCTGATGCAATCCATGAAATTGAGAACCTCCGTTCATTCGCCGTACTCCATCCGATGATTGGCCGTTGTGTTCGGACTCACTTCGCCTCGAAGTCCGCGTTTCCATCCTCTTTCAATAAACTCCACCTGTCATATTCACAGAGAGGTGAACATTCATCTATGTGCCACCCCGTTATTTATTCCTTTTTTCCGGTTTTGGAATGATATGAAAACTTTCCGGCGGGCCTAGAGAGCAAGGTTTCACGCCGCCCGTGTTCACCACAATTTTTTGCAGCACCACACCGGGATCAACCATCCATATTTTCAATGTATGATAACCGGATTTCGCAATGGTATGAGTGCTGCGGCTCAAGCGGGCATTGTTGACCACCGATTTCTCCCAGTCCCTGTTTCCATTCTGCGCACTATACCCAGCAGGTACGAGCGTGAGTATTTGCGGTACTTCATTATCCATCGAGACAGCAAATTGAAGACTGCGGTTGGGCATAAAATTTAGCGTCGGAGAGTGAATCGTCCTTACTTCCACCGTGTCCGATGTAAATAAGTACATCTGATATTCCAAACAGGGAGCATCTTTTCCCGGCACGGCACTTTTTGCATCCGCAGGTGCCGTCGCCCTCATTGCTGAAAGTGTATGTCCATAATCTTCAATCTTCATCCATTGTCTGGAACCGGCATCTGTTTTTTTCGTATAGTGTTCCGCTTCAATTGAAACGGTTCCTTCTCCCTCGACAAATCCAAGCAATGAATCGCGTGAGATCTCCGTTGGATTAAAAGCATTCACGTTCACTTCGACTTCGCTGTTCGTACCGATGATTTTTATTTTACCGGTGTTCATCCCATGCCGAATTTTATTCCAATCAATCGTAAACCAAAGTCGATTATCCTTGTTTACCGTTCCCTTGAATTCGCTCGGAACGATCCAAGAGTCGCTGACCGCCACAGTATATTCAAACGCTCTGGTACCCTTATTAAATACGTCGACATAATGATGCTGCTGATTGAATACATCGAACGGAGGCAATACCGCTCCGGTCGCCGAACCCGGCCAGCATTCTTCAGAGCCATCCACCGCAACACCCATGAGGGCGGTATCCCGGAGAGAAATCTCCGAGAGTTTTATGGCGCGTAAACTATTCGTCGGTGGATCCTGCCAATTCGTATATCCTAAGTGGGTCTGATCCATAAAGTGATTCCATTTCCCGCCGGCAAATGTTCGATTGTAATACCCCATGAGGCTGGTGTCTCTCTGAAACAAGTCACGGACTTTATTTGCCATATCGTTGGTGCTGGCACGGCCCTGGCGCGCATAGAGAATATTTTTTCCTGCTGCAAGGTACAATTCGTTCACCATCGCACTCGCCTTCGTCGGGAACAACACCAGTTCATAATATGCATCACGCTTCGCTTCAGGCATCTTGCTGAATAGTTCTTCGGCTTTCGCACTGATGGCATTATAATCCATCACCACATTTTCCGCTTCCCGGTAGTTGATCAAGCTGTAGGTCTCGGGTCCGAGCAGTTCGGGTTTGCGCCGTCCGTTATATTTTGTGTACTTCGAAAGGATGTCGGCAATATCGGCGGCAGAGGCTGATCCAAATTCCCGCTCAGCCCAGCGGCGGGTATATTCAATAGTATTGTCATTCGTCCATTGGTTGGTGTTCCAGGCAAGGTCCATAAAATATTCAAGCGGGAGCTCATACCCTTTGAAGTGTCCGACGTTCACAATCCAAATCCTGTCGGCTCCGTATTGCTTGGCAAGGGACATTTGATCCCAAATTTTGGCAATCGGATTAGAGTTGATCCATTGATAACTTCTGGGCCCGCCATGATAATCGAAATGGTAATAGATTCCAGCTCCGCCGCTGCGTTTTCGTTCATCGGCCGTCGGCAACCGCCGGATATTGCCCCAATTGTCCTCCGCCCAAAGGAGCGTCACGTCATCGGGGACGCGCATGCCGGCATTATAAAACGCCTGTACTTCTTTATACAGACACCAGAGCTGCGGTATGGCAGTCACCTTGGGATTCATTTCTTCGGCAAGAATATTCCGCTGGACATTTACAATTTTTTCCAGCAACGCCATATTTTCTTCCGGTCCGCCGGGAGCCATGGGGGTGTCATCCGCCCCGCGCAAACCGATCGTGATGATGCTCTCATAATTCTTATTGCGTCTGATCCCTTCCCTCCAGAAATTTTGAAGGAGGTCAGGGTGCCTGGCATAATTCCAGGACCCCAAAGTTCGCAGATAACGACGGTCCCACTCTTTCTGCGCTCTCAGCATCGGTTCCTGATGTGACGTGCCCATGACGATTCCGTATTCATCTGCAAGCCGGGGATTTTCCGGATCGTCTTCATTAAAGGCGTTATTCCACATCGCCGGCCAAAGATAATTCCCCTTCAATCTCAGAATCAGTTCGAATATTTTTTCATAGAACTGATGGTTGTAATTGGCAATCCCTTCATGAGTCGGCGGATTATCTCTGAGCGGCACCGTGCCAAATTTTTCGTTGACCCAATTTGTCAGATCCGGATATTCATCATTAAGAAAGAGACCGCGGTATTTCACAGACGGCGATCCCTGGATGTTCGGCCCGGGATTCACGAAGAGCGACTCTTTATGATCAACGGGCACATCTGCCCACCAGTACCATGGAGAAACTCCAATTTGTTTGGATAAATCGTAGAGGCCATAGATGGTGCCCCGTTTGTCGCTTCCGGCGATTATTAATGCGCGATCGATATGAGGAAACGGCTTTTCGATAACCTGTATAAGATATGCCTCCCACTTCCCCGCAATCTGTTTCACGTTGAGTTTTTTAGCACGTACCAGCTTATCGATCAGTGGACTTCTGCCTAAAGTTCCAACGAGCACGACCTCATTGATATTGGGAATTACATCCAATGACATCGCCGGTTTAACAGCGGTGACCTTTTCAATATCTGTTTGAAGTTGTTTCAATACACGAATGACACCGGGGTAATCCTGTGAACTCACACAAAGCGGCGCGGAATGGCCGGAAGCCGAGAGCGTAAATTTTCCATTTCCCTCGTTAGAGGAGACATAAGATTCAAGGTCCCCCGCTAATATGTTTTGTGTGCAAAACAGCATCACGATCATGGCGAGCATTGTTTGAATCCGGTTCGCTCGAGGGTTTCCCATGATCCGACTCATCATTGTCATCTTTCCCCATCTCGCACCATAACGGCAATGGGCAGGTGAAACAACAGAGGTATTATTCATGGAAGGATCCTTTCATGGTGGACATGGGAGGAGCATACATTCTGAAGTTGCCGCTGACCTGCAGCATCGCAAGCATGTAAAGCATTCCGTCATAGTACCGTGCATTGCCATGGGGAACCGGCAGATCCCATAGTTCCTGGACAAACTCTTTTCTGATATCGATAGTGGACGCAAGTGCGGCGACGGCATTCATCGCCACTAATCCCGCACTATGATCGTTTCCGAGCTGTTTGCCGTCGAGGGTAAACCGGTTGCCGTACGCTTTGATCCCCTGATGATAAAAGAATGTCAGGAGTCTATTGGATTGTTCCTCCGGCCAGGTCCCGCCTCCGCACCAGATATAATCGACGGCAACATTCATGCCCACGCGCCACGCATCGAATTGAAAATGTTCATTTCCGCCTCCCCAGGGGCTGAAGGGAGTCCCATCAAAGTGCGCATAATCCGGCGCCAATCCCGTAGACGGTTGAACGGTATTCATTAAAAATTTTCGGCTCGCCACCGCCGCATCTTTCCAAAATTGATTTTCGGTCTTTGCGTATCGGGCCCAAATCTCATAAAAATGCGGAACGTGATATGAAGGATCGGTAAAATCATCCGCCTCACCGGCCGGCACAAACACCACCAATTTTTTTTCCTTATGAAACATATTCGTGACGACGTCCCGGGTATCAGAATTTTCAATTTTCGTCATCATGGCATGTAAAATGTTTTGCGCCTCCGAATCATAATCGAATATGCCCTTGCCGTTTCCCCACCGCGCAGAAGCAAAGAACAGCGCCGTCACGAACCATTCTTCACCGTCGGAAGCAGAATTGGAATCAATGATGGAACCATCGGTGTTGCAATGCCAGGCAAAATAACCTTTGCGCGGGCCCTGCCGGTGCTGCATGTATGTTTTCGCCCACTTCCATAATTGATTGAATTCTTTTTGATGGTCCAACTGGATCGCGATCATCATACCGTAAGACATCCCCTCGGTGCGGACATCTTTATTCAGAATATCTTCGACATACGCCATATCAGAACCTGACGGGAAAACAATCCGTTCCTTTGCATTATCTCCATAAAAGAGCATGTCATAGGCTTTCTGAATCTTCTTTTGAATCTCCTCGTTGTTTTTTTGCAGTAATTCTGCGAACAGGTTTGGATACGCCGGAACCGACTGAACGGTATCTGTTTTTAGAGGTCGAATTTCTCTGGATTCTTTGGGATGACTGTACGTTACGTCGGAAAACGATAATATCGAAGCAATCAGAATGAAACTTACATTTCCTGTCATAACCATTCCTTTATTACATATTCTTGCCAGAATAATTAAAAGGCGAGGGATAATGGTTTAATAAATATTGAACCGTTTCAATACTACTAATGTAATGATAAAAAAGCAAGGAGAATTGTTTTGAATTTTCAATAGAATTATATCTATTCAACGATGAAATGTTCATTTCTTTCGATCAATAAATCTATTTCTACGTACTATCCAAATCAAATCTAAACGATTAGAGAATAAAGCCAATTTCTTGGCTAAAACTTATTTACTTATCAGGAAAGTTCAATAATAGTGATACATTATGTGATAAATAAAACAAAAACGATTGTCTCGAACATCGATTTGAATTTTGGTAAATATTTCATTTGATTGAACCGTTTCAATAGATTGATTTTGTTAAAATTAAATCATAAATTTATCTGCATTTCTCAAGTCTCAAATCGACGAGTTAAGTGAATTTATTTATCAATGTACAGCGATGAATAAGCGGGAACGAATAATAGGAGGCGAAACAGAAAAATGAAAAAAATTACCATCGAAGATGTTGCAAAACGAGCCCGGGTTTCCAAAGGGACAGTCTCCGCGGTGATCAATGCAAGAAATACTGTCAGACCGGCAACGAGAGATCACATCTTGGAGGTTATGAAAGAATCAAATTACCGGCCAAAAGGAATTGCTCGAAATTTAAAATATACGAATCAGGAAAAAAGCGTCGGACTCATCATTAAAGACCTGACGTATCCTTTTTACACTGCGATTTCCAAGGGAGTAAGCGATTATGCAGAAAGCAAAGGATATTCGGTCATTG
>RPQN01000133.1 GCA_003819715.1 Ignavibacteriota bacterium | reverse complement strand
GGGTACTGTATTGCTAAATTGCCTCTGCAACGAAATTGCTCCTGACGCTCTTCTTCATCCGGTAAAATATCAATCCTATATACGGAGCGAAGGCATTGAATGTTCCGCAGAGGCTGGAAAAATATTGTTCTGGCGGTAAATCAGAAATGTACAAATTCCGGTTCTGGACTTATGTTTATACAACCAGATCGATGTATTTTCAGTTCGTTGGATTTTGAATAAATCGCTGTTCCCGGGTGCCGCCTCGTTTAGCCGTCAAGCGGTAATGTCGTTTTGCGCACCCAGCGTGGAGCCGAATCAATATGTTGTCTCAGGAGAAGGTTTAATTGGGCGGTGTGATGCTGAACGTGGCGCATATTGTATAAGAGCATCTCGGCGACCGACAGGTCAAGCCATTCAAATCCACACCGCCGGGTGAAGGCCTCCTCCATCATACCGGATATGGTGATTCGGCATTTATGACGTCCATAAACAAGATAGGTCCGCAATTCTTCTTTTGAATACACACGATCAGGAAGTAATCCGCGTTCATCCATTTCATCCCGTGTGAACGGTGCGGGAGGAGAAAATCCTTTTTCCGATTCAGACAAATATAAGTCGAGGAAAAAAAGTGTATGGAATGCAACATACCAGAATTCCGGCTTCCGGGAACGATCACTCCATAATTGTTCCGGACATGCCAGAATGGCATTTTCCAGCATGTCGATCGCAGCGCCAAACTGCTGCCAGGTCATCGTTTTCCACATGGAATCCATTCTCTTGAGCCTTTTTGCTTACGTTTTCGTTTTTGTCCTTTTCTCCGGCATCAGCACATATCCGGCGGCCGAAGAAACCACTGGACATGTGAACAGACCGTGCAATTCAAAATGGTTGCTTGCCGGTTTGCCCAATCGAGATTTAAAAATGTCATTCCCGCGGTATTCAGGAGCGCCGACCCTTGCTCAAACCGATCACTCCCGCAATGCGGACAGACAATACTTTTCCCCTGGATACGATATGAATGCGCACCGGTCACTTTTTGCACGGAGTCGAATATTTTCCCTTTCCCGAATAATCCCATCGTAAGTCCTTTCTGTTTAGTATATTCTCATAGCACGCTGCATTTGAATCGAGATGACCATCTCAGACAAGAATAATTCTTCAATGGAATATCTGATGGAATAATATAACCGTTTCTTGACAGGACGGCAAGAATGAGAGGTGACACATCGGAGCCCGAGGCCCGTCCTCATTCATTTCCATCCGCTCATCTCTCAACTCTTTAATTTAGAACAGGTTCTGTCCCTGTTCCAGCTGAAGCAGCTTTTGTTTGCGCCAGAGTCCGCCTCCGTATCCGCCTAATTTTCCATTCTTATTCACAACACGATGGCAGGGAATAACGATGGCAATTCGATTCAGACCATTGGCGTGGCCGACCGCACGCTGGGCTTCAGAGGATCCAATCCGGCGGGCGATCTCTTCATAGGGGACGGTTTTCCCGTACGGAATACGCCGCAATTCCTTCCACACTTTTTCCTGGAAAGGAGTCCCCGGCGAGATGAGGGGAACGGTAAATGATTTTCGATTTCCGTGGAAATATTCTTCGAGCTCTTTTTTTAATAGTGCGAGATGCTGATTGTCGCCGGGAATAATTGCACAATGAAAATTCTTTCGAAGCGTTGCGACCTGTGCATCGAGCATTCGCCTGTCGGAATATTCTAAAAGACAAATCCCCTCTGACGTTGCTGCAGCGATGAGGGCACCAAGAGGGCTTTCAATCCAGGAGGTGATAATACAGTCTCCTGTCCGGCTTTTTCCGGGCGAACTGCCAAACGTCCGGGAGAATGCATCTCGAAAACCGCTGTGCGAGTTGTAGCCGTATCCGAGCGCGACGTCATCCAGATCATCTCCTGAACGAATTTGCTGAAATGCTTTCCCCAGACGTCGGCCGCGGCAGTACGCCTGGAATGTCATGCCGAATGTTTTCTGAAAATACCTGCGTGCCCTCGCCGGTTCAATCCCATTCCGTCGGAGCACCTCATCCGAATATCGGGCTGAAGGATCGCCGTCGATTTTTGCAAGAAGGCCTTCCAGCCAATCTGGAGTTGCCCCATTGCTTTCCATCGGACGGCAGCGTTTACAGGGCCTGTACCCTGCAAAGACCGCTTCACGAGACGTGGCATAGTATTCGACGTTCCGCGGGTATGGTTTCCGCGCGGAACACGATGGGCGGCAGAAGACGCCGGTGGACCGAACCGCCAGATAAAAAATGCCGTCGTACGATGCGTCGCTCGATTTATACGCCCGTTCCATTTCCTGTATTGAAGGAAGTGCTTTCATTTTTACCTCGACTTTCTGTAAACTTCATTTATGTCAAGATAATAGATTGAACAATGCCTCTCCACCGAAAAATTGACATGGATATTTTTTTTCATTCCCAGGCCTGATTCCGACCAAGGATGGTTTTGCCCCGCCAGGCGTGGTCATGAATGCGGACTTGTTAAAGTTGACTTTCCTGAGTAGCTTACAAATGAATCTGTTTAAACAACACCAGAGGAGTCATCGATCAGCGGCATGAAAGAAGTATTTGAAACGGTATTTTTATTAGCGGCGGGACAGGGCGTCCTGCTCACACTGGTCCTCTTAATACGGAAAGAGAATCATACTGCCAACAGGATTCTTGCGATTGCAACACTGTGCCTGTCGATCGACCTTGTCATAGCGGTCTATTATTCCAAAGGCTGGTATATGCTCTATCCTCATTTCATGGGGATCTCCTATACATTCCCACTGCTCTACGGTCCGCTCTTCTATCTCTATGCGGCGTTTGTTTCAAAAAAGATGGATCGGTTCCGGTACGTTGATTGGCTTCATTTTGCTCCCGTCGCGGTCGTCCTTATTATTTGTTTCCCCGTCTACCTTTACAGTGCGGCAGACAAAATCATATTCGTCAATAATATCATGCACCATATTATGCCGATTCAGTTTGCTGTCTTCGCTGCGATTATTCCTGTGCAGGGGTTGGTCTATACATTTTTTACTATCAGGATCGAGCGGGAATATGATAAAAAGATCAGGGATCAATATTCTACCATCGATCTCATCAATCTTCATTGGCTGAAGCACATCACCATTGCCATGATTATCATCTGGTCCATCGTTGCGATTCTTTTCGTCTTGCAATTATTGACATCGGGGCATACGGGTATCTATGTGTTGCTTCAATTGTCGATTTCCATCCTGATTTATTCCATCGGATATAAAGCAATGCAGCAGCCGGAAATATTTCTCAATCCTTCTGCTGCATCGAGTCTATCTGCATCTTCCGGAAAATATGAACGAAGCGGTTTAAGCGATGAATTCGCAGAAGAAATCAAAAACAAGCTCCAGACGGTTATGACCGCCGAAAAACCGTACCTTGAGAATGATCTGACACTCCAAAAACTTGCCGACCGAATAAAGATTTCAAGTCACAACCTCTCGGAAGTCATTAATTCGAAAATGAACCTTACCTATTACGATTTTATAAACAGTCATCGCGTGGAAGAGTTTAAAAGCCGGCTTCACGATCCGGAAAACGAGAAATACAACCTTCTCAGCATCGCTTTCGATTCAGGATTTAAATCAAAGGGGACGTTCAATTCCATATTTAAGAAATTTACCGGCCTGACCCCTTCCGAATACAAGATGAACATGCATCTTTCTCCAAAAACCGAGAAATTTTGATAACCGCAGAATTATCGTATTCAATTTTATATCCTCCGTTCATCATTACCGCCGCTCATTTATTTATTTTCATGAATATTCCTCTGCCCTGAATTATTTTCTCGAACAGGATTAAGAAATAATTTATCACATTCTTTTCGCAATCCAGAATATGCCAGCGGCGAGACTCATGAGCACCAGTGCGGCGGTGAGAAATGCCGTTTTTGCAATTGATGGCAAGCTCCATTGTACATTAAAATTCATTGGAATGTATTTTACTCCGGACGTGTCTGGAATTCCGGTGTTATAATAACTTGCCATCATTCGTTCTGTCGATTGTTTTTGGAGATACAGTAAATCGCCGACATGTCCGAATTCCGATAGGATGATTTGTTTTCCATTGCGCAAGTACGGGAGCAATCCATACGTTGCATTTTTGGGCGGATCGGAAAAATCCACACTTCCGCTTAATATCAGAGTTTCCACATCAGAGTGTCTAAGAATTCGCAGTTCTTCAGGGAGCGGTTGAATGGGTATGCGATCATACAATAACGGTTTCCAGAGCAGCGTATTCATCGGTGAGCCAAGGATGGAGTTGCTCGCTTCGGTGCAGGTGGCAATTATCCGAACAGAATCCAGATCAGCGCTTACTGCTTTTGATGCAAGATCGCCCCAGACAAACATCGATGGTACTATATAATCATACGCCGCCGATAACAGCGCCAATCCGCTATAATCACCTTCATCCGCTTTCACGAATGCATCAAAGACCAACGCAGCGGTTTGACGATGAAAAAGCATTCCGAACGCTGCGATTTTTATCTTTCCCGGATTGAGAGAGAAGAACAGATACCTTTTCGGCATGGTTTGCAGGGCTCTTCGCATCGCGCCGGTCAGATCGGGGCATCGTGCGGACAAGAGAGAATCTCTTGACCAAAGCAGAGCGTAGTCATTCAACTGCTGATCAACCATGTGCGAATCCCACAGAAATCCACCCGGCGGGGCAGCACCAATCATGATAGTTCGATGAATGCTTTCCGGGTGCATCAGTCCATAGAGATAGGCCACACGAGTGCCGTAACTTTCACTCTGCAGATTTATTCGTTTATATTTTAATGTTAAGCGGACTGCTTCCATATCTTCGATGGTCTGGGGTATGGTATATCCGTTCCAATCGATCCCTTGCTGCGCGAATCGCCGAGCGCTTGCCCCCCATGCGTGAGCCAGGTTTCGAAGCGATTCCTCACTGAGAGGATCGTCATTTCTTTTTAATGCATCCACCACTTCCGGACAATCAAGCGTTGTCGAACCATCGACGCCTCGGTAACCGACCATGACAAAATCATGTTCCACAAGTAATGTATCAAACGGCTTGCAGTTCATATTGCTTTGACCGGGCCCTCCAGCAAGATAAAATATCGGTTCGCGAGGAGTCGCTGAGCGAGCATGAATTCGGATGACAGGAAGATGAATAAGTCGTGATGCGGTTTTGTTCCTGTTCTCCGGAACGGCAATCGTTCCATAGTCCGCATCATATTCATACGAACCGATCTTGAAAGTACCTGCATATGAAACAAAAGCGTTATCTGATAAAGGCAACACCGGCTCGGGATAGCTCATTTTACTGCTGCCGCATCCGGATGCAAGAGAACTTATGGTAAGGATAATAAAGGGTATATAGATATTTCTCTTCATAACCATTTATTCCGTCTTTTATTAGAATTCATATTTCACTCCAAAGACCGGCAGCGTTCCCCACATCACTTCTTCCATTCTTTTATCTTTCACTTCATTCCATGTATAGGCGGCAACGTTCCGGCGTCCGTAGGCATTCCAAATGCTGAGATACACGGTAAGTGTGGTCGATTGGAAGTAATACTTCTTATCCACCCGGAGGTTGAGCGAATGGAAATCCGGAAGCCGATCGGCATTAATTCTTGTTGCATCAAATACTCCCTTGTGCGTGGCAGCAGAAGCCTGCTCATTAAACGGGGTATAGGGTGCGCCGCCTGCATAGAGCCAGCGGAGGCTGAACTCCCATTTTTCATTCATTTTGTATCCGCCTTCAACGGAAAAATTAAATTTGTTATCATAGACCCGGTCGTACCGCTTTCCATCCACCCCCGAATAATTCGACCGGTAGTACGCTCCGGCAATCAACCCGTAAAAATTCTCGGCCATTTTTTTCTGCACGGTTGCTTCTATGCCATAGCTCCGTGCTTTGCCGGCGCTTATCAGGTTTTCATGATTCAGAAAGACCTGTTCGACCACCGCCTGGTCAAAGAGAAACAAATCGGGCTGCGACGGATCCATGGGAAAATTCATGTATTCTTTATCATAGAGTTCAACGGTCAGTTTCGTACTCTCCGTCAACAGGCGATTGAATGACAGGACGTAATGATCGGCACGCGGCGTCTTAAGATTCCGGAAATCGTCCTTCTGCGCAGCAATAATCCATGGGATATTTTGATAATAAATTCCGTACGAAGCGGTCAGAGAAGTGATATCGTCGATCGAGGCGATGAGAGACACCCGCGGTGATATTTTTGTTTCATGGGTATACCGATAGTGATCGACCCGGGCTCCCGGCGAAACAGTGATCTGTTCGGAAAACCGGCAGGCATAATCAATAAACAGTCCTCCCTGAAGCGTGTTGATTGATTTGTTCAGATTAAAAATCGGCGTGCTGTTTCCTAATATATCCTGGTACGCATTATAAAACTGGTTATAGTCGATCATCACGTATTTCGCGTCAAATCCGAAATTGAATTTATTCTTTGGATCGGCAGTCCAGTGGTTTGAATTCCGAATGTTCATTTCCTGTTCAACGGACGCATTGTTCATCAGTAATTTGGCATCCCGTGATTGATAGAAACGGACATTCGTGCGGGAAATGGTATGTGACAGAGAAGTTTGAGAAAAGCCGTTCTTCCCCCAGATCCATTGCCAATTCACTCCACCGGTGTTGGAATAAGAGCCGTAGTCCGGATAAATATTGATCGTGTTGCTCTCCAAGGCATTTTTTTGGTTCATACTCTGCCGGTCGTCCGAAAAAACATCCACGAACGAAAGTCTGTGTTGATCGGACACATCATAAACCACCTTTCCCTGAATATCACTGTAGGTTGGAATACCGACCGTTTCATTCATCATACCGATCAGCAAATCAAGATAACTTCTCCGGACAGATATTAAATATGACCCGCGCCCTCCATGAAGAGGCCCTTCGATCATTCCTCCAAATCCCTGCATGCTCATCTCGAGCTGGATATCCGTCGCCGACCTGTTTCCTTCTCGAAATCTGAGATCCATAATCGACGACAACGAATTGCCGTAGTCCGCTGTAAATCCGCCGCAGTTAAAATTCACATCTGCGATAAAATCCACATTGAGTATCCCTATGGGACCTTCCGTGGAACCCTGTGTCGGGAAATGATTAATATTCGGAATTTCAATATTATCGATATAGAATCCGTTTTCCACCGGACTTCCTCCGCGGACGATAAGGGAATTCTTCGTGTCATTCACTTTTGCCAGAGATGGCAGGCCGAAGATGATCCTGCTGACATCGCCCGCTGCCCCCGGTGCACGCCGGATTTCTTCTGAAGAGAAGTTGATGGTACTCAGCGGTTGTGTTTGTATCTCCGAAAAATAGCCTGTTGAGATCGTTGCACCGGAGACTTCAATAGAAGAAGCCTGCAATTCGAAATTGACAAATGTCTCCCGTTCGGATCGGACGATGATGTCTGTCTTCACCAGTCTTTCGTATCCCATATAATGACAATCGAGAGAATAACTCCCCACCGGAACTTGTTTTATCTCAAAATACCCTTTATTATCCGTCGCCGCTCCGGTAGAATTTTCTTTTATGATGATTTGCGCTCCCACTAAATCAAGTTTTGATTCACCGTCGATCACTTTCCCTTTGATGACCCCTTTTGCGTGAAGAAGTTGCGCCTGAATGCACACCGGTGAAAGAAGTACGATGATGAGCAGAGCATAATTTTTAAAACAGAACATTATGAAATCCTCCAAAATTATTATTATTGACACACCACTACTACGGTAAGTTACGGGGAATGTTGGGATTTTCCGTCCGATCCGATGGGTTGAGACGCCTTCTCCAATGGGATAAGACCCATGAATCGTACTCGAGCGGCGGGAGGTGATCAGTGATGATCACATTTATTCCATAATGAAGGATTGATTGGCAATCCAATGCCTGACGTGGAGGAGTCCGAACCGTTACGAATCAGAAAGCGATACAAGGAAGTGTATTGTCGTGCTATTCGTAGCGAAGCGATTCAACGGGATCAACGCTTGCAGCTTTCCGCGCCGGGAACACTCCGGCGGCAAATCCGATAGCAGAGAGTATTCCGACGGTGATAAGAATGAGAGACCATGAAAGAACCGGACGGCCAAGAAACTGCATCGCACCTTCATCTGCGGGAATCATCCAAACGACGGATACGACCGCATAGCAAAAAAGGATTCCCACCGCTCCCCCTGTCAGCGCCAGGAGGAGTGATTCAAAGATGAACTGCGCCATAATATAACTGCGCCGGGCCCCCACTGCCATTTTAATCCCGATCTCCCGTGTCCGTTCCTTCACGACCACGTACATGACATTGGCCACACCAACCCCGGCAATCAGCAACGTCAGGAATCCGATAGAGAATAAAAAGATTGAAACTCCCAGCCCTACTTTCTGACTGATTTTCTCTGCTTCGATAAAATCCCAGATGTTCAAGGCACGTTCATCTTTCGGATCGAACCGGTATTTGCGACCCAGTACTTCGTAAATTGCGGTTTTGACCGACTGCTGCCGGCTCGGATCGCCGGGCTGAATGACAATCGAATTCACATAAATATTCCCATACGTTGTTCTGAACGTCGTATACGGAATGATCGCGCGCCGGGTATCGGGGCCGTTGTTCATCGCCGTCTGGACCTTCTTTTGAATAATCCCGACAACGGTGTACGGAACGCCGTCCAGCAGGATACTTTTACCCACCGGTTCTTCATCTTTAAAAATACTTTTTGCGATCACGGTCCCCAGCACCAGGACGCGCCTCTGTCGTTCGACATCAACCTCATTGAGAAAGCGTCCGCCGACCGCGGGATACATCCTGCGCATCTCTTCAAAACACGGATTCACCCCTTCACACTCGGTATTTTGAGAGTATTTCCCGTACGTCAAGGTGACACCATTCCGGTATTGAGGCGAGATCATTCCATTACCGCCGATGGCTTGATTGAGAATTTCAACATCCGCTTCCACCGGACGGATCCTTCTTCCTTTCGGCAATCCCTGATACACCATTCCGGTTTCTCCGCCGGAAACGATCATAATACGATTTCCTGCATTCAGCATTCCCTTGAGCATCTGGTTTCCCAACCCCTCTCCAAAAGAGAGCAGAAGAACCACTGCAATAGTACCCCACGTTATCGCAATTAATGTCAACGTCGCCCGGGTGCGGTGGGCGTTAAGGTCGTATAGAAAATCTCTGAACAGTTCTCTTAGCATGTCAGTTTGAGTATAAAATTATGATCAAGTCCGGAGACATTCGACCACATCGAGATTTGAAGCGCGGCGTGCCGGCATCAAGCCGGAGAGTAATCCAACCGTGATCAGGACAAACACGGTGACGATGACCACCTCGTACGATAATTCAGGGACACCTACATATTCTTTGATGGGCAGCAGAGAAAGGACACGAATGATCCCGTAGGAAATCAGGAATCCGATGAGAGAACCTGTTGAAACGATAAAAAATGTTTCGGCAAAGAACTGAAGCAGGATGTTTGTTTTCGTTGCACCCACCGCCCGCTTCACACCAATCTCCTTGATCCGTTCCTGCACGACAATAAACATAATATTCGCGACTCCGAGACCTGCAACGCCAAGAGTAAAACTTCCGATCAGGCCAAGGAATATATTGATCCCAAGAAACATATAAAACGACAGCCGGTCAAATTCCGTGGTATCCCAGATGGGTGCGGCGTCCTCATCGGTCGGGTCGAATTTATACCTCTTGCCGAGTGCGGCTCGTACCTCCTTCTCTGTTTGTTCTCCAATTCTCGGATCTTTGATCTGGTAAATAATATTGCTGAGCCGGATCGTGCCGTAGACCGACGCGAATGTTGTAAATGGGATAAAAATGCGATCCTGATCTCTCCGATTGTACGACGATGGCTGTGTTTTCTTCTGCATAACACCAATGACGATATAGGGGACATCGCCTACAAACACCGTTTTTCCTATAGCGTCCTGGGTGTCGAAGAGATACTCTTTCACTTTATCCCCGATCACCGCTACACGACGCCTCTCTTTCAGATCCAGGTCATTAATAAACCGGCCGCCCGCCTGGGGGATCACATTGCGCATATCGCTGTACACGACATTGACGCCGGAAATGGTTGGATTGAGGATGTTCTCTCCGACACGCGCCATCGTCCGCCGTGAGAATTCCGGGCTTATGGCAGAGACATTGGGGACCTGCGATGCAATGAATTTTGTATCCTCCTCAATAAACGAGATCGGCCGTCCAATACCGTATCCCGCCCATGGTTTTGTTGTCCTTCCGGGAAATGTAATTGCAATACCTTCCCCGATCCCATGCATATTTGCAGCCATTTGTTTTTTGAATCCAAAACCAAAGGCCACGAGAACAACGATCGCGACCGTTCCCCAGATAATTCCGAACATGGTGAGAAACGCCCTGAGTTTCTGTGCCTGGAGATCAGCAATAAATTCCCTGATGATCGTTCGAAATTTTTCCATAGCCGAATTTAGTCGATCTTCTTTACCGGTTTCTCAAATACCTCGTCGCCTTCTTTCAATCCCGATGCCACCTCAATATTGATTGCATCGCTGAGGCCCGTTTTGATATACCGTTTTTCACTTTTCTTTGAATCGAGCGCGACCTGCACGAATGCAGAGTCATTGCTGAACGTGACCACTCGTTCCGGAATAGTCAATACCTGATTTTTCCTTTGAATAATGATGTTGGCATTTGCTGAATATCCGGCACGGAGCACAGAATTTTTCGCTGCGGGAATAAGAATCTCGATCGGAAATACGGTGGCATTATCTTTCTTTTCCGCCTTCAACCAGATCTTTCGAAGAACGCCACGAACCGTATCACTCGGCAGCGCCCCGACTTTTATCTCAACATCCATTCCTTCCTTCATTTTACCGACATCGATTTCGTCTACCGTTCCTTTAAAGATGAGCCGTTCCATATTCGCCATCTTCATCAATACCGTTCCTTCCTGATACGACGTGAGCGGTGTGACAGGATCACCGACTTCGACTGCCCTATTGAGAATTGATCCGGAGATTGGCGCTTTCACGATTGACTCGATTTCTGTCTCTCCAATCTTGACCTTCCCGCTTTCCATCAGGGCGAGTTTTTCGGAGGAGATCTTCAATCGTAATTCCGACTGTTCAAAATTCTTTTGAAAGTCCTCGTATTCTTTATCAGAAATCAGTTTACTGGCATGAAGACTTTTCGTCCGAATCTGCTCCTTTTTCAAATTATCAAGATCCACTTGACTGAGCTGCACCTGCCGTTTCGCGTCGGCCAATTCGAGCGGTGTGGGATCAGGTCTTACTTCCAGAATCGGCTG
>RPQN01000132.1 GCA_003819715.1 Ignavibacteriota bacterium | reverse complement strand
GACTGTTCCCGTCTCGATCACCTGCTGGGACATCTTTATATCGACCGGAGAGGTCTGGTCAATAAATACTCTCACATCGTTTACCGTGACCGGAGAATATCCGACCATGCTCGAGATAACGACATGAGTTCCCGGCGGCACGTTCAGAATTGCATAATAGCCGTCGATATCCGTGACACCGCCGAGCGAAGAACCTTTGATGAAGACGTTCACGCCGATGAGCGGTTCTCCGTTTTCTTTTTCTATCACTCTGCCGGCTATTTTTCCCGTGGTTCCAGCAAAACAAATACTCGCCATCAGCAAAAAAAGCAAGCCAACACAAATTGAAATTCGGTATAGACCCGATGACATAGACTTTCTCCTTTGATAGATTCTTTCTCGTCTAAATTGAAACAACACTTTCATAACTTCGCATTGCCATATAACGAAAAATTCATGCCGGCAGAATATGCTCATCACCCGTTGGATATTCTGTCTCTTCATTTAAGTAATGTACATTTGGATTCACTGAAATGAATTTACAGTGTTGAATCCATTTATTGCATGTGATTGCAGCAGGCGCTGCAACGAGAACTACTTACCACACAAAACAGCGGTTTTTCACCATTGACTTTGCCATTTAACCCGCAACATCCGTACCAAATAAAAACCCATTATTCTCAACCAGAGTTAATATTCATGCTTCAAATGATTATTATGTTAATAATGGCGCTATTATCAGACATGATAATCAGCCGGACGATGCAAATCTTTATTTATTCAGCCTTTTAGACCGAGTTCTTTACACATCCTGTGAAAATTTGGAGGTGCAAGTCCAAGTTTTCTCGCTGCTTCAGCATCCGATGATGAATGCTTTCGGATGAATTCGAAATATTTTTTCCGGAAGATACTTTCCATCTCCCGCAGCGTTGTTGCATTTTCGGCATCCTGGAAGAAAATTGCATCATTCTCCGTGTGAGGCGACACCGGACGAAGGAACAGTACTTCTTCAATAATTTTCGGAGTGATAACTTTTTCTTCACGGAGCAGGAGACGCTGTACGACATTTTCCAACTCCCTGATATTCCCCGGCCAGTCATACCTTTTCAGGGCTTCAAAAGCGGCCTCTTCCGTCGTCGGCGTCGACTTTATCATATCGATGCTCATCTGCCGCATAAAGTGCTCCCAGAGAACGAGGATATCATCGGGTCTTTCTTTTAACGGAGCCATATTCAGCGGTACCACGTGCAGCCGGTAAAAAAGATCCTCCCGAAATTTCCCGGCGGCAATTTCCTGCTGCAGCACTTTATTCGTTGCGGCAATAATGCGCACATCCACTTTTACCTTTTCGCCGGTCCGGCCGATCTTTTCAATTTCACCATCCTGAATAACCCTCAGCAATTTTACCTGGGCGGTCAGCGGGAGTTCGGCAACTTCGTCGAGAAAGAGCGTACCGTGATTCGCCTGTTCGAATAATCCCCTCTTATTTGCGTTCGCTCCGGTAAACGCGCCTTTCTCATATCCAAAGAGTTCGCTTTCAATGAGTTCATCCGGAATACTGCCGCAATTGATCGGAACAAAATTTTCCAGTTTTCTTTTGCTTTCATAATGGATATTGATGGCCACCAGTTCCTTCCCTGTTCCCGAGGCGCCGGAAATCAACACCGTGGCATCCGTGACGGCGAGCTGCTTTATCTGTGCGCGGATTTTCTGGATTTGTTCAGAGACCCCCAGGATTTTTGTGCGGGAGAGCATTCCTTCGACATTCCGGAGCAGCTTTTTTTCCGAACGTGACTTTTCTTTTTCAAGCTTTTTCCTCTGGTAGGCATTAAAAATGCTGAGGATAAAATCGGTCGGTTGATAAATATAATTTTCAATATCGCTGGGATATTTGGTACAATACCAAAACGCCCCGGCCTGAAGAATCCGGTTTGCGAAATCAAAGTCGGTGATGTTCACGGTCATCTTCGTGATTACAATGATCTGATAGGAGGGAGAAATCTTTTTGATCGCCCGGATAAGCAATTCCCCCATCGTCCCGCCTGCGATCTGGAGGTCCATAATGACCACGTCGTACAGATCGGTGCGGTGCTCGAGCAGCTCCAGCGCAGAATCTCCGTTGGAAACAACATCACGGATTTCAATTTGATGTTCGAACGGCTTGAGTGTACTGCGCACTCTCCGGACGTCAAATTCTTCATCTTCGATAAGCAACACCTGTATGCGTTCATCAGTTGACATAAGATTTTATTTCCCGTTTACTTCATGCGGTACGACAAATGTAAATTGGCATCCCCCTGATGGAAGATTCTCTGCATCGATCTTCCAGCCAAAACGCTGCGTTGCGAGTTCATAGGCGATATAGCAGCCGTAACCCGAGTGTTCCTTCCCGGGGATCGGACTGGATGTCACCTGTTCCTGGAATATTTTCTTTATCCCGCTCCCGTCGCTTTCCAATAGATCCAGACGAATCCCGGTGCCGTTATCGGCGATGGTAATGGTCGATTGTCTGAGAGCCGGGTCGAACGCGGTTTTGATCGTTACAATCTTATTATCGACTCCGGCATGGTCCACGCTGTTCTGAATAATGGGTTCAAGGACCTCCCAGATGACATACTCATTGATAGCGACATCGGGCATGGCGGGATCGAGTTGAAGGTCAAATTTTGTCCTGAGCCGGTTGTCCGAAACCCGCTGGAAGATATTATTGACAATAAACTGGATGCCTTCATTCACATTCGTTTGAAAGAGAGGACTCCGGATGGTCTGTATGGGCGGATCGTACCATTTCATATCATAGATGACGCGGGCAATGAAACTGGCATATTTGCCGATACGGTTTTTAATCAGGGTGATATTTTCAATCGATAAGTTCCGCAAGTCTTCTTTGATAAACCCGACTATTTTTTCAGCTTTGTGATGCGTGTGATAGATGCGCTTGGTGAACAGCATTTCTTTTTGATGGTTGATCTGCTCTGCCAGGTGCAGTTTCTGTTCCTCGAACAACAACCGCTGCACTTCATTTCGCTCGGTGAGGGTACGTGTGGAAATATAGAACATGGCAAGCAGTCCGACAATAATGAGCGCCGAATACACCAATGCCGTCTGACTGTAGTTTTTTGACATTTCCTCCGTCAGGAACATGAGATCGGGAGTTGTTTTCATGTAGACCGCGCCGACAAATTCTCCGCGCGGGACAAACGGAATAAATACATGGAATATCTGTTCCCGTTCGACGACCGTGTAGGTTTGTTCTATCCGGCGAAGCGTATCCTGCACCGATTGAAACAGCCGAATGGCCTCCGCATGGATACTGTCCGGGCCTTGCACCGGCCTTGCGGCTCCAAAGAGATAATCGTACAGCTGCTGACCGTCGTCGATCGCAATGATTTCGTTACCATGAGGAATCAGGATTGAAACACTTTGAACGTTCTTGTCCAGCAGCTGCTGGCTGAAGATGATATTAAAATCCTGAATGATTTTCCGTTCTTCGCTTCCGGAAAGTTTTGCCCTCGATCCTTTCGACTCCAGCAGCATTTCCATGGAGGTCGTGGTCAGATTCGCAATGCGCTCTGCGGCATCCTGCTGATACCACTGCTGTGATTTGATAAATACTTTTCCGAGGGAATTCTGGTTCATAAACAGGACGACGAACTGAAACGCAATTAACACCAGGGCGATGACCGTGATGTGGCGAATTTCAATCCGGTACTTATGATACCGCTCCCGGAGCCTCCGGGGATTTTTAAAGAGTATTCCCATTATTTAATGATGACTTCATTAGAACGGATCTGTTCGTCGGTACGGGCAAGCGCTTCCTCCACCGAAATTTCCCGTTTGATGGCAAGGTTCGCAAAATGAGAAACGATATCCGATACCTTGGTGTAATCGACCAGCGCGGGGCGGTGAAAGCCGCGCCGCAGCAACTGATGGAGGAAATTCAGTTCCTGGTGGTTCTTCAAGAAGAGACTGTCCTGATACACCGAACTGATCGCGGGCAGGTACCCCGTTCGTTCAAATATCAACCGTTGAATTTCCTCGCTTTGAAAGAACCGGATAAACTCCATGGCCTCCGCTTTTTTTGTCGAAGATTTTGACACCATAAAATTCCACCCCCCGATCACCGAAGCAGAAGATTTTCCTTCAAAGTGAGGGAGCGGTGCGATGGCAACATATTTGAGCTTTGTCGTATCATGGTACGAGGTGCGGAAACTTTGAACAAAATCCTCCCAGCTGAGAACAAAGACCGCATCATGGTCCAGCATATAGGTGTTGCACAAAAATTCGTCAAAGTCGACGACCTCGGGCGGGGTTGTCCCGTTTTTCACAAAATCCACCATCATCTGCAACGATTTTTTTGCAGTCGGTGTGAGGATAGGGAATGAATTTGATTTCAGGAAATCCGGCTGCTGCCCCACGGACAACTCGAGAAAGGTACAGACCAATCCCTCAAAATCTTTTGCCGGGAAAATAAAAAAGGGTTTCTTTTTATATCCCAGGCGTTCGCGCAGCCGTATCATTTCGTCCCACGTAATCGATTCCTGAAGGCGCTTTTCAATCAACGCTGCATCGGGTAATCTGCGGATGATATCCCAGCGATAATACATCAGTCCCACATCGAGATACATCGGCATCGAGACCAGTGTTCCATCGTACATACACGATCGCATGGCATCACCCAATATTCTCTCCTTTTCCTGTTGAGTAAAATAGGAATCGAGCGGTTCGCACCATTTTGCAAATCGCGGCACCCAGATCAGGTCGACAGCGAAAATATCGAGCTTTTCGCTTTTACTGCGCAAGGAACGGGTGAGCAGCTCTTTGCGTTCATTCGTGCTGAATTTTGAAAAAGGGAGATTGACTGGTACTACTTCAATTTTACCCTTGTGAAGGCGGTTAAACTCTTGAATGGCAAAATCGTGCGAAGGAGAAATATTGTCGGCGTAGTATAATTTGACCGGTTGATTTTTTGCTCCAATCTTGAAATAATCGAACAGCGTAGGATACCATCCTATGCCGATGATTATTAAAACGATAATCAATGCGGAGGCAATGACATATCTTTTTCGCATATGAAAGTCTTGATGAGATGGTACAATAATTTGACTCAATCTAAGGCTCTATTAATAGACTTACAAGTGGATGACTGAATAATATGCTTCATATTGCCCGGAGAAATCCGATAAAATGCGGATTTTTTACATTTTCAGTCCGCCGGATTGTCAGATAAACCGGCGGGGTATTTTGTTTTTCTTTAACGCAGACTGACTGGTGACCGATACAGAAAGCCGTTTCCGATGCGGGAGATACGAAGAGTTTCAACAGTGGTACGATGAATAGAGGATCCGAGGATAAACGAATGACTTTCGTCGAATACACCCTACGATCATCGAATTCCGGCATGCTGATAAATTTTAACAAAATTATTATTGATATACTTTCCGGAAGGAAATTCCCGTGTGTGTTTTCAGATCATTCCAAATCAATGCGCTTGCTCCCAGGATAGATGCATGGAGCTCTTCCAGACCTGAAGGAAGTAATTTCACTTTATTTTTGAAAGGGCCAAAGAGATGCTCTTCCATCGATTGCTTGGCGGGATTAAAGAGAAGATCTCCTGCGGTCACCAGTCCACCGAAGAAAATGACGGCCTCGGGACTTAAATGCGCCACGGAATCTGCCAGCTTCATACCGAGAATTTTTCCGGTCTCATCAAATGCTTGCAGCGCCAGACGATCGCCCCGCTGTGCTGCATCATAGATCATTTTAAATGTCAGGTTTTCATATCTGATATTTCGGAGGTCGCTTAAGTCGTTGGAATTGCAAATAAGATCATGCACCGTCCGGCAGATACCCGTCGCAGAGACATACGTTTCGAGACAACCGCGCCGGCCGCATCCGCATTCCCTACCATTCACATCAACGGTGGTATGTCCTATTTCTCCGGCATTTCCGTCCGCGCCGCAAATTAATTCGCCGTTCGCAACGATACCGCTTCCCAGTCCCGTTCCCAGGGTTATCACAATAAAATTCTTCATTCCCTGCGCCGCACCGAACAGCATTTCGCCGAGTGCAATCGCATTTGCCTCATTCGTTGTGGCGACCGGGACATGATAATATTTGCCGATTTCAGCCAGGACATCGACATATTCCCAGCTTAAATTCGGCGGGGATTCGATCATGCCCGTGTGATAATTTGCATTCGGCGCATTGACTCCCACACCGACTATTTTACATTTCTCATGAAACGACTCCAGCAGCGTTTTTGCGCCTTGGTGAAGACGTTCAAAAAATAAATCCGCCGCTTGATGGGGAATCGTGGGTATGGCAGCGTTCGCAAGCAACCTCCCTTTCCGGTCCACGTAGCCGAAGACGGTTTGTGTGCCGCCAATCGAAACGCCCAGAGTTACATCGTTTTGCGAACCAGCATCTTTCTGCCAGAAGAGCATCAGGTCTTCACCATTCGATTATCACAATACATTTTCCTGCGGAAACCAATGATCACGCAACGAAGGATGCAGAGACGTTTTATGTCAATCTTCACTCTTGCAGGACATCTCACCAGAAGATACCTTGAAAATCAAGAGGAGATATGAGTACGCACCCTCAATGCGGTAACAGGTTGAATCAGATGCAGCAGCGTACACAATGATGCATCGTAAATTCCAATGATATTGAACAATATCTGTACCATATTAAGAAACAGACATTATCAATAAAGGTTCTTAAATCGAGACAGGCCGATTATTATGTTAATAACGATCTGTTATCAGGTGTGATAACCTGCTTGAAGGGGGGAATTTTAAAAGAATGGAATTTAATACTGTTCTATAACTATAAAGCCACTAACCTCGCTCCTAAGCTCTTTTACACGCCGTCTTTGTACTAAGGCATCACTTCGTGATTAATCTCGCTCCCAAGCTCCGCTTGGGAGCGTTCATAGCAGAAGCTCTGCTTCCGTACATTTACACCTTTCTATTTATCTTCTCTTTAGATTTCATTTTTCGAATCAGAGCATCGGCCTACCTACGTTCCCAAACAGAGTTTGGGAACGAGGGATCGCGCCCTCAAATGCTTGGGAGCGTTCGTAGTCGATGCTCTGCTTCCGTCTCCTTTACCATTCTATCTGGACATTAACCAAACCCTGTTCACCTTCGTAATTCCTCGCACTGGAATAACGCCAATCCCCGGCTTCATCGACTTATCCGCGCCGAACCGGATTATTATGGATATACTCAAGCTTCTGATCCATCATCTCATCAGTCGTAATCTCCTCCGGGTGGCTTCCTTCCTGCCAGAGTTGATAATCACTTTTTGTCTTATGCGTTAGTTTGTTATATCTCAACTTTTCAAGAATTGCAATATTTTTGCGCTCAGTAAAGTAATCAATGATGCTGCGAGCGGTGTACGATTTAAATGCTTGAATCGCTCCACTCAAGTTATTACATCGGATGATGACATGAAGGTGGTTCTCCATGAGAACATATGCATAGAGGATTGCGTTTTTTTCTTTTTGAAGATAACGCAATGAATCCAGAACAATTGCTGCCACTTCCGGATTGGCAAAGATTGGAAGCCAATCCACTGCAGTCATTGTTAGAAAATGAGGATAGTCTGTATTATATATTTTATAACGACTTCGCCCCACAAGTAGCTTCCCTTACTCGAAGCAGAGCTTCAACCCATTCCTGTTCCCAAACGGAGTTTGGGAACGAGGGAATTTCGTCCATCTGCGAGATGGACTCTGCACATTCTATCCCTAATCATACTTCTCCCGCCCCCCTCGAAGCAGTTAAAATAGAGCATAAATAAAAGGTGCGAGTGCAGATCCTTCGGTCAAGATGATGATCATCCCCATCAGAACTAACACGAGTATGAGGGGGGCAAGCCACCATTTCTTTTGCATGCGCATAAAAGACCAAAACTCCCCGAGGAGAGTCAGAATGGATTTCAACTTTTTCAGAATTTTGGGCATGCTCAAACCTTTCAAATAAAAATTAATCAAGTTCAAATTTTTCAAGAACGGGCATTTGATATCCGGATTCTTTCAATTTCCGTTTATCGAGTACGTAATTCCCTATGACCAGATAATCCATATCCGTCCGTAAAAAACATTTGATCGCGTCGAGAGGCGAACAAACGATCGGTTCGCCCCGGACATTGAAGGAAGTATTGATCACCACCGGACATCCGGTGAGCTGTTCAAATTCGCCGATGAGATCATAAAACAGCGGATGATCTTCCCGGGTAATCGTCTGGAGACGGGCAGAGCCGTCGACATGGGTGACCGCCGGAATCGTTCTCCGGTCCGGCCTGACCTGGGCGACGTAGAGCATATACGGACTGGGCCGGTCGAACTCAAAATACTCCTGCAGCCGTTCGTAGAGGATAGTGGGTGCAAATGGCCGGAAACTCTCCCGGAATTTAATTTTTAAATTCACGCGGGAATAATTTTCAGGATTCCGGGGATCCGCCAGAATACTGCGCGCCCCTAATGAACGCGGCCCGAATTCCATTCGCCCCTGAAACCAGCCGACCACATTTTGATCGGCGATGAATTGCGCCGTCTTTTTCAACAGCGCGGCTGGTGCCTGCCGTTCACTGACCAGTCCCAATTGAGTTAACACCCCGCTTATGGCATCGTCGGAATATTCCGGACCGAGAAAATTATGGCTCCATTGATACGATCGGTCATGGTGCAGCAGCATATGGTAAATATAAAATGCCGCTCCGACGGACCCGCCGGCATCTCCGGCGGCAGGCTGAATAAACATATTTTTAAATCCGGATGAAGCGAGAATTTTGCTGTTGGAAACGCAGTTGAGCGCGACACCGCCGGCAAGGCAGAGATTATCGCTGCCGGTTTCCTTGTGAAGATGCGTGGTCATCCGCAGCATCATTTCATCGGTCACGGCTTGAATCGACGCCGCAACATCCTTATGGAACTGTGTGAGCGCAGATTCAGGAGTACGCGGCGGAGCGCCGAACAGCTTATGAAAATGGCCGTTGGTCATCGTGAGGCCATAATCGTAGGCAAAGTATTTCATATTCAGCCGGAAGCTTCCGTCATCCTTCAGTGAAACAATTTCACGCAGGATAAGATCCGCGAACCGGGGTGTCCCGTACGGCGCCAGTCCCATCACCTTATATTCAGCGCTATTGACACGAAACCCGAGGTAATAGGTAAATGCGGAGTAGAGCAGTCCGAGCGAATGTGGAAATTGAATGTTCTGCGTCAACGTGAGGTTCTTCCCCTGCCCGGCGCCCATCGTTGTCGTTTCCCATTCGCCGACGCCGTCGGCCGTCAGGATTGCCGCTTCTGTAAAGGGGGACACAAAAAATGCGCTTGCCGCATGAGACAGGTGGTGTTCCACAAACACCAGTTTCCCGGCTTCGCCGAGTTCCTCCCGTATTCTCTGCGGGATCCAGAGCTTTTCCTTCAGCCACACCGGCATCGATTTCAGGAATGAGGGAAGGCTTCTGGGAAATGTTGCGATATACGTGGTGAGTATCCGTTCAAACTTGATGAACGGCTTATCATAGAATCCGATATAATCGATATCCTGCGTTTGCAGGCCGCCTTCCTGCAGGCAGTAACGGATTGCATGTGCGGGGAAATCCTGATCGTGTTTTTTTCTGGTAAAGCGTTCCTCATGCGCGGCGGCCACCAGCCGCCCATCTTTTATAAGCGCTGCGGCCGAGTCATGATAAAAGCACGAAATTCCCAGGATATTCATCGGCGGCGAAATTAAAATTGAAATTTGTGACGTTCGAGTGTCGGTTCGCTTGACGGTCTGTTCTGCCAGTAGGATGTCCGAACGGGATCAATCTTCTTGTGTAAAAGATCTTTTCGAAGAATCCGCACCACGAGGGACATTATCCCTATGATGACAAAATACACGATGGACAGGAGCAAGATGGAATTGATCTTGCCGAGCTTTTGTGCAAAAAGCATCCATATCCGTTTCATCGCAGAGAATATTTTCTTCATCTCTTCCCCATGGGTTCAGCGCTCCTGTCCCCGTCTCGCAAAGAACCATTTGACGTGCATCGTGCCGTTTCCATTAAATAATATTGTGTTTTTCAAGAACGTGACGACAAATGGAAACGAGCACTCATGCCTTTTTTTTTATAAGTCATTGCAACAAAATACAAGAATACTTTATTATTTGCGGCATTAGATATTATGTTTATTCAATATGAATATCAACAAGAAAAAGGATGTTTCACTCTCACCACATGGCTGGGAATCGTTCTTGTTCCCCGCCGGTACGATTGCACCCGTTTTCCGGGCTTAACTTTCAGTTAAAAACATCGTATAATAATCTGATCCGAGTTCACCAAATTCACTTTCAGAGAGGAGCAGCTTGCCATGGAAAAGCACATATCACTCGTCGGTATTTTAAATATTGTCTATGATTCATTTGCACTCATCGGCTCATTTGTTCTCTTTGCGATTGCCATCGGATTCAGATATTTTTTTGAGATCATCTCCCGATACAGCCACCATGGCATGGATGAAGTACCGCTGGAAATCATCGATATCGTACCGTTTATCCTGACGGTCATCGGGATCCTTATCCTGATCTTTTCTCTCACCGGAATCATTGGAGCGATCGGCGTCCTCAAGCGAAAAGAATGGGGCCGGATTACGCTGCTCGTGATTTCATTCTTTAACCTGATTCATATTCCGCTCGGAACCATTCTCGGTGTCTATAGTATCTGGGTGCTTCTCAACGATGAAACAATCAAGCAGTTTAATCCAGTTCCGATCGTGCCGGTGAACCAATCGTCAGTAACGTCCTGAAACAGGTTCCCTTATGAAAATACTGGCTCTGGAAAAAGAAGTTGAAGGAATACGCGACGAACAATTTACGCCCGCATTATTGAAAAACGAGGCCATGCGGGCGTGGGGACTTCATCAACAAGGAATCATCCGCGAGTTGTACTTTCGACAGGATCGTTATGAAGCAGTGCTGATGCTGGAATGCAGCACGGTGGACGAAGCGCGCTCGGTGCTTTCAACTCTTCCGCTGGTGAGAGCGGGACTTATCGCCTTCGATATCGTCCCGCTTATTCCCTATGATGGTTTTAAAAGACTCTTTGCGAACGAGATGACATAGCAGGGATCCACATTCGCGGCATAGCCAAAAAACCGCATCCGCGGAAAAACCCTCCCACTGTCTCGTCCTTCGGACGATCACTGCATCGCTGCTTTGAGCGTATTCTTCATCAGCATCGCCACCGTCATCAGGCCGACTCCGCCGGGGACCGGTGTGATCGCTTTCGCAACGTTCAATGCAGAATCAAAATGTACATCGCCCACGATTCGGTACCCTTTGGGTTTGGAAGCATCGGGAACGCGATTGATGCCGACATCAATGACGACCACTCCCGGCTTGAGCATCGCACCGGTAATAAATTCAGGCTTGCCGATCGCGGCGATGAGAATATCGGCGGACTGTATATACGCGGTCAAGTCGGATGCTCCGGTGTGCGCAACCGTCACCACCGCATTGGCACCTT
>RPQN01000131.1 GCA_003819715.1 Ignavibacteriota bacterium | reverse complement strand
CTGCCGCTCGTGTTGGGATTATGGTGCGTGTTCGCAAAAAATAAAGTGGTGAACCGCATTGCCCTGGTCGGATCCGCCGCAGCGTATGTTCTCATCGCCGCGCTGAAGTGGATGCATGTGGAATGGACGCTGCCGCCTGCCACGCTGCTGCTCTATTTTCAATTCGATACAATAGGCCTGTACTTCTTTTCGATCATGGCGGTGGTCTTCAGCAGCTCGGCGGTGTACGGGGTATTCTATTTTAAAATTCATGAGCTTTCGGCAAAACAGGAAGCGGTCTATATTCTTGAAATGCTGCTGTTCGTGGTTTCGATGAGCGGAGTCATCCTGGCAACCCATCTCGCATTGTTGTGGGTGTTCATTGAAGCGTCGACGTTGACCAGCGCGCTCTTGATTTATTTTGAAAAGAAAAAATCATCCCTCGAAGCGGCTTGGAAATATGTCTTTATCTGTTCGATCGGTATCGCGCTGGCGTTCGTCGGCATCATCGTGCTTTCCATCGGCAGCAGGCATATTGATTCGTTGTTTTTCAAGGACCTCTATGCCCGTGCGTCCGATATCAATCCCTTCTGGCTCAAGGTCTCTTTTGCCTTTATCTTTGTCGGTCTGGGAACCAAGATCGGGATTGCACCGATCCATGCATGGCTGCCGGATGCCCATTCCGAAGCGCCGTCTCCGGTCTCTGCGCTGCTGTCCGGGGCGCTGTTGAATTCCGCCTTTCTCGGGCTGCTTCGTGTCCATGAGATTTTTCTCCATGCGCGGCTGGAGTATTTCTCAAACTTTCTATTTCTCATCACCGGATTTCTTTCGCTGATGGTGAGCGCGGTGTTCATGCTGCGGTTAAAGAATTACAAACGCATGCTCGCCTATTCCTCCATAGAAAACATGGGGATCCTGTTTATCGGAATCGCGCTCGGCCCTTCCGGAATTTATGCTGCCATGCTGCACACGCTGGCGCATTCGCTCTCGAAAGCGTCGCTGTTTCTTACGTCGGGCAATATTCTGCATCTCTATAAAAGTAAACGGATTGAAGATGTCAGCGGCCTGCTGAAGACAGACCCGCGGACCGGCTGGCTCTGGATTATTTCCATGCTTGCCATCATCGGATTTCCGCCGTTTCCTGTCTTCATCACCAAGTTCCTCATCGTGAAGGCGTTCTGGTTGAACGGGATGTTCTGGCTTGCCATTCCATTCTTCGTCTTCATCGTTGTGATTATGTACGGGATGGGAGGGACGGTGTTCAAAATGACATTCAGTGAATCTCAAACGCCCCAGGAAGGCACGCGGAGATTAACCGCCTGGGCGTATGCTCCTCAGATCGTGCTGCTTCTCATGTTATGTCTTATAGGAATAAATATGCCGAAACAGGTCATGGAATTACTCAACGGTGCCGTCAGGTTTTTTTAAACTCTGGAATTTATCGTGAATTGGCTTGAAATAAAAAATTTGCAAACAGTCTCTCTCAATGAGATACCGCGGCTCCCGGTCGATGAGTTCCGCAGCCGGCTGGTGGAGAAAGTCAAAGGCGGAAAGAGACTGGTGCAATTATTTGCCGACCCGGAGTCCGATGGAATTGCGATCTATGCATTGACCGCGGATGATAATAATTCCAGATTGAGCGTCGCATCGTCGAAGATAAAATTGAAATCGTCGTATCCCTCATTGACGCCCGATATCCCGTCGGCATCGTTGTTCGAACGGGAAATGTTTGAACAGGCCGGCATACTGCCGGAAGGACATCCCTGGCTCAAGCCGATCCGGCATGGCATAGCCGGAATTGATCAGCGCGAAACGCCGTACGAATTTTTCAGTATGACGGGCAAGGAAATCCATGAGGTCGGTGTCGGCCCCATCCATGCCGGCATTATTGAACCGGGTCATTTCCGGTTTTCCTGCCACGGCGAAAAAGTGTATCACCTTGAAATCGAACATGGCTTCCAGCATCGTGGAGTTGAAAAATTATTTCTCAGCAATGCGCTCCGGCCGCTCTCCCTGGTGAAGCTTTCGGAATCCATCGCAGGGGATACCGTTATCGGCCACTGCGGTTCATTCGTCCGGGCGCTCGAATCACTGGGCGATGCTGCCGTTTCCCGGAGATCGAAAACCATCCGCACGATTGCGCTCGAACTGGAGCGCATCGCCGTGCATCTTGGCGATCTCTCGGCGCTTTCCGGTGATGTCGCGTACCTGACAGGGAATTCCGTGTTTGGCGCGCTTCGTACCAAAGTGATCAATACAACGATGTCCATGTGCGGCAACAGGTTTGGCAGGAATTTACTGGCCCTGGGCGGGGTGAACGTTGATATTTCTTCGCCCCTGCACGACCAAATCCTGTCGATGGTCAATGAACTTGAGGACGATGTGCTGTTGGCCGGTGAAGTGATGTTTACGTCTGCATCCATCCTGGAACGATTTGAAAAAACCGGAATCATAGAAAAGGAAACGGCAGTGGAAATCGGGATGGTAGGCCCGGCTGCGAGAGCAAGCGGCGTGTCAATCGATGTCCGTGCGGACCACCCGTTCGGTGCGTATGAATCTTTTCCTGTGCACAAACTCACGCTGGACAGCGGGGATGTCTTTGCACGCGCCTATATCCGTTTCGTCGAAATCCAGCAGTCCATAAAAATAATCCGCGACCAGTTGAATAATCTCCCGGAAGGCGAACTCCGGAGTACTCTATCCGGGTTACAGCCAAACTGTTTCGTTGTTTCTTTGACGGAGGGATGGCGCGGTGAAATTGCCCACGTCGTCCTGACGGATGGAGAGGGAAACATCAGGCGTATCAAAATAAAAGACCCATCGTTCAATAACTGGTTTGCCCTGGCGCTGGCAGTGCGCGACGAAGGGATTTCCGATTTTCCGTTGTGCAACAAGAGTTTTAATCTTTCCTATTGCGGCGTTGATTTGTAAAATATCCCGGTGAAGAATGCTTGACCTCATAAAACTTAGAATTCGTCACGGCTATCAATCGATCGGTAATCTTCGGACTGCGGTACTGATGGAGTCCCATCGCGGTTTTCCTGAAATTCTGACTTCAATCAAGATTGAGGACGAACAAAAGATTGCCGGCTGCTGCCCGACAAAAGCCATTACAGGAAATCCGGTCACCATTGATCTTGGAAAATGTATTTTTTGCGGAGAATGTGAACGGATTTCGAACGGAGCAATCCGTTTCACGAACGATTATAAATTAGGCACATCGAAGAAAGACCAACTCCTTATTGCACCCGGAACGGTGTATCAGGAGTACCGGGCATCGGCCATTGAAGCGAAGAAAAAGATACATTCCCTGTTCGGCCGTTCCTTGAAACTGAGACAGGTCTCCGCGGGCGGATGCAACGGCTGCGAGATGGAATTGTCGGCCTGCGGAAATGTCAATTTTGATATGGGGCGCTTCGGCATCGATTTCGTCGCCTCTCCCCGGCATGCGGACGGCATCGTCCTCACCGGTCCGATTACAAAAAACATGGCGCCGGCCCTGATGGATGCATACAAAAGCGTCAACGACCCGAAAATAGTTATTGCCGTCGGCGCCTGCGCGATCAGCGGAGGTCTCTTTGCAGATTCAGATGAATTAAACCGAGAGTTTCTCGATAAAATAAAAGTCGATTTATATATCCCCGGCTGCCCGCCCCATCCACTCACGATCATCAACGCAATTTTGGAGTTAATTGGTAAAGAGAGCCGATGAGCAGTTGAGCCGATGAGCTGATGAGCCGATGAGATGATGAGCTGATGAGATGATGAGCTGAAAAGTGTACTTAGTTGATTAGTGCGTAGTTCGTTGTTAAAATTGGAACAAAGAACAATGAACTAAGCACAACGCACAAAGAACAACGAACGAACTGCCAACTGATTACTCATCACTCTTTACTCATCACTCTTTACTCATCACTCTTTACCCTTCACTCTTTACTCTTCACTCTTTACTGCTTACTGCTTACTGCCTACTGTTTTATCTGGCTTTACTAAATAGCATTTCCGCGGGACAGCCTAATTCTCTCTGTTTACAATATTTACACGTCAAAGATCCGCGTATATACCCGTTGCCGGTTGTCGTTAAGAAAAGAATCAGGATCAATGCAAATAAAACGGCGGGATCGAAATGTACAATCAACTGAACGATCCCGACCACGACCGGTATCAATGAAATGAGAATATCCGGAATCAGTTCCTGCCAGGTCATTTTCTTCGCACAAAATTTTGAACTATCACCTTTCTTAAATAACACTGCACTGATTCTTCCTTTTCCAAATCCGCATGTCTTTCCCCAATAATAACAGTTCGTACAATGATACCGGAACAATCTATATTCGAATATCAGAAGCGCGAGCGCGTAGAGAATTGAAAAAGTCAACCCGAGCGTATTCATAATAAAAATGCCGAGCCCATAAATCCCGAGGGAAACAACATTTGATTGAATCACCGTACGTATCGGGTATTGTTCAAACGATGTTGATGGTTCCATGGGGGCTGCCTTTTTATTGTTCTTTAAAATTCGGAGACCACCGGCTTCTGATCGAGCCATGCGGCCATATTGAGCACAAGAAAATTCCAGTTCTGAAATCCTTTGTTTAAAACGGGTTCTCCGTTGTCGGGCAGGTAGTATTCGTGCAGCGCGCCAAAGCGTTCAAAATCCCTCCCTAACAATAAAATCGTTTTTTCGGCAATCTCTTTCGCTTCCTCATTATATCCATACCGGAGAAGGCCCCGGAAAACCAGATAGTTCACATTGATCCAGATCGGGCCCTGCCACGACGAAGGATTTCCGCTCGCGCGGGTGTCGTACATTTTTTCCTGCGGCGAGAGTGTGCGTATTCCAGCCGGTGCGTTGAAGGATGCGGTATCGCGGACGTGACGCTCCACGATTGCCTTCGCCTGTTCCGGCGTTGCGATTCCGGCCCACATCGCCATAAACCCGCTCCACACACTGAACCGCTGGATGAGACAATCATAGGTGCGAGGCTGGCCCGTATGGAGAAATAATTTTCCGGGCTGAAGGGAATCGATGTCCGGCTTTTCAACCGGAAGCAGGTTCAGATCGACGCTGTAATAAAATCCGTCTCGGGGATCCCAGCAATGTTCCCGTATATTTTTTAACAGGGTATCGGCTTCCCGTTCATAATATTTTGAAATTTCATGAAGATTGAGACAATCAGCAAGATACACCATCGCTTCCAGTTCTTTGACCATCAGTGCATTGAGGAATATCGATCCGGAACTTTCGTGCGGACGATAGAATGTGCTCGGATCATTGTCCACTCCGATGGCTTCGTCGGTTTCCCAATAGAGGAGCCCTGTCGCTTTGTGCCGGTGATAATTCAGATAGGCATTGACAAACGCCTGCAGCGGATAGAAGCCGTCGCGAAGCCATTCTGCATCGCCGTTCATATTCCTGACAATAAATGCTGCGTGCTGGGCGAGTGTGGGTTTGTGCATATTGCTCTTCCATGGATTGCGGACGCTGAGCATCACTGCCCGGCTGGGTGCTTTCCGCTCTATCCAGATGGGAATCCAGCCGTTCATCCCGCCGTAATTCAAAGAATTCAATACACAGCCCTGTTCATAGTTCAACGCCTGGGCACGGTCTTTTTCCGTACCGTTCTCGAGCAATATTTGACGCAGGGCAACATCGCTCAACCACGAATCCCAATCCCAGAGCATATCGAGGTATTGGTTGCTTCCCGGCGCCAGGAATGGGTACCGAAGCGCTCCTCCCGCTTCCCGGTACATTCCCTTCATCTCCCTGTATATTTTTTCACGGCAGATCCGTTTATACTTCTGAATATTTTCCGGTGTCCGCTCAGGCATTTGCGCCGGCAGATTTCCGAAAATTCCAATGGAGAATAAAAGGATGAAAATCTTTTTCATAAAGAGTCCTCTCGCTGTTGTGAGGTATGGGCGGTGGTCTATTGAATCATTGGTTTTGCCAGGTAATGTGACGACATAATACGAAATTCTTAAGGAATTATCATCAAACGAATTTTGAAATTGCTCTTCTCCGGCTTTCTGAAACTGTCGTTTAATGTGTACACCCATGTCTATTTTAATCTTCAATTAATTTATTCTGGATTTATAAGTTTAATGATCGACCGGTAAAATGAGTTGAAGAAATGATGAAGAGTGGTACGGGAATTGTTAATTTGGCGAAGAGCAATCCACTGCACCTGCCACTATACCATGGGAGCTGTCATGCAATCCTCGCTCGATCACTACAAAGCGTTACTGGTAATATTTCTATCTCTTCTTTGCACTATTCCGTTGTCACTATCAGCACAGGAAATATCTATTGAAGATTTCCGCATACCGGAGACAAAATATCAGAGATTCCTGGGTGGACTAACCGGAAGGTGGAATGCATCGAATTACGAATCGATCAGTAATTCCATCGGTAATAGTAATAAATATTCTAACTCGGATAATTCTGCAGACGGCCAAATGTGGTTGAATTATATAACAAACAGGTTTAATGAAGATTATTCGTTTCAGCTGGGCCTTTCGGCCGATGGCTTTGCTTTGAAAAGTAAATCAGACTACAATCAGGCGAATGTCATTCCCGTAAATTTCTCCAATAATTCCCGAAACGAGTATGGTTTCATTTTTCGTCCGAATGCAAATTATTCAAAATATATCATTCCTGATGCTTGGTACTGGTACGTGCAGGGTTCCGGTAATTATTCATATCTAGAAAACAGGCAGGTGAACAATAACAGCAATACTTCCTATGACTCGTCATATAATAAAAACAATAATTGGTCTGCGTCGCTGGGACTGGGAGTCGGGTATGGGAAAATGAGAGATGGTTATTCGGTTTTTGGAGTGCTTCGACTCTTAGATAAACTAGAAGAAGATAGTCTGTTGGTAAGGCCTCTTACAAAAGAGGAAATATTGCGACTGGTAAGCATTTTTAGCAGGAGAGCTGAATATGCGGCTTCGCAAGAGAGATATGTAAAATATTTTATGGATGATTTATTTGAAGAATTGCAGAAGATGGGCGTAATAAAGAATAGTGTCCCGCTCCCATATTCAGTGGCGAGAGCAGTTGAAGTTCTTTCCGAGCAAATAGAACCCCGGTTATTTGGTTGGCGGGTGCAACTTGGGTACCAAAAAACCTTTGACGAAATCAATGCCTATTCAGATCACAACAATAGCATTTCTCACAGTCCATATTATTATTGGGATTCCCGCGATTTCATTAAACTGTCATCTGAATTCGGCCACGCGCTATCACTTAATCTGCACCTGTATTCATCATTGTCGGTGGACATTCCTACCGAGGATTATAATCGAAAGGTCAATTTCAATTTCACTGTGAACGGAATCTATCAGCTTGGAGAGCGGATAGATGCCTCTCTCTTATACATCTTCGGACGTACGCATTACGTGAGTAATGTCGACCAGGATAATTTCAGCCGCAGTCTGAATAGTGAAATAAGAGCGTCTTTCAGATTCTTTATTGAAAATAATGTTTCATTTACATTGTCTGGGGGATATAGAAAATATGATGAAGATTCATATTCACGTTACGGAACATCAAATAATACTCGTACTTACCCTCAGATTAGTTTCGGTGTGAACTACAGATTCTTCTAAACAATCGTCCGCTGTTTTCCAAACACGCCCGGTTCTTCGCCTGGTATACAAGCGAGTAATCGGGCTTTTCTTTCCCAGCAATTTTTCAAAAAAAACCGTAAGTTATACCACTAAAAATTATTCAATAATAATATTTGAAGGGGTTGGTGCATGCCGCTCAAACCTTTTAAGAATGAACCGCTGACCGATTTTGCGAAACCGGCAAACCGGAAAGCGATGGAACTGGCGCTCGCCAAAGTGAAGGCGCTGCTGGGGAAGGAATATCCGCTGGTCATCGGCGGCGAAGAAATTATGACCGATGAGAAATTGAAATCCATCAATCCATCCCGGCCGGACGAAATCGTGGGAGTGTTTTCGAAGGCAAACCCCGAACTTGCAAATCAGGCGATCGAAGCTGCCGCTGAAAAATTTGATTCGTGGAAATGGGTCGACCCGAAAAAGCGATCCGAATATCTCTTCAAAGCCGCGAAACTCATGCGCCGGCGGAAACACGAATTCAGCGCGGTCATGATTTATGAAGTCGGGAAGACATGGCCCGAAGCCGATGCGGATACCGCTGAAGCGATCGATTTTCTTGAATTTTATGCGCGTGAAAATCTGCGCTATTCCGCCCGGCAGCCCATGACAAAAATCCCCGGCGAAAAAAACGAACTCTGGTATATTCCGCTGGGAGTGGGCGTGGTGATCCCGCCATGGAATTTTGCACTGGCGATTCTGACCGGGATGGCATCCGCCGCAGTCGTGACCGGAAACACCGTTGTCCTCAAACCATCCAGCGATTCTCCCATGACCGGATGGATGTTCTTTCATCTGATGCGCGAAGTCGGATTGCCTGCGGGAGTCATCAATTTTACGACCGGTTCCGGCGGATCGGTGGGGGATGTGCTGGTCGCCCATCCGAAAACACGGTTTGTATCGTTTACCGGTTCAAAAGAAGTCGGCATTCATATTCATGAACTCGCGGCAAAAGTTCAGCCGGGTCAGCGATGGCTGAAGCGGGTCGTGGTCGAGATGGGCGGGAAAGATACCATCGTGATCGATGATCAAACGGATCTCGATGCCGCGGCCCATGCGGCTATGGTTTCGGCATTTGGGTTCCAGGGGCAGAAATGTTCCGCCGCTTCGCGTGCCGTCGTGGTGGAAAAGGTCTACGATCGGTTTCTGGAAATATTAAAAACAAAAGTCGACAAACTGAAAACCGGCCAGTCGGATGATCCGTCGTATTATGCAGGACCGGTGGTCAATAAAAGTTCCGAGGAAAAAATTCTTTCGTACATCAGGAAGGGAGTCCAGGAAGGCGGCCGGCTCGTGTGCGGCGGTGGCAAAGCGGCTGGTAAGGGTTACTTCATCAACCCGACCGTCATCGCCGATGTCGATCCGCTGGGGACCATTGCACAGGAGGAAATTTTTGGACCGGTGCTGGCGGTGATCAAAGTTAAAGATTTCGATCAGGCGCTGGAAGTGGCGAACAATACGGAATTCGGACTGACCGGCGGCGTCTGGACAAAAAACCGCAGGAAGATTGAAAAAGCGAAGAAAGTGTTCCACGTCGGAAATTTTTATGTGAATCGGAAAATCACGGGGGCACTGGTTGGCGTGCATCCCTTCGGCGGTTTTAATATGTCCGGAACAGATTCGAAAGCCGGCGGACGGGATTATCTGCTGCTCTTTCTGCAGGCGAAGGCGTTGTCGGAGAAGATAAAATAAGATTGTGAGATGATGAGATGAGAAGATTGTAAGATGATGAGATTGTGAGTTAATGAGACATTGAACAATTGAGATAATTATAGTTCTTAGTTGATTAGTGCGTAGTTCGTTGTTCAAGAAGTTGAGATAATGAGACAAGGAGACGATGTGATTGGAGATTTGAGAATATTCGAATTGCTATTTTTATAATGTGAATGAAATAAGTAATCGTAAATTACAAATCATAAAATGAAATGACAGAATATATCAAATGCAGCCATTGCGGAAATGAGATAACGCCGGACAGCGATTTTTGTCCGCATTGCGGTGTGCTGTTCGCAGCCGCCGGCACGGTGTTCTGCGATCTGCACACGCTGGAACCCGGAGTCGGTGTGTGCATCATCTGCCGCAAACTGTGCTGTGAGGCATGCGGCGTCAGGATCCGCGACCGCTTTTTTTGCTGCGTGCATCGAAAAGTGAAAGTGGAAGAGGATTGGGCGGAAGTGTTCCGGTCGACGGAAATTTCGGATGCGGAACTGGTCAAATCCGTGCTGGAATCGACCGGGCACATGGTGCAGGGGCAGAATTTTAATTCCATCGGATTTATCTGGGACGGCGGAGGCGATTCCCCCATCTCGCGCAGCAATATCAATAAACCTGCAAAGGTGTTTGTGCCCATTCCGGAATATCTCGATGCGCTTGAAGAGATCAAGGAGTGGCGGTCGGTCGAAGAATTTCACGACGATGGACTCGTCTAAAAAAAATTACAGGAGCAGGTCATGAAGATTCATGAATATCAGGGAAAAGAAATTCTAAAAAAATTCGGAGTTCCTGTACCGAAAGGCGAAGTGGCCTTTACGATTGATGATGCGGTGAAAGCGGCCGAGAAGATCGGCGGAAGCGTCTGGGTGGTCAAGGCGCAAATTCATGCGGGCGGAAGGGGCAAAGGCGGCGGCGTCAAACTTGCCCGCAGCCTGGAGGAAGTCCGTGAACGCGCCGGCGAAATCCTCGGCATGCGCCTCATCACGCATCAAACCGGTAAGGAAGGCCGCATAGTCCGCCGTCTCCTGGTGGAACAGGGAATGAATATTGCAAGGGAACTGTACGTCGGCATCACCCTGGACCGGCAGCGGTCGCAGAATGTCGTCATGGTCTCGACGGAAGGAGGCATGGAAATTGAAAAAGTTGCCGCCGAAACACCGGAGAAAATTCTGAAAGCAGCGATCGACCCGCAAATCGGGTTTCAACAGTTCCAGGCACGGTCTCTCTGCCTGGGCCTCGGATTGGCGGGGGATGCGTTTAAGAACGGAGTAAAGTTCTTACTCGCACTTTATAAAGCTTACGAAGCAACCGATGCCTCGCTTGCCGAAATTAATCCGCTGGTCATTACGCAGGAAGGCCATGTCATTGCACTCGATGCGAAGATCAACTTTGATGACAATGCGCTGTTCCGTCATCCGGAATATGAACAGCTGCGCGATATCGATGAAGAGGAACCGCTGGAAGTGGAAGCGGCGGCATCCAGCCTGAATTACATTAAACTGGACGGTAATGTCGGGTGCATGGTCAACGGGGCCGGATTGGCGATGGCCACCATGGATATCATCAAACTGGCAGGCGGCATGCCCGCGAATTTTCTTGATGTCGGCGGCGGTGCAAGCGCGGAAACGGTGGAAGCGGGATTTAAAATAATTATGAAAGATGAGAATGTGAAAGCCATCCTCATTAATATTTTCGGCGGAATCGTCCGGTGCGATCGCGTGGCAAAAGGCGTGGTGGAAGCGGTGAAGAATGTCGATGTACAAATCCCGATCGTCGTACGCCTCGCCGGGACCAATGCCGAGCTTGCAGCAGAGATCCTGGAAAATTCCGGATTGAAGTTTCTCGTCGCCGGCACATTGAAAGAAGCCGCGGAAAAAGTAACACGCGCTATTGCAGCGTAAAAACAGTGAACAGTGAAGAGTGAAGAGTGAACAGTGAACAGTGAAGAGTGAAGAGTGAAGAGTGAACAGTGAACAGTAACGAGTGACCAGTTGGCAGTTAGTTCGTTGTTCTTTGTTCCAATTTTAACAACGAACCATGCACTAAACAACTAAGAACGCTTTTTAGCTCATCTGCTCAATGGCTCGTAAACTCTTAATCTTAATATCTCAATTTCTCATAATCTTAATTTCTTATAATCTCAATATCTCATCATGCCCTGGAATGAAACATACGAACCGGTGATTGGACTCGAGGTCCATGCACAGTTATT
>RPQN01000130.1 GCA_003819715.1 Ignavibacteriota bacterium | reverse complement strand
GGCTGCCGTATGTCGTGACACGGACATGGCATGTTCAGCTTGGCATTTTCTGGATTGCAACTGCATGGCTGGCCGCAGGTCTTTATATTGCACCGGCAGTAAGCGGTATCGAACTGAAAGGGCAGCGATTCGGGGTGAATGTTCTCTTTGGTGCATTACTGCTTGTGGTCACAGGCTCCATGGCGGGAGAATGGCTGAGCATCAACCACAAATTATCCGAAAATGCATGGTTCTATTTCGGTCACCAGGGATACGAGTATATCGATCTCGGCAGAGTATGGCAGATTGCCCTCACCGCCGGGCTTGTGCTCTGGGTGTACCTGCTTGCCAGAAATATCATGATCGCCATCCGGCGAAAGGATGAACACCGGTCACTTCTTGCTCTCTTTCTTATCTCAGCAGTCGCGATCGGCGGCTTCTATATGGCCGGTCTGATGTGGGGCAAGCACACCAATCTCACGATAGTAGAATACTGGCGCTGGTGGGTGGTGCATCTCTGGGTGGAGGGATTTTTTGAAGTTTTTGCCACCGTGGTCATCATTTTTATGTTCGCCCGGTTGAAACTCATTCGTGTGAAAACGGCAAACACCGCCGTTATTTTATCATCAACGGTCTATCTTTCGGGTGGCATTATTGGTACGCTCCATCATCTCTATTTTTCTGGTACACCCACAGCGGTTCTTGCATTTGGATCCGTCTTTAGTGCGCTGGAGGTCGTCCCTCTCGTGCTTGCCGGATACGAGGCATGGGAAAATATTCGACTTTCGCGGGGAGCGGCATGGGTGGTCAGTTACAAGTGGCCGATTTATTATTTCATCTCGGTCGCATTTTGGAATATGATCGGAGCAGGATTATTCGGGTTTATGATTAATCCCCCGATCGCGCTGTATTATATGCAGGGTTTGAATACCACTCCGGTTCATGCCCATGCGGCATTGTTCGGTGTCTATGGCATGCTCGGAATCGGATTAATGCTGTTCTGTCTTCGAGTGCTGTGGGTAAAAAACGAGTGGAAGGAGCCAATGCTGAAGTTCTCCTTCTGGTCGCTGAATATCGGTCTGATGGCCATGGTCGTTGGAAGCCTGCTGCCCGTGGGACTGATTCAAACCTGGGCATCCGTAAAATACGGGTACTGGTACGCCCGGAGTTCCGAGTTTTTAAATACTCCCGTCGTCAATGCGATCAAGTGGTCGAGAATTTTTGGCGATACAATTTTTGCAGTCGGTGCGATCGTGCTTGTGCTGTTTGTCCTGGGGTTAGCAACCGGATATTCATTGAAGAAAAAAAACGAGTATCCGTAAACTTCAATATTTTAAAAGGAGTCAAGGGACCATATGGTCCCTTTTTTTTCTCACCCATCGGTATTCATTGCTGTTCATCCGTACGAATGATAAGCCGGCCACCCGGAGGACGATATCCTGCGACTGTCGAGTATTGCACCTCAGAAATATTCAAGGTATCATTAGGGGTCTTCGGTCATGGAATTGAAGGAATCAGTCAGGAGCGGCAGCGGAATCGAATGAGGCCCTCTTGAGTACTGTATATGATCAAAGACCATCAAAGGAAAATTACTCGACCCTTGAGAGTGAAACCGGATCATGGAGATGGAGAGGATGTCCGCGTTTCTCCTGCACGGAAAAAATGAAATGAGAGAATGACGGATTACTCGTTGAAGGAATGATGTATGAGCAGCCGGGAGACGATCCTTATCGTCGAAGATGAAGAGACGTTGCGTGATCTCCTCAGAATGATGCTGGAAGATAATGGGTTTAAAGTGATCCAGGCGGTCGATGGATTGGAAGCGGTGGAATTATTTAGAGAGCACCAGAATGAAATCGGAGTGGTCTTATCCGATCTTGGGCTGCCTCGACTTGGCGGTTGGGAGGCGTTTGTCAAGATGAAGGAGATTAATCCCCGGTTGATCGGAATCCTGGCCAGCGGTTTTTTTAATAAAAACACGAGAAAAGAAATTATCAATTCCGGGGCGAAAGATTTTATCGCCAAACCGTATAATTCGGCTCAGATCATTGCGCTCGTACGCCAGGCATTTGACGAAGTAAAAAAAGATCCCGCTTTTTAGATCGATGCTTTATTCAGCCGGTCGGAGACATCCTTGAGGGATGTCCAGCTTTCCATCAGCTCAGGAAGATATTCGGAGGAAGTGACGAACGTCCAAATATATGCCACAATGGAATAAATGCTGCCGGTGGTGAAGTTATCCATATCGATCGAGATATACAGTATTGCGAGAAAGATAAAAAGCAAAAAAAACCGCATCACGCCAAAATTCAGCGCCCCCCAATTTGCTATCTTCTGTTTCACGAGTGCAGAATCCGTGTAATACCGGCGGATCTCTTCAGGTCTTTCCATCGTAAACACGTCGTACGTATGCTCGTAATTATCGTGCACCTCTTTTTGCAGTGTGCTCACCTTTCGGTTGTACATCCTGTTCATGAGCAGAAGCGGAAAGACGATGGTCAGGCAGGTAACGGATATTCGCCAGTCAAATACCGCGAGGGCAATGACCGTCCCGCCAATCTGGACCAGCTGCTCAATAATCTCGGGAATCCGGTATTGGAAAAAGGTTATCTACTGCTCCGATAACTGGGCAAGTGCAGCAGTTTTGGAGGCGCTGATTTTTTTTTCTTGGCAACGCTGGAAATTTCACTCGCGAGGTGAGTGAACATGGAAAGATAAATCTTCTGATCGACGATTCGACGAACGACGCCGGTGCCGGAGTTTATTGCAAAGACGCCAATCCAGAGGGCCACCGGAACGAGCGCAGCGTTGATATTGGTGGTCTGACCTGACGCTCGTTCAATTAACGCGTCAATAACTTTTCCAAAGACGGCCGGTTCAATAATCCATGCAATATGCTCGATGATGACAAGCCCGATGGCAAGAGAGATTCCCTTTTTAAAGCGGGTCAACAGTGCCGAAAGTTTCATGAACGAAATTAACAGGTCCGTTCACACCACCCGTGAACTGCTGCCTACCGTTTCTTTTTCGCCGGTCTGACGGCCAGCTTGAGCGTCTTGATCTCAAACGGTCTGAACTTGAGCGCCAGTTTTGATTTAATGATTTTATGCGATTTTTCTTCGTTCTCTAATAAATCGCATTCTGTTGCACCGGCGACATCGAGAGCAAATCGAAGCACGGTCTCTGTCGTATTCCCATGAGCTTCGTGAAGACGCACAACGATGGCATCGCTGTCTTCGGCTTTTTTTACCGCATCGATGAGGACGTTCGGCTTTGATGAATCCAGGAGTGAAGGGATGTGCTGTACTTGAAGGTTCTGGAAAAGGCATATGGAATTATTCAGTTCGCGGGCTTGCTGCACGGTGCCGCCCTTCGTCCAATCACCGCTGTGAGGGAAGAGTGAATAGCAAAACACCTGTTCGTCCTGGTCGATGACTTCCTCATCGGCACGGATCGGATCGAGCGGATTGGGATACCGGGCCGACCGCAACAGGGTCAGTTGGAGTGAATTTTCTTTTGCATTGTATCCATATTTGCAGTCATTGAGAAGGCTGACGCCGTATTTTGCATCGGACATATCCGCCCATTGCTGAGCCGGCACTTCAAATTTTGCACTTTCTTCATCCGTCCGCGGTTTCGATGATCGGTCTATTGCACCGAACTGGATTTCATACGTTGCAGATGAAGTTTTCATATTGAACGGGAAGGCGACCTTCATCAAGATCTGTTTCTCATGCCAGCGTACCGAGGTTTGAAAATCAATTCTCGGTGATCGATGATAGAAACGGATATGCTGCGTAAGCATGGAGCCGTTTTCGGTCTTCAATTCAATCCGGACCGTCGCCCGCAAAGGGCCCTGTTCAATGATCTTACATTGCTTGGTTTTCCAGAGATCAATCCGGTGCTTTTCGTATTCGGCATCGATATTCCAGGATTCCCATTGTTTTGGTACATCACGGAAGGTCGCGATGGTGTTGCCGGTTTTTCCCTTCTGAAAAAGTTCGCGACGCAGCGGCTTTGAGTAAATAGACCGGAATGCCCCTTTGCTGTCCAGGTGAATTCTATAAAATGGTGTTTCTAATTTGTTTGAAGTCGCTGTCCAGGGTTCTCCGGCCTCTTCTACGGATTCGTGGTTGCGGACCATGAGATGTTTAAATCCAAATGCAGGTATATGTTCTACATAACAAAGCAGTGTTTGGCCGGTCTTCGTGCGGTCAACCACCTGATGCGCGATGGGATTCCCATCTTTATCGATTACGGAAATGTTTTTATCATTCGACTTTATGGCGAGCTCAACATATTCGCTCCGCCGCCAGCCCAACGGATTAAAGAGCTCAAAGTGAAATTCAGATTTCGACTTCTTCACCGGCTGCGAGACGCCTTGAAGAGAGGCGCTGATGATTTCCGTGCAGATCGTGTTGATTTCCCGGTACTCCTGCCTGCTCTCTTTCACGACATCGGCGATGACGGTGCCCGAGATGATATCATGGAATTGGAGAAGAAGAAGTTTTTTCCATGCCTCATCGAGCTTCTGCTTCGGATAGCGCCGTGCAGAGCTGTTTTTTCCATAGAGGAACGCGAGAGTGGAAAGGAGTTCGGAGGAATACAGAAGACCTTCGCTGACACGGTTTAATTTTTTTATCTCGGCGTTGGTGGTGTAGACGCCCCGATGCGTCTCCAGGTAAAGCTCATTGTTCCAAACGGGAAGGTTCGCCGATTGTTCTTCCAACTGTTTAAAAAAGGATTGCACCGTGGAGAGCTGCGAAGGGGGCAATCCGATAATGGTTTTCAGGATAACGGCAAATTCAAGATTTTCTTTGATTGGACCGCCGCCGCCGTCTCCAAAACCATACGTCTGAAGCGTGGAGGGGGAGGGCTGGTTATTCTCTGCCGGCATGACATTATTCAGGAGAGATTTCGGAGTGATCTGTCCTTCAAGACCGACGGGAGAATGGTGAGCGAGAATTTTTGTTTTATCGATTCCCTGCCACCAAAATGAAGTGTAAGGAAATGTGGTCTTCTCATTCCACAGAAGTTTGGATGTATAGAAATTGGTTATTCCGGATCTCTTCAGTATTTGAGGCAGCGACCATGTGAAGCCAAAAGAATCCGGCAGCCAGAGAGTGGTGGATTCTATTCCGAATTCCTGTTTAAAGAATCTCTTTCCGAAGACGATTTGACGGATCAGCGATTCACCGCCGGGGATATTGCAGTCGGCTTCGGTCCACATTGCACCGAGCGGTTCCCATCTGCCCTCGGTGATCCGCTGATGGATCTGTTTATATAATTCCGGATAATTCCGCTTCGTAAACTCGTACAGGACAGGTTGATTCTGGGAGAACTTCAACTCCGGGAATTCTTCCATCAGCCGTAAAACGGAGGAAAACGTCCGGCCGCACTTTCGCACGGTCTCGCGGAAGGTCCATAACCAGGCGGCATCGATATGAGAATGTCCGATGAGATGCACCAGACCGGGGGCGGCGGTCTTCAGTTCGGTCTCCAGCGTGTTCAGGAGAAAATTATACGCCCGCCGGATTGCGTTTGGATATTCTTCGCTGCCGGGCTTGAAGTATTTTAAAAAGATAAGGGTCCGATGAATGAGGTCGCGAACCTTTTTTGATTCGAATGAACCATGGTCTATGAGTTTTTCAAGGTCTTGAAGAACCGTCAGTGCACTGTCCAGGCGGCGTGCGGTGGTATCCAGGACCGCAAGCTCTGCAGCGGCAAACGTGTTGTGGTCGATCCTCCGGCCGCTGTAGGCCTGTATGGCGACGACAAACTGTTCATGGAGTTTCGATTTTTCGCAAATCAATATCTCTTTATGATTTTTGTCGATCCCGTGAAAAGGTTTTCCATTCAGATAAAGAAGCGCCTCAGGATAATCGAAGAGGAGAACCAGCGGTTTACCGGCGAATTCCGGAGTAATGGTAATCGTCTTCCGGAACCAGTACGTCTTGTCGTATTTTCCCCATTGAAAAGGAATCCGGATGGAAGTCCAGGATCTATCGTTGAGCGAAGCTGATTCGGCATCAGGAATATCGCCCTCTTTCATTCTCCAATCCTGGAGCGGAATTCGTAATGGGTATATTGAATTTTTTACATGAGGATGTATCTGCTCGAGCAGATCAATAGCCATAATTGGTCACTTTGAGATAGTGTTAAGAAAACGTGGTGGAAAATATAGATTCTTGATGAAATGAGCAAATAAAATTTAATAAATATTGAAATATTTGAGATAATGAATCATTCAAACGTAACTTCATCTTTTGATCTTTGATGACAAAAAGCAGGATAATTAATGAATATTTAATAAAATCGCTGAAAATACAGTGATCTCTATCAATGCGATGAACGGTGAGTAGGGAATATCAATAAATTTGAAATTCTGGTGATTCAGATGGAAAAATCGGAATTGTGCGGGAATCGGTCGGGAAAATTTAGATTATTTGGCGTTGGGGAGGTGTAGCCTTAACGGGAATCGAACCCGTATTTCGACCTTGAGAGGGTCACGTCCTAAACCGTTAGACGATAAGGCCGTAAGAATGAAGATTGAAGAGTGAAGATTTTAGATTGATCTGGAGTGATTTTTCCATCTTCCATCTTCAATAAAACGATCTGCAATGTTTGCTGCCCCGCTAGGGGTCGAACCTAGACTTTCCTGATCCAGAGTCAGGCGTGTTGCCAATTACACTACGGGGCAAAAGAATACCGTGTATTCAATATACGAAATGATCAAATCGCAGGCAATGAAATATTTCGCGGATAATCCTTGCCGGTCATTTTTTTTGAGGCGCGGTCACGGTGTCGAACCGAACGGTTTTATCCCAGATGTGTTTTCCCTTTTTAATGTAATCCTGGTATGCCGATTTGATCACGACATAGATCCACAACTGGCAGTAAGAGAAATACATCAGAACGATAATAACGAGATTTTTAAGTGTATCTTCGTCATCATATGATATGGAGAGAAATATTTCGAAAATGAACAGGATCAATGATGTGACCCACACAAAGGTATACGGCCCCGGCAGCGATATGGCAACGACGTGAAACAAGCTGATGATAAATAATAAATCAGAAAACACGACGGCGACAAAGAAAATATAATAAAGGGAAAGAGTGTAGAGCAGGTCGAACGCGAGCCGTTTGTTTTTGAAATGGGGAATTTCTTTCCAGAACTTTTTTATCACATAATTATTGCCGCGGACCCATCGCATGCGCTGTTTGATCCAGACCCCCCATTGCTGCGGTTCCTGTTCGTACGTCATGGCGTAGGGGATGAATTTAATTTTGTACCCTTCTTCATAAATACGAATACTGAGTTCGGAATCTTCTGTCAGTGCTTCTTCGTCCCATCCGCCGAGCTTCTGGATGATATGATTCCACATGACCAGGTTCGTTCCCGGTAATGTGGAAATCCCATGCATCTGCCACCGTCCCGCCTGCAGCATCAACTGGAAACTCAACGTCTCGATATTGATGAAGCGCGTCAGCAGCGTCGCATCCTTATTCACCGTACGGAATTTTCCGATCACGGCGCCGAGTTCCTCATGCATCAACAATTGTGCGACCAGATAGCGCAATGAATCTTTCTCGGGCGTGTTGTCGGCGTCGTAGACGGCAACGACCTCGCCCTTGGCCTGTTTGATGCCAAGGTTGAGCGTCCGGGATTTTCCTTTGCCGCCTTCGCCTTTGGGGATATCGAATAATTGAACACGTGCATCGAGCGATGCATATCGCCGGATAATCTCTTTGGTGCGGTCGCTGGAGCCGTCGTTAATAACGATAATTTGAAGCTTGTCCTTGGGATAGTCGAGCTGCAACATCGACTCGATGGTCGCACCGATCACTTTTTCTTCGTTGTGCGCGGGGATCAGGACCGAGCAGGAAGGATAATCGAAGGTGCGCTGATCCACCTCGCGCCGCTCGCGAAATGAACGGACGCAGTTGATGTACCCGAAGACGGTCAGAATAAACTGGTAGGCAATCGTAAACCAGATGAGGATGACCGCAATAACAAAAAGAAAGCTCAGATCAACTTCCAGAACAGTCATAGAACATCAACCCTTTCGATTGACCGCCAACCGCCGCACAAATTTCAGGAAGATATACATCAGCAAGAGCAGCGAAATAGCGATTGCACTAAAGACCGCAATTGCGGTCGTAGACCAGAAGCTGGTAAAATTAATGCCGTACGCAAAACGGTCGCCGGCGGTAATGTTTGCCTGGTGTTTGCCGGGGGGAAGAAAGATGCTGAAACAGTCGTTTCCTTTCATCACCGTAAACTCCACCGGCGAACCATCGACGGTCAATGCCGTTGGCATATTACTGAGGGAGATCAACATGCGGCCGTCGGAATTATAATCCAGCGTGACATCCCGCAACCCGTACTGAATGGCGGTCAATCCTCCGGTGGCGGACATGATCCGTGTCTGGAGCTCATGGGTGGAAAAATTACTTGAGGCTTGAGGCGCCAGGAGGATCGCATGCTCGCCCGCCGGGATCACATATCTATTGTCCCGGAATGGAGGCAGCGGTTTGCCATCGAGTGTGATTTCCGTGATCTCTTTCGGGAGGCGCAGAACAAAGGAAGATCCTGATCGTACGTCGATACCTCCGTCATCGAACCTGTACTGAACATCGCCGGCGAGGGCATTGGCGAAGAACGCCAGGTCCTGCGGATTCACGCTTGCTTCTGAATAGATGGTCAGCCGCGGTGCGCCCAGAGCGGCCGATCGTACAAGATGGAAACTCTCGATCCCTGTTTGAATGAGCGTCGGAAAGGGGATCACGGCATCCTTTTTACGGAACGTGAGAATGTTGAGATCAAGCATGAGCTTGGTGGAATCCACCAGTTTGCTATATTGTTTTCCCAGGTCGATATACCTGCGCGGATTGCTGGACCATTTTGCCTCCGGATCTTCAACCTGCAGCGTGAATCCAAATTTCTTCTGGAGTTCTATGATACTGTGCATATCAATACCGGATTGTTCGCGGAGCTCCGGTGTTCCGAAATTGTCGATTGCCGTCACTATGATTTGAAAGCCCGGCTTTTGCTTTGCAATTTCCGAAAATGATGTGAGAAAAATTTCGTAGATACTCTTCAGCTTCTGCACGCGGTAATTCACAATCGATTCTTTGACGACCTCGTTGGTTTTCCAGTAGGAAGGGGAAAGGGAATCGAATGCTGCTTTTAAGTCAATACCGTATCGGTGTTTTAGTTCAAGACGTGCGGAGGGATGAGCCGGTGTAAACTGTCTCGGTTCCTTCAATCCCAGCCCGGATTCAAAATAAAGCTCGGCAAGATCCACTCCATCCCAGTCATACGAATCGAGGAATAAACGGTACACTCTGCTGACTTCATGGAGGCAGAGCGTATCGGTAAGCGCAACGGGATATCTCCACGATGGCCGTGCATCGTCTCCATAAATATTTTTTTCCCGCCATTCCGGATGGTTTGTCCAAAACATCTGGCTGACCTGCGGAGGTTCAAGCCACGCATACACGAGTATCCCGTTGGCATGAGCAAGCCGGATGAGCCGCGCATAATCATACGTATATTTCGGATATTCATGCCAGCCTGAAACATGGATAATCCGGATCCCGTTGGAAACCCATGACCGGACAAGGTTTTCGATGCTGTACTGCCGCCGGATCCCCGGCTCGAAATACACTTCGAGCTGTTCACGCCGGACAATGGGGCGTAATTGAAAATACCGCCGGATATATTCAATCAGGAACGGGTAATTGGAATATCCCTGCTGGGAATGCGGATCAAACCGCGAATTAATATACAGGACTTTTCCCTTCCCGAACCGCTTGCCGATGACCATCGGACTTTCAGTCGCTTCATCGGCGCAGAATATTTTATCAAGATTATCCACATCGAATTTATTAACGAGCTCGGCATATCGCCACACAATTTGTTCTTCCGGGAATAATTGATCCCGTACCCGTCTCACTCGTAATTGTGTTTTGGCATATTGAATCCCGAATTCTCCGGCAACATCGGACTTGAAGTCAAGAATAATATTGCCTCCGGAAGAAACGAACGCCGTAATAACCGAGATATCCTGCGGCGTCAGGGAATCGGCGATTGCCGCCGGTACTATCAACAGGTTGTATTTCGATGGATTGATCGGCTGCCCAAGAAAGGCCGTGTCGGTCGGAATGCTCACACTGCGCAATGCAGAGGCAAATGATGCCTGGTCGTTAAAGAGGGCGCCCCGTGCAAAATGATTCCACAAAATCAGCGCATGCGCCGCTTTCCACTCATCTTCCTTTGAAAAAATATTGTCATAAACGCGTTCTGCCTCGGAAACCGTTTTTTCAACGAATGACTGCTCACGCTCGCGGAATTCAGTCGGTTCTGCTTTATAAAATTCCCGCGGTTGAAGCGTCACGTGTTTCGAGATCGTCCCGAGAATTCTTTTTTCGGATATCGAACGCTCGCGCACCTCTCCGGATTCATCGAAGGTCACCTCGGAAAGATACTGGTCCTTGAGTGTCACGGAATAACCTTGCGTGCCTGAGAGGATCACACGGTCCTTCATTTTCACCCAATGCGTTTCTTCCCGCATATCGAGAAAACTGTAGCCCAGCCCTTCCAGCCCGTCGGCAAGCTGTTTTAACAGGTCCAGGTCAAGGAATGCATGAAAGAATGCCGTCGCAACTCCGTCGCGAATATAGAGTTGTGCTTTTGCATTTTTTATCAGTTGATCCACGGAAGCGCGGCTCGCTGCTTTGTCAGGATTTAACGGGACGTACCCAAGATTTTCCGGATAGATTTTCTGGCCAAACAGGTCTTTGTTGATGATATAGGGAAAGAACTGGCTGAAGTCTGCATCTTCCATCGAAAGCCGCTGCTCGCAGGCCGAGCTGAAATATTTTGCGATAGTTTTATAGAGTATAAATGATGCGGTATAATGAGGTGTCTCCCAGACGAGCGGATAGAGGTCGTTTTTCATGAATTCCTGAATCCCCGTTTCGATCTTTCGCGCGTCTTCTTCCTCCGTTTCTCCCTTGATTGGTCCGCCGGTGTTGTCATCCCAAAATTCATAATCAACAGCAGTCGTTCCTTTATACTGATGGGTGACACCGTGCATAACGATCGTTCCGCCGTTATGGACCATATATTGCAACGCATCCACCAGGTCCGGTTTGTCGGAAAGGCTTAAACGAGTTCCTTCGCCGGGATCGACAAAGAAGGGAATCACGCCGACCATAAACGGGATGCCCCGGCTGGAAAGAATATCTGCAATTTCGCGAAGGTTATCCGGGTTTTCAAAAACCGTCACATCTTCAATGCGGATCATCGCACGGTGCGAAGTCTCGTGTTCTTCTTTTAATATATCGTGCAGATAATCGGCAAAATAGTTGTAATGATCCCCCGGAATTGCGTAGGAAAATGGAGAATCGGAAAAATAGATAAGATTTTTTACAGCAATCGCATACGGAGATTCTTTATGTTTTGATGTGGAGTAGGCTTTTCCAAGGATCTTTACTTTTCCGGGGCTGGTAATGCGGACAATCCCAAGGTGTGAATCACCTTTTGTAAATGTTGCATTGTTTGCAGACACCTGGTCGAAATT
>RPQN01000129.1 GCA_003819715.1 Ignavibacteriota bacterium | reverse complement strand
TAAGGAGATAGACCGCTGGCGCCAGGAGCAGCGCGAACGAAGAACGAAACGCCTGCGCGGCGACAGTTTTGTTTCATAAAAATAATTGAAAAATAATACACTGTACCTCGATTTATTAGTGGAGTGAAATACCAATGGATAAGCTGAAACTTGTTGAGGCGACTCAACTGAAGACCGATGTCCCAAAATTTAAATCCGGCGATATCGTGAATGTGCACGTAAAAGTTATTGAAGGCGATAAGGAACGTATTCAGGAATTCCAGGGCATCGTCATGGGCCGGCGCGGTTCAGGGATCAACGAGACGTTTACGGTACGCAAGATCTCCGACGGTGTCGGCGTTGAGCGCATTTTCCCGGTTCATTCTCCCCGCATCGCAAAGATCGAAAAGATGAAAGACGGAAGAGTCCGGCGTTCGAAAATCTATTACGTCCGCGAATTGGCGACGAAAGCCGTTGCACAAAAAACGAATGCGTGATGAAATCGCGGCTTGCAGCATCCGATGCACTGTTTCTGAAGCCGCTCTTGTTTGGACTGGACCGAACGGATTCGCCGTTTGAGCTGGTCACCGATTTCCCGGCAGTGAATGCCTTAAAATTGAACGAGCGTTCCGGTGGACTACGGAACGCTTTTTTATCTCCCATCGATTACGCACGGCATGGCGGGGACTACCGCATCGTGCCGAATGTCTGCGCCGCCTCCTCGGATCCGACCGGCACCATCCAGCTCGTATTGAAATCCGGGCTGCGCAATATTGACACGGTCGCCGTCGATGTCCGCTTCACCTCGGAAATTATACTCGCCAAAATCATTCTCTCGGAAAAATACCGCAGCGAACCGGAGCATAACAAACTTCAGTTTGTCCCGATGATGTCGGATGTCGATGCGATGCTGGCAAAAGCCGATGCGGCGCTGCTGGTGCAGGATTTTCCCGGCGCGGTCACGCGTCCGGAGACGTTCACGCTCGACCTCGTTGAGGAATGGGCCGACTTGACCGGGCTGCCGTATGTGCATGGATTCTGGGTGGGACGGGAGGAAGACCTTTCAGGGCCGGAAGCAAATGCGCTGATCTCAGCAAAAAACAGCGGCGTTCTCCTAAAGCCGCAGATTGCCCAGGCTGCCGCGCAGCAGCAGAACCGTTCGATGGAAGAATTGACCAGATACCTTTCCGCCTTCTCCTATGATCTCGGAGAGAAGGAAGAAGAAAGCCTGGCGGAATTTCTTCATTATGCCTACTACCACGGGATTATCGGCGATGTGCCGGAGATTCTTTATTTCAATACCGAAACAACCGATCCTTCTCAGAATTGAACGGGAAAGTATAGCGTTGTTCTCATTCCAAAATTCTCCGCCATAAAAGTTCAAGAAAAACCATTTGGGAGCAATAATCATCCGATCTGATGATCGAATTCTACGATTACCTCAACTCCACGTCCAAAACAGATCGCAATGGCTATCCGATCTGGTGATCGGATTCTACGATTATCTCAACTCCGGGTCCATTGACAGAATGTGATAGATAATTATCCAATCTGATGATTGGATTCTACCATTGAAATTCCATCTTTTTTCCTTACATTTGAGCAATCTCTATGCTCAAATCCTTAACCATTAGAAATTATGCGCTTATAGAATCCGTTGAAATCGAATTCGAGAGCGGCTTGAACATTCTCACCGGTGAAACCGGTGCAGGGAAATCCATTATCATCGATGCCCTGAGTTTGATTCTTGGAGAACGTGCAAGCTCCGATGTCGTTCGCAAGGGGAGCGAGAAAGCGATCGTTGAAGGTATTTTCGGGATGTCGGACAGCGAAAAGGTGAAAGCGCTTCTGAGGCAGAATGAAATTGAACTGCAGGAGGATTTTATCCTCCGCCGGGAAGTATCCGCGAAAGGTCAATCCCGCTGCTTTGTCAACGATTCGCCGGTGCCGCTCACCATTCTGAAAGAAATCGGCGACCACCTCGTCGATCTCCACGGACAGCATGAACATCAATCATTGCTCCGTCCGGAAACTCATATCGGGCTGCTGGATGAATTTGGAAGCCTGGACAAGCTGGCGTCCGAATACCGCGAATCCTACGACCGTTTATCACTCCTCTTTCATGAATTCCGCACGCTGTCCCATAAAGAAAAGGAATTAAAGGAAAAGCGGGATCTGTATGAATTTCAAATAAAAGAAATCGATGCAGTGGACCCCCGTTCCGGCGAAGAGAGCGAACTGGAAAACGAACTCAGAATTCTGGAGAATTCTGAGAAACTCTTCGAAGCAACCTCCCAGCTTTATCAATCTTTGTACGAAGGCGATGCGGCCCGGCAAGGGTCCGACAATACCGGCAGCCAGTCGGTGTACGATTTACTACTGAAGGCGCGCAACCAGCTCGAGGACCTTGCCGAAATCGATACGACGTTTGAAGATGTCAAGAACGAATGCGCCTCCGCCGCCGCGATTGTCGGCGAACTGACGAAGTTTATCCAGAGTTACAATTCCAAGATTGAATTCAATCCCGAGCGGCTTGAGCAGATCCGGGAACGGCTCGGGCAGATCACGCTCCTCAAGAAAAAATTCGGAGGATCGCTCGAGACGGTGATCGAGCATCGCGAAAAGATCGGACGGGAATTTGCGATGGCGGAAAACTTCGAAAACGAAATCGGGAAATTAAACGAACAAATCGAGCTGGAACGAACAACATGCTCTGCGGCCGCACAGCGGCTCTCGGCAAAGCGCCGTGAACTGGTCGGCAGGATCGGCAAATCGGTATGCGCAGAGCTTGCAAAATTAGGCATTGCCAATGCGCAGTTCGATGTGAAAATTGACAACCGCGTGCTGGAGAATAAGGACGGCAGGGCGAATACGGCGTACGTGAAGCTCGGCCGCGAATTTTACGACGCGTCCCAGAACGGCATCGACGTTATTGAGTTTTATCTGTCGACCAATGCCGGCGAAGACTTGAAACCTCTGGCGAAGGTTGCGTCGGGCGGCGAAATATCGAGGATCATGCTTGCACTCAAAACAATTCTCGCCAAAGCGGACCGGCTGCCGCTGCTGGTCTTTGATGAAATTGACGTCGGGATCAGCGGAAGAATCGCGCAGGCGGTTGGAAAAAGCATGAAGAGCCTGTCGCAGTTCCATCAGGTCATTGCCATCACCCATTTGCCGCAAATTGCAGGATTTGCCGACTGTCATTTTGCGGTGGAGAAGAGCGAAACGAAGCAGCGAACATCTTCCACTATTCGCAAGCTGGATGAAACCGAACGGATCAGGGAAGTGGCACGGCTCCTGAGCGGTGAAGAGGTAACGGAGTCGAGTCTGAACGGTGCGAGAGAGATGATGGGGAAAAGATAGGGGTTAGGTATTAGGAATTGGGATTTAGGGGGGGGAAATGAGGAATTTTCGAGAGCTTCAAATCTGGCAAAAGGGGATGGAAGTTGTAAATGATGTGTATCAGGTTACTTGTTTATTGCCGAAAGATGAAAAATATGGATTGAAATCTCAGCTTCAACGCTCAGCGGTTTCCATACCTTCAAATATCGCAGAAGGGTGCAGTCGGCACAGTGAAATTGATTTTAAACGTTTTTTAGAAATTGCGATAGGGTCATCATTTGAACTCGAAACTCAATTGATGATCCTTGAACAGACAAAACTTATTCGGGAAGAAAAAGTAGTTCCGGTTCTCCAACTCCTTACGGAGGAACAAAAAATGTTGAACAGTTTTATTACCAGTATTCGTAAAAGAACCACGCATTCACAATATAATCCTAAACCCTAATCCCTTCCATTCCATGCCACTATCAATTTATAATACATTATCCCGTCAAAAAGAAGAATTCAAACCGATCCATGAAGGTCATGTCGGGATTTATGTGTGCGGCCCTACCGTGTACAGTCATTCACACATCGGCCACGCAAAGAGTTATATCTCTTTCGATATCATTGTCCGGTATTTGCGATATCTTGGCAATAACGTGCTCTACATACAAAATATTACCGATGTCGGTCATCTGACCGATGATGCCGATGAAGGCGAAGATAAGTTGATAAAACAGGCGCGGATTGACCGGGTCCATCCGATGCAAATCGCCGAGTCCATTACGCGAAGTTATTTTGACGATATGGATAAGCTCGGAATAGAGCGTCCTGATATATCGCCGAGGGCAAGCGGGCATATCATCGAGCAGATCGAAATCATAAAAAAACTTCTGGCAAACGGCCACGCGTATGAAGTGAACGGTTCCGTCTATTACAATGTTCAGAAGTTTAAGAATTACGGCAGGCTTTCCGGTCGGGTGCTGGAGGAGTCGGTGGAAGGGACGCGCGTAGAGACGCGTTCGGAGAAACGTCATCCGGCGGATTTTGCATTATGGAAGAAAGCGGAAAGCGGTCATATCATGCGCTGGCCGAGTCCGTGGAGTGAAGGATTCCCCGGATGGCACATCGAATGTTCCGCCATGTCGATGAAATACCTCGGTGAAACATTTGATATTCACGGCGGCGGAATGGACAACCAGTTCCCCCACCACGAATGTGAAATAGCGCAGAGCGAGGCGGCCACCGGAAAGCCATTTGTGAACTACTGGGTCCACAACAATCTCGTGACGGTAAACGGCAAAAAAATGTCGAAGTCGCTGGGGAATTTTGTCACATTAAAAGACGCGTTTAAAAAATACGATCCCATCGTCGTCAGGTTTTTCATTCTCCAGAGCCATTATCGGAGCACCCTGGACTTCAGCGATGAAGCGGTTCAGGCGGCTAATACGGGATTCGATAAATTGATGAATACAATCCGCAACCTCCGGGAAGAATTGATGAAAGCGGAAACGGAACAACGGACTTCCGGATCCGCGTTCGATTGTTCACCGTACAGGAAACATTTTTTAGAAGCGATGGACGACGATTTCAATGCGCCGCTGGCCGTTGGAGTATTATTCGACCTGGCACGTGAGACGAATCACGCACTGAACTCCGGACAAAAGTTAAGTTTGGATGCGCTCAAACAAATCGATCTTCTCTTCAGCGAACTGGGCGGTACAGTCCTCGGCATCATTCCGGACCAGATCGGGACGGCTGCCGGCGATACAAAGACAGAGTCCCGCTTAATGGACCTGTTTATTAATATCCGGGCGGAGGTGAGGAAGCAAAAACTTTGGACGATTTCCGATGTCATTCGGGACGGTCTGAAGGCGGTTGGATTTATTATTGAAGACAAAAAAGAAGGCACCATCTGGCGCAAAATACAATAACCGGCATGAGCGGTTCCGTTAAAATAATCGAGAATGGGTTCGTCTATTCCGGCGACAAGCAGAATCGTGCCGGAAGGCAAACCATCATCATTCAAGGCGGCAGAATTGTCGAAATGGGCAAGCGTGCAGAAGCCCTTAAACCGACGTATCCGAAGGCTGAAATTATTGATGCTGCAGGGAAACTCCTCTTGCCGGGATTTGTCGATGCGCATCACACCGGAGAGTCGTTTATCCTGCGCTATCTCACGGACGGTCATCCCATGTCGCGATGGAATAAAAATCCGGGGATCACTCGTGCACTGGAGTACTTGCGTAAAGAAGCGACCTATCAGGAATTCCTGTCGTTGTACCGGTTGTCGTATTACTCCGCGCTCAAATCCGGCGTGACAACGCTGGCGGAGCATGGATTCGATTCTCCGGACCATTCCTTCCCGGCATCCTTTGAAGCGATGCAGCAGTCGAACCAGAGAGGTTTTATCGGTTTGCACAACGGCGATCAATTTGAGGCTGCCAGAAAATTGCATAATCCTGCCATTCGGTTTGCCTTCGTTGTCGCCGATGAGGAAAATCTCACGACCTATAATCTCCAATCCACCATTCGCATGGCGCGAAATCTGGCGTGGCCGATCATGCTGCATCTGGGCCAGAGCCGGCAGGCATTTAATATTATCAAGAAAAACTTTACCAAATCCGTTGCCCAGCTTTACGCGGAGTACCGCGCGATGGATTCGCCGGCGCATCTCATCCATCTCGCATGTTTCGAGGACGGCGACCATGACCTCATTGCAAAATCCCGCCTGCCGTTGATCTATTCGCCGACGGCCATTATCCGGAAAGGCGGGGAGATACCGCCATTTGAAGAATTACGCAGACATAAAATGAGCTTTGCCATGGGTTCCGATTGGGGAGATGCAAAGCCGCTGGAGAATATTCAACACTACTGCTCCATTATTAAAACGCTTGGATTGCCGATAGAAGATGCGTATGCACTTCTTGCGCTGCACACCGTCAATGGTGCGTCTGCACTGGGGATGGAAGATGAAATCGGGACGATCGAACCTGGTAAGAAAGCCGATGTTGTATTTCTTGACCTCTCGGACTTCCGATTAAATCCAATTCTTGCGGAGGACCATGCCGATCGGATACTGGAGGTGGTTCTTCGTGAAGCCGCTTCGTCTCACGTGAGCGATGTGATGATCAACGGTGAGTTCTATGTCCGCGGGGGCCTGGTCCTGACGTATTCGGAAGAGGATCTGGCAAGGGAAGGGCAGGCAATTTTCAAAAAACTCCTTTCGTTCCGGGAACCGAAAGCCGCAGTCGACACGCCTCCGGCGTCCATATTCAAATTACCGGTTCAGAAGATTAAAGAACTCAACTCTTTTTCGGATGACATGAATTTGGATGAGGGATTTCGAGTGATCCGGAAAGGATCTTCCGTCCCCGGACCGGAAACGAAAAGGAGCGACTCACATAAAACGGAGAAGGATCCTCCCCCAAACATAAAAAAAATATTTGGCGAGGAAGAAAGCGGATAACGACAATGAAAAGGAGAACCTTGTGAAAAAGTTGAAAACTATTATTCTCGCTCTGTTCGTGCTGGCGATGGCCGGAGAAATGGCGGCTGCACAAAGTTATGCCGGCGATGGGGCGACCGTTGAACCGACCATGCTGATCGATAAACCAACAGCCGGGCTGCTGAAGCGCGGATCGTATTCCGTTTCTTCGGACTTTTTCCAGAACGGCGGAGTGCTGGTGGGGATCTCCGTGGGGATTTTTGAACAGTTCGCATTTGGAATATCCTACGGTGGAACAGACATCATCGGGGCGAATAAAATTGATATGAATCCATTTCCGGGGGTGAATGCCAAGCTTCGTCTTGTAAGCGAGAGCAGCTTGATGCCGGCGATTGCCATCGGATTTGATTCCCAGGGAAAAGAATCCTATTTCAAAGCCGACACATTAAAACGATATGCCATAAAATCGCCCGGTGCGTATATCGCAGCAAGTAAAAACTATGAGTTTCTCGGCAATTTCAGTATTCACGGCGGCATCAATAAGTCCATGGAAACAACCGATGGCGATAAAGATCTCAATATGTATGTCGGAGCGGAGAAATCCGTCGGCCGGGATATTTCCATCATGATGGAATACGATTTTGCGGTGAATGATAATAATACCCACGCCATGGGCAGAGGGAATGGCTATCTTAATTTTGGTTTCAGGTGGGCATGGGGTAAAGGATTGGTGGTCGGTTTCAATCTGAAAAATGTCACAAAGAATCAGGAGCACGTGAACGTTGGAAATCGAACGCTCCAGATCGATTATATTGGAAATTTTTAGGTATCAGAGATTGTTGTAATTCTTCGGAGTATATAAAAAGCTTTTCCAGGGAACATCAATTATCGGCAGCCCGCTGGATACGTAGGATTTAAGGTCCAGTGAATAATCGTCCATTCCGGGGAATGGACTCTACGCTTGTTCTGTTCAGAAATATCCGTAGAGCCCGTCGCCCCGACGGACATGATATTCGTCCATTCATAGAATTTGAGGAACTAAAAAGATTAAAATTTTTATTCAAACACTTCTCACCATTCATATTATCCTAAACAACCAATAACAGGTGCATTGTGCAGGTCTGTAGACGGTAGCGATTAGATTTGTGGACATATGAAAAATTGAACAGTAGTTTAGGAGCCTGAAGACGGCGAAAACTCGCTGATTTCAGGCTTGTTCTTTATAAATCGCTGGCAAGAAACTTGAGCACTTATTAAGCGTCTAACTAATGAGGTTAATCATGAAAACAATGACAATATTTTTCAAACTTTTTCTTCCTCTCGGAATGATGATGTTGTTCTTCCAGGGCTGTTACACGCAATTTGTAACATTGCATGACGAAGACTCCTCCTATCAACAGGAACAGCCGGTTGCACAGGAAGATCAGTCTGCCGATCAAAACGACGAGAATTATTACGGTGAAGATTCTGATAACTGGCGGTCTCACCAGTATCTCGGATTTTCCTATTATTATCCCGCATGGCGGTCAAATTGGTCATGGGATTACGGATGCACCTATCCATCGCAATGGGATCCATGGTTCTGGGGATCGATATATTATCCTGACTACGGTTATTACCCGTACTATGGCTATTCTCCGTACTATGGCGGATACTGGGGACATTCCTATTATTATTCACATGGCGGATACGGTTACAACTACACTCATTATTCGCACCCTTATGCCACTCGTAATTCCGGTTATCAGAGAAATGGTTCAGGCAGATCCGGTTATGGTACAAATCGATCTGGAAATGTTGGATCGGCCGGATCAATCGGCACGGGCAGCACATATGATGGAAGGAGCGGTGGCAGTGTAAGTCTTCCGCGTGCCGCCGGAAGCACACGATCTCAAAGCGGAGCCGTTGAAACGACCAGAGCAACACGCGGCGCCTCCAGCGGAACTGCAACGAGCCGGCAATCGGGGAGCGGGCAATATAATCCCGCCGTCCAGCAGCCTCGGCACCGGGGTGGAAGTACAGCCCCGTCGTCCGGCAGTACAAAAACAAGCAATGCGCGCGGCAGCGGCCAATCCCGAAGTCACGGGACAACCGGCGGGCAATCACGATCAAGCGAGCGAAGCTCGGCACCAAGTTATACACCCGCACCCTCGCCGCGGACAAGTTCTGGTCCAAGCAGTGCGCCTGCGCCAAGCGGCAATAGCGGCGGCGGACGCAGCGGCGGTTCAGGCAGGTCAGGGCGTTGATGATCATAACATATAATGGAATAAGGCGATACTATGAAAACGTTTCGTAAATCATATGGGCTGATGATACTGGCAATGGCGGTATTACAAATTCAAACTGCGAGCGCACAGTACGCAGAAGATGTCCTGCGGTTATCGCAGTTCGGGTCCACGGTTGGCGCCCGCTCGCAGGGCATGGGCAATACGGTTGTCGGAGTGGCTGATGATTATTCGGCGCTCTTTGGAAATCCTGCGGGACTTTCCCAACAAAAGAATTTTGAATTCTCCATTGGATTGTCGCGTCTGGGATATGGGAACGATGTGACATTCTTCGGCAATAAAACGACGGATAACAACAACGCCATCAATCTCAACAATCTCGGTCTGGTCTATCCGATTGCGACAAGCCGCGGCGGGTTGACCTTCGCATTTGGTTTTGGCCGCGTTGCAAATTATTCCTCCGTTGCCTCGTTCGATGGATTTAATCCGGGAAGCTCCATTATTCGCTCCTTCTCACCATACAATGGCTTGAACAATGAGGAATTTGATCTCCTGACTCTATCAAAGCCTGCAGCCGACAATTTAGTGAGCAGTCATCTTCCTTTTAATTTGTACCTCGCAGATACGTCGAATGATTTTCTCTATCCGTTGTTGACCGATAGCGTTCAACAAACCGCAAAAATTCTTGAAGGCGGAGGAATGAATCATTGGTCGTTCGGCGGAGGAATAGATATTGCTCCAAACTTGTCTGCCGGTATCACGTTAAATTTTGCATCCGGTACATATAGTTACGACCGTGAATTCACGGAATCAGATCCGCGGAATATTTATCATTCGTTCCCGTATAATTTTTCTCATTGGACCTATTCCAGCACCATTAACAGCGACATTACCGGATTCAATGCCCTCTTTGGTCTGATGTATCGCAAACCGGGAAAATACAGAGTCGGCGGTACAATCCGTATTCCGACGACGTATGAAATTTCAGAGACGTTCTCGGACCGGGGCGTCAGCACTTTTGACGATGGAGCCGTGTATTCATATCCACCTGCAAGCGATGCGCCCAGCGAGACGAAATATAAAGTGACCACACCGTTGGTGCTCAGCGGTGGAATTTCGATTCAAGTCCTTGACTGGCTCATGCTTGCCGGCGATGCGGAATACACCGATTGGACACAAATGCAGTTTGAATCTGACAATCCTGATCTCATTCAGGAGAACCGATATATCAAAGATTGGATGCGTGAGACCGTGAATCTTCGCGGCGGTGTGGAAGCGACGATTTATGACTGGGGAATGTTCCTCAGAGCGGGAATTGAATCGAAACCATCGCCATGGAAGAACGATCCTTCCAGTTATGACCAGATGGTTTATTCGGCAGGAATCGGGTTGTTGATTGATGGAAACAGCACGATCAATGCTTCATTCGCCTATGGAAACTGGAAAACCAAACGTGATAATTACAACTGGGGAACGTCGCCGGCGTCCCAAACCAGCGAAGCGGTAACTACACAAACGATCAATCTGACATTCTCGCATCAATTTTAACAGAACTGCGCTGCTCAATAACCTCTCCGATTGCTGAAAGCGGTCGGAGAGGTTCCCTTCTTTCGGTTTCCTCGCTCCTTCATCATCCAATCTGATGATGGGATTCTACATTCAGGCTGAAAGCGGCCGGAGAGGTTCCCTCCTTTTAGTTTTCTCACTTTCAATTATCCAATCTGATGATTGGATTCTACAGAATTAACCAATCTGATGATTGCCTGCCTGCCGGCAAGGATTCTACAGAATTAACCAATCTGATGATTGCCTGCCGGCAAGGATTCTACAAGTTTAACCCAACTGCTGATTGTATTCTACAAGCGAGCCGTATGCGGCGGGCAGATTGCTGATCGCTTTCCGCTCCATGCCGGTTGCCATCGACAATTTGCACTGCTTTTCAAGTTTGATTACATTACTCCAATCCGATGTCCTGGAAAAAGTGGGCTGGATTTTTGCCGTACCGTTGTACCATTACAGAAAATAAGCGTGTAAAAAAAATTTAGAGATTTACCAGAGAAAAGGAAGTTTCGCAAATCATGAGGAAAAAAATATTTGGAATAGGGGTGACGTTCATCGTTGTGATGATGGTTCTCGTGGTTGTCGGATATTTCCTCGTGACGCGATCGTTCCCTAAAACATCAGGGACCATCAACGTCTCTGGATTGTCGGAAGAGGTCAAAGTCTATCGGGATGAATACGGCGTCCCGCATATTTTCGCTCAATCTGAATATGATGCATTCTATACGGTTGGGTATGTCCATGCCCAGGACCGTTTGTGGCAAATGGAGTTGGTCCGGCGTGCCGGGCAGGGTCGGCTGTCGGAAGTACTGGGAGAACCGGCGCTGCAGATCGATAAAATGTTCCATACACTCGGGCTGCGGCGGAATGCGCAGAACCTGGCACGGGCGCTCGATGATGACACGCGCAGGGCATTGCAGGCGTACGCGGATGGGATCAATGAATATATCAGATCTCATTCCGGCAAATATCCGGTTGAATTTGATATGCTGAACATCGAACCGGATCTGTGGACGATTGAACATTCGCTGCTGGTCAGCCGGTTGATGGCGTGGGAATTGAATTATTCGCGCTGGGTGGATCTGCTTCTCGCCGAATTGGTTCAGCGGTTTGGCGAGGAAAAGGCAAGGGAAATTTATCCGAACTGGCCAGACCACGCGCCGCTGATTATCCCGAAGGAATTAAAAGGAAAACCGATTGCCGGGGACCTTCGGCCATGGTTCGACGCCGAAGGCGCATGCCGCGCGCTGCTCGGAATCCGCGCTCTGGAATCCGGGAGCAATGCATGGGCGATCTCCGGAGTAAAAACTGCATCCGGGAAGCCCATCCTTGCAAACGACCCGC
>RPQN01000128.1 GCA_003819715.1 Ignavibacteriota bacterium | reverse complement strand
TGATCCACATTTCTAGTGCTGCACACGGCAGTCACTTCAGCGCCGAAATATTTGGCAATCTGCAAAGCAAACGTTCCCACGCCGCCCGATGCCCCGTTGATCAAGACTTTTTGTCCTGCCTGAATCTTTCCTTCATCACGCAGGCCCTGCAGTGCGGTGATCCCCGCCATAGGGACGGCTGCTGCTTGATCGAACGATAGATTGGACGGTTTCAACGCCAATGCGTCTTCAACAATACATGCATACTCGGCGAAACCGCCCTTCACCATTCCGTAGACCTCGTCACCCGGCTTAAACTGTTTGACATTTTTGCCAACCGCTTCAATCCGGCCCGCTATGTCCGCGCCGAGTCTGGTGAATTTGGGTTTGAACAGTCCCCCGCCCATAAAGCGAATCAAAAAAATGTCGGCGGTCAGGAAATGCCAGTCATACGCATTCACGGACGCCGCATGAATTTTTATCAGGACTTCATTGTCACCGGGCGCAGGTTTTTCGACGTCCCTGATTTGAATAACATCCGGCGATCCATATTTTGTGTAGACGACTGCTTTCATGAATATACTTTCAAAGTTACCTTATTTTCAATCGGCACGGATGCCGTATGTCATTGCAACTTTTGCCTTACCACAGTGTGTTGGACACTTGCATATAACAGATACACAAACCGCGAAATTGACGGCGAGGATGTTCCACCTGGCAAATCAATTCCAATCAAGTTAACAGATACCGCAACTTTCCATATTGCTTCTAAGCTACGACTTAGAAAACATCCACTTAACAACCTCGTGTATCCTTTTATCTTTTATCAATTCATTATAAGCAACATCAAGTTCTTCGTCATCACAGTGGTACATTAAATACAATGCATTTGCTCTGCGAATAATCGGTTGAGCAGAATCATAAAGAACACGTTCAAAAACAGTATTTGCAAGATCATAGCAACAACATATAATATCAAAGAACCTTTCTCCGAGTCCTTGTGGCCCATTAAATGCTTCTTTGTCGCACAGTTCAAGCAACCTCATGATTTCGATTTCACTGAGATCACTGCAAAGATCAGAAGCGAATGAAATAATCTCCATTTCGTCACGATTATTAGGATTCCAAGACCAACGATATCTTCCCACACCATAACCAAGTATAAATAAAGCATCTTTAGCGGTATCAGTATTTGAATCCATTAACAAACGGCGCGCAAACAAACAGGTCACCTTCAAATTGCGAGCATCTGGATGGTTTGCAAGAATTTGAAATCCCTCATGGCGTCTCTGCGCATCATTGCTCAAGCACAAATCTGCCGATTTAAGCAGAATCCGCTCGTCTGCTCTAACATGAGCAAGTCCAGTAATTTCGTGAGAAAGCGCCTTGACGTCAAACTTTTTGTAAAATGGAATACGGATCTGCTTTATGGAAATATTTTCTTTATAACGTTCATGTTCAATGTAGTCGCGAACAGATACCCAAGCAGCGATATTCTTCGAAGGCGAATAGCATACGATAATTACTGGAACCATGAAGTTCTGCCAATATTCCAAATGTTCCTTATCGACATTCACTATAAATTCATCATCGGATGGAGCAATATAAGAATCGCCTGATTTAATTTGGACGCCGATCAGTCGACCAGAAACAATCTCTGCTTTAACTAATTCGATAAACCCGTCAACCCCTAAATCATCTTCCCCATGAACAGGCCTAAAAACTGATCCATGTTCATTAACAATACCATCAACGTAAAGAACTCCAGTCTTACATATTGATTTGTTTTTTTGGTACTTCATATCATTTTACGTACTAGCGACTTTAGCGCCACGATACGATTCAATTCTGTCACATTGAATTCCATTTATTAATTATGTAGCAATTTAATATCTCTCTACGAATCTTCTGATTTTTCTTGAAGTTGCTTCAAAGTAGTTCCGCTGGGTGTTTTCCAGCAATCGCGACCGTTGATATTTGCTCCCAGTAGGAAAGTAGCAGCAAGAGAGGGAGAAGAAAACTCATAATCTTGAGACAATATTTGATAACCATCAGTGTGCTCTTTTAGAATTCCATTATCTATCAAATCAATTCGGAGATGAAGCGCTTGCGGATTCATTGAAGCAACCATTTTTTCCACTACAGTTGCACCCTGTTTTACTACAAAACCATTTTCAGATTCATAACCTTCTGCAATTATGCCTTTGTTTGTAAGTATTAACGTTTGGCGTTGAATTGGTTTTTGTTCGGGCTTCTCAAATATTGTTATACCTAAAACTGGAAAACACAAGAGGATTTCTTCAAGAAATGCATCAATGTCTGATTGCTCAGCTTCAGAAAGTGATGGTGCAGTTGAGAAATTTTTGTTCTCCAATTTACATCGCTTTGCATCCTGTGCAAGTAGTAATAATTTATGCTCCAAATATTGAATATGAGCTTTATTCAAATTGGCATCTTTGCTTGTAAAGAAGTAGGCTACTGTCCAAAAATCTTTCTTTGAATGATGATCTTCAAGACGCGCTCTGATAGGATCGGCTTCACCGATGTATGCTAATGGAATATCAGGATTGTCCGAAGCACCTAGAAGAATATATACAGCAGCACGATCAAACTCCTTGCGTTCCTTTACACTCGAGAATCTTGGACGAGGACATACCACTCCCTGTCCTATCCAATTCGATTTTTCTACAAATTTTAAACCTGAAGGTGTTCCGTCTGCAAGAAATATACGAATAGAAAAAGAACGGCGAATGTTTTCCATTGTCTATTTTTCTTTTGCCTTCAATACTAATATTAGTTCGTTTGCATTGCGGCGAGCGTTACGACCGGATTCATTCTTTTTTCCATCCCCTCTTCCACCAAGACTACTAAATTTACTCACGACACTATGCTCTTCTACGTTAAAATATTTCTTGGCAGTTTCGCGAACAATATTTCCCGACAATCCATTGGAACATTCGTGATTGGGGAAGGTTAAAATTGCGTTGGCTTTCTTTTGAGATACTTTACACAACAAGTCATCCAACGCTGTTTTTGATTCTTTCGTCAGACTATATTTTGATTGAGGGCGATATTGCCTATCAGGATAACGGCCTCTCCCAGTGACTTCTCCACAACTTCCCTGAGCAATTGTTTCCAGAACATGATAAAATCTACTGTAATGAACACCAGAATACGGCGGATCAATGAACACAAGATCCCCTTCGTGCAATCCATTTGCCGCTTTATTTGCATCCGCTACTATTGAAGTGCCTCTCTGCATTGCGTAACGGTTTGACAGTGAAACGAATGCAGCTTTTGTACAATCCACTATATTTTTATCCCACGCTTCCTCTAAAAAGGGTTTAGCCGTTTTTGTCGGTTGAAAGGGTTGTGCTGTATGTCCAGGTGCTGCAGCGCATTGGCTTGCCGCTTGAATAAGGGCAGCTAAAGCTGTTTCTTTAACTCCTGCTTCTTTTGGCAGTGCTAACCTAAAAGCATCTATCCAAACGGTTTGTTGTGGACTAAAATAATGTCCTCCATAGGCTTTTGTTACAGAAAGAAATTTTTGTTTTCCAGACCAAGTTCGACATGCAATTACTGTCGACTTCGTGATCTTCTTTAGTGGTGGAATTCTACGGCTAATATAAATAGCTTTAGCTTGTTTGTACCATCTATCCCAAACTGGCTGCCATTCTATCTTTTCTTTTCTATTAACAATAGCGCCTGATATCACGGCACTATAAAGTTGTAGATCGTATGCTTTAACTTTGATATCATAATTCTCGGCAACATGAGAAGCAACCGATCCAGTTCCCGCAAAGATATCGATAAAACGATTTGCGCCAGCAATCTCTCTTTCTAAAAGTTGACCTAAGCCATTCTTAAGCATGAGTCTTTTTGATCCCATATATTTCATGGTAACAAGCCCCAAATACCTACTAACTCAAATCCACCTAACCAATTTAATGCGTTTGGTTGTTGATTGCGCCAATCAAATGATGAAACAGAACCTCGCGGATGTAACCTTCTCCAATTCTTTGAGTCGTTTAGTATAGTTTCAATGTCTGACCAAATATCTATTGGATTAACGGGGATTCCTCCATCATTCCACAGACCTCTTTCTCTACCATGCTGGCTCCACCAAAAAGAAAACATCTCAAGCCTGAAAGCGGCATCAGTTAGTAGCTTTCTTGACGCCATTGTGGAAACAAATAATAAGAGAGCAGCCCTAGATATAACTTGCAAATGACAATACGGATCTTCAATTGAAGTATTGTTTTCCGCATATGTAAACGGAAGTGTTAAACCTGGATTATTCAAAAAAGCAAACCATTCCATTGATTGTACTAAATTTAATCCTTTTCTCTGTAATTCATTTTGAGTTGGGTTATTAACACCGCTCTCTTGCCATGCTTTTTTTACTAAATATTTTTCCATGAGTGCGAATTTTCCCAAACCGGTTGGTTCAAATAAGACCCACAATTCTTCAACGAATTCAACTATTTCATGTATATCAAGTGATTTTGGTTTTCTAAATTCAGAAGGTCTATAACTTACATAATTTCTACTATTATGATCATCTTCAACTACTGAAATGTCCAAACCCCATGATGTCATCCAATGTTTGGCAATTGCTCTTATTGGGCTTCTAACATTCAACGTGTCCAACCAACCTGAAAGATGGAACGGATTTGGATTAATGATTTCATTTATTAAATCCGAGGATCTTTGAAGGGTGGACCAATATTGGAGCATAGGCCAAATAATTTTATGAGTTCCTCCAATTTCTCGACGATATCTTGGTGGAAACTTTGACCAATTTCTATTTCTGTTTATGGTTGCATGCTTTGATGAAAATACTCCGACTCCTTCACTTGCCATCAAACTCATTGCCGCCCTTAGTTCAGCGTAGTATGCAAAGTGTATTGCTGAATATGTATCTCCACGCAAGGCACTATCGACAGCACGTCCAAGGAACGACCAACCATCAATTGAATGAGTGGGTGCTGATGAAGCTATATAATGTGTAAGATCTCTTATATCAACGGAGGGTGGCACGATAGCAGAACCTAGATCCTGCTCGTACCGTTTTGTACAGTATTTCCTGTATCGGTTGTTTTGATGCAACCATTTCCGACTAAATGTCCTTTTGGAAAGCGAAGCTAAATAATCTTCGATTGTCTTACGTGATGCTTTGGAAAATACCCTTTTTTCGTCACGATTGAATTGTTCCATCAGTATTTAAGTGTTTTCAATATTTTCTTAGCAATATTGCTAACACGCCCATTCTGTTTTGAAAGATGGACCAAAAGTTGACGTCTCATTTCTTTATATCCACTGCTTCCACGAAATACAGATTGTCGTAGCCTTTCATCATCACTTAATTTTGGGGTTGAAGATGTACGCCAATCGTAACTTGATAATCCAATTGTCATTTCTTCAATAAACTTTGCAACTTTGCTTTTCTTTAAAGACTTTATCGCAGCCGTAACCAAGGCTTCTTCAGTTGCAGCAACATTCGTGTTCTTTAATTCTCCATATACATCTTCCCAATTCCATTCCCTTAGTCCAAGTTCTTTTGCAGAAACAAAACACAAATCATTCACCGTAAAAAGGAATCCTCGAATTCCTTGATCCGTACTTGTTAAAGAATATTCACCATAAAATGCAGGATCGTCATCTTTAAAAATCTTTTCTCCGACTATTCGCCTGAGATCATAAGCCCATTTTGATTTACTTTTTTCTATTTGTTCTTTGAAAACGATTCCCGCAAATATCAAGAAAGCTGCTTGCATAGGCCTGTTCCAAGGGAACAGCAGTTTGTGCTCATCAGATGGAGCTCCGAAGAGACCACCCATTCTTGTTCCTGTTCCTTCAACTTGTTTGACAAAACTTGCCATCAATGATCGGACCCATGCCGCTTGACTTACGGATGGGCCTTTGTAATCACGTTGCTCTTTTATCTCTCCCAGCATATTAATGCGATGATACCAAGGACTTTCCGGATGAGACCACAAAGCTTCTACTAATTCCTGACATCTTGTTTCGCGATATATTGAATGACCCGAGAATTTATCAAGCCATGATTGTTGTCTCAGAAGTGGATAGAGATCAAATGCTAAAGATCTGTTTATTTTCTTTGGTGTAATGTTTACTGACCAAAACAAATATGCTTGCCAGCCAGGCGCGAGACCATAAAAAGCAACTACTGGTAATTCGAATTCATCACCTGGATCAAACCCATCAAAAGCCCATAATCGATGTTGTCCATCTATTACTTCAAATGGATATATATATTTTGGTTGCCAATTTGCACCAGTAAAGCTCTTCGGAAGTTGTACTTTCACAAAATCATTTTGTTCCTGCAACTTCACAAGATCATCATTAAATATTTCTTTGCCGTTCCGACTTGTATTTGGGGGCAAAATGTTTATTAGAATTGCGGTTGGAAGCCATCCTGGCTTTCTTAGATCAGAATATTCAGGATTCTGTCTTTTGGATTCACTCATTTCACACCAAGGGTAACCATATTGAACAAATTCACGAATAGTTCGTGATCGTTCTTCCTCGTGACCACGCTGAACGTTTGGATCCTTTGATCTTTGAAGACCTCCCTTTGTCGAACGACGATATACTCCAGTTAAGGCTTTAAGATAGCTTGCCTTCATTGAAAACAAATAAGAATATTTAAGCGGCCTATTTTGCAATTCCTTATCGCTAAACTGAACTTTATCCCATTTAGGAAGCCATTGATTGATTTTTATTGCTGGAATTGTCTTTTGGATGCTATGTTGTTTAGCCATATTTCCTCTAAAATAATTTATCTAATGGCAAAATAAAATTGCAAATCTATTTTCCTATATACTCAAAATAAATATTTTTAAAAATGAATAAAAATCGATGATCTAGTTCAATAGGAATAGATTATCTCAAGAAAGGGAACGTGCTTACTTGCTTTTAATCTACCAAACCCTTGGCTTGTTTGCAATGTTGATTACTTGTTTTGTGCATCTGTAAAATCAATGTGTTAATAGTATTCTTTTCCTTTTCCAAAGCGCAAAAAAACCTCCATCGTCCTTTTCTTCAAAGATTCATTGGAGGCTTCTCGGAATTTGTGCAAAACGCTCTGCCCGGCAGAATAAGTCCCTGGATGGACTTGTGGTGCTTTGTGCGAATTTCTAACGTGGGTAAAGTTGAATCCCGAACTCCCAACGGGGGCAACTTGGTGAAACTGAGATATGGTAAGGAGGGTTTGGGAGAGAAGCAAGTGAGCAGTTGAGCAGATGAGCCATTGAGCCGATGAGCAGATGAGCCGATGAGCAGTGGAGCAGTTGCGATAGTAAGAGTTCGTAGTTGATAAGTGCGTAGTGCGTGGTTCAAGAGGTTGAGAGAGAAAGTAGATGAGCCTATGAGCAGTTGAGCAGATGAGCAGTGGAGCAGATGAGCAGTTGAGTAGATGAGCCTATGAGCAGTTGAGCAGATGAGTTGTTTAGTGCGTAGTTCGTCGTTCAAGACGTTAAGGTTGGGAGATAATGAGATTATGAGAAGCTGAGAGAGTGAGATGCAAACAGAATGAGACGAACGGTAAATAACAATAAGTAGCCGGTTAGGATTGCCGTTTTATTGTTTTATCTCAGAAGCAGCATCTTTTTCGTATCCGAAGTTCTCACAACAGGATTATTCAGGGACGACATTTCTATTCGATAGAAATATATTCCCGTTGCGGCATCCGTGTTCCATTTCACAGAGTGCAAACCTGCGGCGAGATCGCTGTCCACGAGCGTGGCAACCGTTTGACCCAGGATATTGTAAATGGTCAGCCGGACTCTGCTTCGCTTATTAACCGTAAAGGCAATAGAGGTCGATGGATTAAATGGATTGGGAAAATTCTGGTACAGCATAAATCCGTCCGGATGCGAACCGGCATCTTCAACTGACGTCACTCCGCCGTTCGCGGTATGATAGAGTTTTCCTCCGTCTCCAATAAACCAGCCGCTGTGACGGGTCGGGAAGACTAAGTCTCTCCCGCCTGCTGCAGACTGGGCCGTCCAGGTCCTTCCGGTATCGCTGCTGAAATACACGTCAATGAGATCTGTCATCCAGACATTCGCCGGATCGGACGGTGCAAATTCAATATCGTTGCCCCAAAGTTTATGCGGTGAAGGAAATTCTTCCCAGCTCACGGCACCATCGAGCGTTCGAAAAATTCGGCCCGAATCCGACATGACCAGGCCAATATTTTGATCGTAAAAATTAAGGACTTCAACGTAGGGCAGCTGCGCTGCCGTGGGACTCCAGGTTGCACCGCCATCGGTGGTTTTGTTTATTGTCTGAGGGCCCGAGACATAGAAATAACCCACGTTCCGGTTTATGAAATCCATCCGCCGCCACATATCACCGGACCAGCCGATGAGCGGCCGTGTGTTCGCGGATTGCCAATGGTTTCCGCCATCAGACGTGTGAAGGATTGCCATAATATTGTCGCGCCCATCGCCGATGGCAATCCCGGATTGGAGATCGAAAAATTTTATGTAATCCATGAAAACCGATTTCGTTGAATCAAGGAACTGCAGCGACCATTGTGCCCCGCCGTCTGTCGTGGCGAGAATACCGCCGTTGGCACATGCCACCCAGAAATGGCCGGAGTCGATGATGGAAATATCCTCCGGACTGCCCTGGACAGATCTCAACGGATTGGTAAAAATATTTTTCCATGTCATTCCGCCATCGGTAGTCCTGTATATCCCTAGTGAAGAAGCCAATGCAATGGTCAGGCTGTCGGAAGCGTCGATGGATGTTGTACTGCCCCAATTCGTCGGCAGCGAAATAGACGCCGGCAGCCATTGGCTGTGACAACGAGGCAGGGAGATCATGAAAACAATGATGAATAAAAAGAAGCATTTCATTTTAAATACTCCGAATCGGGAATCCATTTAAAAACATTCCCAGTGATATAATTTTGAATATTATCTAAATCCTTATAGAGATGCAAATGAGCAGATGAGCCGATGAGTATTTGAGTCTATGAGCAGTTGAGTTAAAAAGAGTTCTTAGTTGTTTAGTGCGTAGTGCGTGGTTCAAGAGGTAGAGAGAGAGAAATTGAGATTATGAGATTATGAGATGATGAGATGATGAGGTGATGAGAAAATAAGTCTATAAATACTATCTGCAAAAACGACTCGAATAAAACACTCGTTTACTCATTGGCTTATCGGCTTATCGGCTCATTGGCTCATCTACTCATTGGCTTATTTGCTTATCGGCTCAATGGCTCATCGGTTCAACTCTTTTTTATAGGACCGCCTTCGCTTATGCTGCCTCTTTTCGAAAAATTTCCATTGTGCCTGTACTTTTGAATTTGTTTCCAGTTCTCTGTTCGTCTCGACCTTTTCAATGTGGTTCTTCACAAAGGTCTTGTCGACCTCATGCATCAGGATGGCATTGACTCCCTTGTTCTGCATATCCGGACGAACCGCAGTAAGATAAAGATCGGCCCTCGTAATCTGTCTCAGGGCGAGTAGGACGTGAAGAAATCCGAACGGCAGCAAACGCCCTTTATTTTTTTGAAACGCGCGGGACATCGACGGCATGGTAATGCCGAATGCAACGATAGCGCCGCTGCGATCGAGCACGACAGGCACATACCCGGGGAGAATGAAACCAAAATATTGTTTTATGTACAGATCTATTTGCTTATCCGTCAGCTCGACAAAACCATAGAGATCTTTATAGGACTGATTCAAAAGTTGGAATATTTCTTTTCCATACGAAAGAAGTTCTTTTGCCTTCCGTACTCTGAGCACGTGCAGGTTGTATCTTTCCAAAACGATCCCGGCGATCCTTTGAATCTCCTCGTTCACGACGCCGCTCATGGTCACTTCATATTCGATCCAATCGGCATCTTTCACATAGCCGGCCTGTTCGATATGCCCGGGGTAATAAGGATAATTATACAATGCGCCCAGCGTGCTGAGTTCTTCAAATCCTTCCACGAGCGCCCCTTCACCGTCCATATCGGTGAATCCCAGCGGGCCGTGGAGCGACGTCATCCCCTGCTCTTTCGCCCATTGTTCGACGGTCTCCAGCAATGCGGATGAGATGTCCGCATCGTCGATAAAATCAAACCAACCGAAGCGCGCAGTTTTTACATTCCATTTTTCGTTATACCGCTTATTGACAATTCCGGCAATGCGGCCGACGATCGTTCCGTCTTTTTCGGCTATCCAGTATTTTGCATCACAAAAATCAAATGCGGGATTTTTATCTTTTCGCAGCGAATTGACCTCGTCGGTATACGGCGGCGGCACCCAGTACCGATTATGACGATACAAAGAATACTGAAACGATATGAATCGCTTCAGCTCATAAAGAGTCGTTACTTCCCGTATCTGCATGATCGGATCAGTTTTTCATTGAGGCGCAAAGAGAGAGAAAGGAAATCATACTGAAATTCATCTGAAGCATATGATGTAAAATCCGAAGCGCGCGGAGAGCCGGCAATATCCCCCCAACACGCTTCTCGTAAAAATGGTAGCGAGTTATCAGCCAAGAATCAAGGGGACCATACGGAGCCAATGAGCAGTGGAGCAGTTGAGTTGATTAGTGCGTTGTGCGTGGTTCGAGAGGTTGAGATGAGAAGAAGTGCTTAGTTGTTTAGTGCGTTGTGCGTGGTTCGTAGTTCAAGATATTGAGATGTTGAGAGATTGAGACGATTGACAGAAACCGCATATTACCATATCCACGGAATTAATCTATATCGCGTGTTTATTGCATACTGGCTGTAGCCTGTTAATTCATTCATAAGTGTTTTGTCTTCCAGGCTTGTTCTTACGAGGAGCAGTATAATGGCCGGCACGATTGGAATTATGCTCCAGACGGAACCGAGGAGCAGCGGAAATGCGAGCCACGAAAATATCATTCCCAAATATCCCGGATGTCGCACGAACCTGTAGGGACCGGTCTCACACACCGTGTGCCCCCTGTCATTCTGGATCCGCATGACACTTGAAAAGAACCTGTTTGTCTTCTTGGCTTTCAGAAAGAGAAGCTGTCCGATAAACATCAACACAATGCCCAGAATGTAAATGCTCCATGGGAATTGCGGAGACCATTGATAACGTCCCGAGTCCAATCCGGCTAAGACGTACGCGATGATCGTAGTCAACGAGGACAGCAATAAAATGAGCTTATCCCATTGCTTCGCGTCTTTAGGGGGCTTCGACCTCTCGTCCAGAAGCTCCGTATCGACGTTTGACGGGGCAAAATTCATCAGCAGTCCCAGGAGGCTCACGGCTGAAAAAATCCAGCCCTGATAATAATCCATCCGGCCGGCGCTGAGAAACAGGATGAGAATAAAAAAGAATATTCCAATAAAGCTTTTGATAAATATTTTAATGCGTTTCATGCTGCCTTTAATTTTCTTTTAGTGATATTGACAATGAATGAACGACTATGACAAACTCGTTGCGGGTAAGACCGTGTCAACTGTTTGCGAATAATTTATTCATTGGATCATTCTTTTCGCAAAAACCAGATAAATGCGGCGTTAAATACTATTGACAAACCTGTAAACAGGCCGATAAGAAATGATACAGGTCCGGTATCATTGACAAAATGATTCAGCAGAATGCTCATTGCTAACGATAATTGTCCGACTGCTAAAAAGACATTTTTATTTTTTATTGGCAACATTTTTTTATCTCCCTTTATATGTGCGGCCTAGCGGATGGATGCTTATGCCAAAGCCAGGAATGCTCCCGGAGAGGCGGCCGTTGAATATGATTAGTACGGCGGCGCCTTCTTTGAGAAACCCTGATTTCCGCTCTAGACAAATTCATTGAATCGATCAGTGCATAATGCATGGCAGCGTACTGCGGGCACCCGCACGCAGCACATACTGCATATCCTTCTACTCGGGTATCGTACACCGTTATTCTGCCTTCTTCTAACACCAACTAAATA
>RPQN01000127.1 GCA_003819715.1 Ignavibacteriota bacterium | reverse complement strand
CCATGCTCCTGTACAGCCTGCTCCATCTCACCGGTTACCAGGTGACGCTCGATGACCTGAAAAGCTTCCGTCAGCTGGGAAGTAAAACTCCCGGTCATCCCGAATACGGCCACACCGACGGAGTGGAAGTCACCACGGGGCCACTGGGACAGGGATTTACCAACGGCATCGGCATGGCGATTGGGCAAAAATATCTTGCCGCACACTATAACAAACCAGGATTCGACGTTGTGGATTATCATATCTATGCGACACTCGGCGACGGCGATCTCATGGAGGGCATCACTTCGGAAGCGGCTTCCCTCGCCGGACATCTGAAACTTGGCAATCTGATATATTTTTATGATGACAACCATATCAGCATTGACGGTCCGACCGAAATGTCATTTACGGAAGACCGCGCAAAACGATTTGAAGCCTACGACTGGCACGTTCAAAAAGTGGATGACGGGAATGATCTCGAGGCGATCGAAAAAGCAATTCTCGCGGCGAAGAAGGAAACCGAACGGCCTTCCATCATCATGGTACGCACGCATATCGGCTTTGGAAGCCCGCACAAACAGGACACCGCTGAAGTGCATGGATCCCCCCTCGGCGATGAAGAAATTAAATTAACAAAGAAGAATTATGGATGGGATCCGGAAAAGCAGTTCTATATACCGGATGAAGCACTGGCCCATTTCCGCAAGGCGGTGGATGAAGGGAAAAAGAAGGAAGAAGCATGGCAGAAGTTGTTTGCGGAGTACAGGAAACAACATCCCGATGCAGCGAAAGAATTGGAAAATATCCGCAGCCGAAATTTTGGCGAGGAATGGAAAAAAGCACTGCCGCACTTTACCGAAGCAATGGCAACACGCGAGGCCTCGGGGAAAACGCTGAACGCCATCGTTCCGCTGCTTCCCTCCATCATCGGCGGTTCTGCCGATCTCACGCCGTCGAATAATACCTTTGTGAAAACGATGGGTGATTTTCAACCCGGCAATGAGGGCGGCAAGTATATCCGGTACGGCGTCCGGGAACATGCCATGGGCGGTATTCTCAATGGACTGGCAGTGACGGACGGCATTATCCCCTACGGCGGGACATTTTTTGTGTTTTCCGATTACATGCGCGGATCACTCCGGCTCGCGAGTATCATGAACATCAACCCGATTTACGTGTTCACGCATGACAGCATCGGTGTCGGCGAAGACGGGCCAACCCACGAACCAGTCGAGCAGCTCGCCGCATTACGCTGCATGCCGAACATGATTACACTCCGCCCGGCAGATGCAAACGAAACAGTCGCCGCTTGGAAGTTTGCCATAGAACATAAAAACGGACCGGTGGCCATGCTGCTGACCCGGCAAAAACTGCCGACCATCGACAGGACAAAATATCCCTCTGCCGATCATCTGGCAAAAGGCGCATACATTCTTGTCGAAAGCTCTCCTGCTCCCGATCTTATTCTTATCGGCACCGGTTCTGAAGTGCAGCTTGCCCTCGGTGCCTACGAGCAATTGACAAAAGAAGGCGTCAAAGCCCGTGTGGTAAGCATGCCGTCCTGGGAGTTGTTCGAGAGGCAACCGAAAGAATATCGGGATTCCGTTCTGCCGCCGTCGGTTAAAAAACGCGTTGCCGTCGAAGCGCTCATTTCAATGGGCTGGGAAAAATATGTCGGGGATAACGGCAGAATTATTGGAATGAAGTCATTCGGCGCCTCAGCGCCCGTTGATGTAATCTTCAAACACTTCGGATTCACGGTAGAGAATGTGGTCAAAACGGCGAAAGAGATCCTATAAACCAAATTCAGCGTAAAGGACGCCAAGATTCGCATCTTCGTTTCTTGGCGCATCTTTGCGAGCTTTGCGGTTTATTTATCTTTCAGACGATCAACAAATGCATATGAAAGAGAAGAAGCTTCTAAAAAAGATACTCGCCGGTGCAATACCGGTTTTTACCGCAGAGTAATGCAATCGGTGCAGCCTCTTTTATGCTATAGTATTGACTGAAGAAGATCCCATGCATCGATTTCTTACACATAGTTCTCTCGCAATCCTGTTCGGAATTTCCTGTGCTGGCGCAGAGCAGAGAATGTCGTTTTCGACCGGTCTGCCGAGAAGTGAGAAACCCTGCGTTGCCGATATTCAGGTCCAAGGACAGAATGAAACTCCGGAAGCGTCCTCCAGCAGCATCTACCTTCAGTTCAACACGAGCGGACTTTACCCATCATTGACCGATTGGAAAAACCAGCTCCATCTTTCCGACGGGGCGCATCCCTCCGGTACCAATATCATTTTTGGCGCAGAGGCGGGCTGGGTGATCAACAGGACTATTCAGATAAACATCGGATACGAATATTTCTTCACTTCAAAAGTCTCAACGATCGAGGCCACCGGTGATCAAATCAACAGTACATTCTTCTATGGTTCAGTCCGAGGCAGTATGCCTCTTGAATCTGTTCAGAACCTCTCGCTGTTTGGCTCAATCGATATTGGTTCACTCGCCGCAACCGAAGTGATGGAAAATTACCGCGGACTCGATTACAATAAAAACGGATCGGCCACCGCTTACCGGCTGATGGCCGGCGCACAATATTTTATGATAGATCACTGGTCCATCATGGCAGGAGCCGGATATTTTTGGGGGAACGTGAAAACCGTGACCGCGGATGGCCGGACGTGGCCGAATTTTGGATTAGATTTATCCGGTCCCGTACTTCGATTTGCCGTCAATTATCATTTTCCGCTCTAACCATCAATAAACGACTCCCATCAGAGAGAAGAGAAAATAATGATGACCCCTTCCGATCTTCCCGTCCACACTCCTGAATTCCGCAAACAGCGCGTCATTAATTGGATGTCGCTGGGAGTTCTGTACGCGTTCTTTTATATGACGCGTTACAATTATACCGCGGTTGCTCCCGCTCTCGCAGATTTACTTGGCTGGAAGAATACAGAGCTGGGGGTATTCGAAACGGTTATGCCGCTGGTGTATGGGCTCTCCGTTGTTTTGAACGGTCCTTTCGCTGATCGCATCGGCGGGAAAAAAGCATTTCTCTTCGGCGCAATTGGTGTTGCATTCATGAACTTTCTCTTCGGTCTTGCAGGTCTCGCCGTAACGTCCCCCGCTGTCTGGGAAGGAATCGGTATGGCACGACACGTTATTGTTCCTGCATCTCTCAAATTCGGATTATCCGGCGGTTTGATTCTGACACTGATGGCAATCGTGTGGGGATTGAACGGATTCTTTCAATCGTTCGGCGCACTTTCGATTGTGAAAGTCAACGCACAGTGGTTCCATGTGCGTGAACGCGGTACCTTCGCCGGAATTTTCGGTGTGCTGATTCGCCTGGGGTTGCTGTTGGCGTTCCAGGGTGTGCCGCTTATTTTGCTCTTTCTCCCATGGCAGTACGCGTTTTGGATCCCCGGGGCATGCGTCTTAGTGCTCTTTGTGATCAATTATTATTTTATGCACAACTCACCGAAAGATGCAGGATTGGGCGACTTTGAAACCGGCGACGACCCGGAAGACAGCGATGGCAAACCATCCTCTGTCAAGTATGTTCTCAGAAAGGTTTTTGCATCGCGCGTTATGTGGATGATCGCACTCGGTTCCATGATGATTGGTTTTGTCCGCCGGAGCGTCGTGGATGCGTGGTGGCCGAAATATTTTGTGGATTTCTATGGCGCAGACAAAGCGCACTTCGCAACGTATCTTCCGTACATCATTGCAACGTGGGGGATTGCGCTCGCCGGCATCGCAGGCGGTTTCGTGTTCGGCATCGCTTCGGACCGCACTTTCGGCGGGCGACGCGCACCGGTAATCACCTTCGGATTTCTGGGAATGGCGGTTGTTCTCGCTCTCTTCGGCATATCGGATCTTCTCAACTTCGGCCCCGTGTTGGCAGCGTGCTGCCTTGTCCTTCTCTCCTTCTGCGTCAATGGCGCGCATGGAATGATTGGCGGAGCAGCTTCCATGGACTTCGGCGGGAAGAAAGCTGTGGCAACCGCAGCCGGATTATTCGATGGAATGCAATACCTCGCCGGCGCATTCGTTGGAATGGGGGTCGGTTATATTACGACAAACTGGGGGTGGGAAGCATGGCATTGGGCGCCCATTCCATTTGCTCTCATGGGCGCGTATGTGATGTCCCGTCTCTGGAATGTGATGCCCAAAGGAAGATCCGGGCATTAACGCGTAGAATCCAGTCACCGACTGGATACATCACTGGAAGTAAATCCGATCTGGTGATCGGATGCTACTTCCGCAAACTCCACAGTTTCTTTGTGACACGCTCGAGTTCGGGTGCGATGAGCGCTGGATCCATCGTTTTCTCCGGCATATTCTCGAACGCACAATACGGAATTTTGTGCCCCTTCACTTCAATAAAATTTGGATCCTTCGCTGCCAATTGCTCCCAATCGTTCGTCTTGTAATAGAACTCCATTTTCTCATCCGGCAGCGAATGATACAGGATGGAATCTTCCTGGCCGGGCTTCGCACGCCTGCGATTCTTCCGGACTGATTCTTCATAGGGAACATTGATGTACATCAGCGAGGCACGGCTGAGCATCTCATCCGAAAGGAAGGTTAATGCATGATGAATGGCGTCGTCGCCGCCCCGTGCAAATTCCACGAGGGTTGTCATTTTCTCGTGATACCCCGGATCTTTGAGCACTTTCTTCTTGTAATCCAGTGCCATACGGTCCATATAGAGATCCCAGATATACTGGTCTTTGAACCAATACTTTTCGTCGCTCCAGATGCGCGGTTTGTGGAACCGCGTCATCAAATCATCGAGCTCAAATGTTTCCCAAACATAGATAAAATCATCAAGCTCCTCAAAATTGGCGATATGGAATTTTTCCAGACGGACAATGGGATCACATTTTTTTAAAAAGTCGATGACTTCGGATTTGCCGGCTGCTGGACGGCCGGTAATGATGAGGATGGGAAAATGGTTGCTCATAGTCGTGCCCTTCTTTTTGGTCTATTTCACAAGCTGAAGTCTGTTTTCTATGGGTGACGTTATTTCTTTTAAACTGCGCACTTTCTTTTCAATTGCCTCGAAAACCGTTTGATTGAGAAAGATCAGTTTGGGCGTGTCAATGCCAAAATATTTTTTCGCTTCGCCCATCATATAATCGCTTGCAGCTCCGATATACGATCTCTCCTCATCCAGCGGCTTGCCATTCACCAGAAACGTGGTGATTTCAATCCCGCCATCGGACATTTTCCGCCACGTACATTGAATACCCGACGTCTGTACTCCGGTGTGTTCCTTCAGCATGAATTCTATCATGGACCGGAGTTGTTTTCCGGTGAGTTCGAACTTCACCAGGATGTTGCGAAATGGAAGGATCTCAAAAATATCCCGTTTGGTCACCGGTCCGGCGGTCAAATCTTTCCGAATACCCGAAGAATTCATAAAACCAATATCTGCACCGGCAGCTTCACGTTGTGCATCAGAAATAAAATTTCCAATTCCGCTTTCGCCGCGGCTGCGATTCCAATCGGTTTTCAGCGTTGCAATAACCTTGGAATAATCCCGGTCTATGGCCAGCTTGATCGAATCAATAAACGTTGAAAGCTCTGTTTTTGGTCTTGCTGCATTCACCCAGAGCGGGATGAGTTTTCCATCATACGAAATCACATGATGTTTTTCGACCTTCAAATCGAGCACGCCAAGATTTTCCAAATTTGACCCTGTCTGCACAATCAGAACATTGTTGACTCTTTTGGGATGCCGAAGCCGCGTATGCGAATGTCCACCGATAATGATGTCTAATCCCTGCACCTTCGTCGCCATAATGGAGTCTTCATCGATGCCCTGGTGGGTCAGCGCGATGAGTAAATCTGTTTGCGGATAAAGCTCCGCGGCAAGCCGCTGCATGGTCTCAATGGACGGAAGGATTTTGATGCCCGCGCTGCTGTTTTGATTCACGAGATTGTAGAAGTCGTCTGACATCATGCCGATGACGCCGATCGTTAAACCATTTTTCCTGAGGATAATATATTCATTATTATTGACCGGAAATTGATTGAGCGTATCGAGAATATTTGCGGATACCGTCGGGAACCGCGCGATGGCAGTCAGCTTGCGCAGGTTGGCGGACGATATATCGAAATCATGGTTCCCCGGCGTCCAGAGTTCATAGCCGATGCGGTTCATCATTTCGAACAGCGCTCCGCCTTCAGCGCCCCGGTATGTATACTCCGTGATGGGATTACCGGTCATCACATCACCGGCATCGACCAGGAAGGTGGCCGGCTTCGCCTGACGAATGCTGTCAACGATAAACGAGAGTTCATTAAAACCCCCAATGAACGGTTTTGGATTTTCTTTCACCCAAAATGCTTCATGAGGAATAAAACTGGCGTGCATATCGTTTGTGTGCAAAATGGTGATGATCTTCGGCTGGCAGTACAATGCGGTCGTTGCCGTCAAGGCGATGAAGAGCGGTAACATTATCCGCGCAAGCCTCTGAACTGATGTTTTCATAAATTTCCTATAAAGTGATAAATAACTGTTGAAAATAAGATACAGATAATAATATTCTGAAGGAAGAGGAGCGGTTCTCCTTCCCTGACGGGCATGTCAAATAATATTTTTTATATCTATCGATGCGCGTTCGTCAAGGTCCAGGAATGCATTGATCAGCACCGCTTTCTGAAAGCGGCCGAGGTCATGCACGGTGAGATCATCCTCCTGTAACATTCCGCTATCGAGGAGCAGCTGACGTTTCGTCCCTTTCAGCAAAGGAGTAGAAGGGGTGAACCACTTCGTTCCGTCAAAGAACGCAACATTCGCGAATGAGGCATCGGTGATGGTCTTCCCCTTCAGGATGAGAATGTCATCCGCACCGCAGTGCTCCAGCAATTGGTCAATCCGTGTCCGGTCAAGATACTTATGTCCATAATCGAGATCGTCCCCCCTGACCAGACGCAGTGAACGGATCGTTCTCGGTTGATACGGAAGAAACTCAATCGTTCGGATATTCTCCTGATAGACAATCCGGCATTTAAAGACCGAATCCGATAGGCCGGAAGGAATTTTAAGCGCAGTCCGCAGGTCGATCCGCTCTGGCGAGCCGAAGATCCGGGACCGGGAATAATTCATCCGGTCGTTGTGCAGGTCAATTTGACACGGGATCCGATTTTGAATCTTAATGGTTTCAAGCAACAGGCACATAGACTTTTTCGATCATCTCCCGATATTCGGAATCGGCGTTGCTCAACGCAGTAATACCGCCCCCGCTTTTATAGTGGAATATTCCGTCGCGCTGTTCAATGAACCGGATCATCACTCCGCTCTCCAATCGTTCCCCGTCAAACAGGCCAAAGACACCGGTGTAATATCCGCGCTCAGTGGGTTCGACCGCGTGAATGATTTCAACGGTTTTTTTCTTGGGAGCGCCGGTGACCGATCCGGCGGGAAGCAATGGAACAATGATGTCCCCGATTCGCTCATGGTAATTCGATTCAAGTCTGCCCGTAATCTTCGAACTGACCTGCAATAACGGTTTCTCATTCGTTTGAATTTGTTCGATATATCTGAATTTTTCCACGACCACATTTTTTGCAACGATACTGAGGTCATTCCGTATCAGGTCGACAATCGTTGCATGCTCGGCCATCTCCTTTTCATCTGAAATAATCCTGCCTTCCGCACCGGGCAGCGAGGCGTCAATGGTGCCTTTCATGGGAAACGACGATATTCTCCTGTCCTCGATTTGCACAAAGAGTTCAGGAGAAAAAACGACGAATGAATCTTTCACGAGAAGCTTGCATTTTGCAGTGCTGGAAAAATAGATCTCCTCCAGGCTGTAATTTGTTTCAATGCGGGTGGGAAATGTCAAGTTGAGCAGATACGTGTTCCCCTCGCAGAGATGGAAGATCACTTGATCGAATGCGGTTTTATACGATTCATACGGTACAGGATGTTTTTTGAACTCCAGTTCTTTGTGATCACCCGAAGAATGAGGTGAATTTGTTGTCTGTTGAATATCATAAAGAATTTTATCCGACCTGAGTTCATCGGTCCGGAGGATCATCGGATGCTGAAGGTCGAAATCAAGAATAAAGAGAAACGGGGTCTTTTCCTTTCCGTAGAGATTCATTAATTCTCTTGCCGCATTTATTGGTTTCATCATCTGGAAATTCTTCATATTATACTTGTAAGATATGAAAAATCCACGATCGAAAATAATTTCAATGGATTCTTGCCGCTCCCTGTGAACGATCTCCAGAAAATATTGCACCGTTATGACGAACTCCGGCTGACCGGCGAACCCTGCGCGCTGGCGACGATTGTTTCAATCCGCGGATCCGCATACCGGCGCCCCGGCGCCCGAATACTGTTCAGCAGCAGCGGCCGCGAGGCAGGATTTGTCAGTGCGGCTTGCATGGAAGCGGATTTATTCGGGAAGGTGAAAAACGTTCTCGCCGGAAGCAAACCCGCATTATTTTCGTACGATACGACGGCACCGGAAGATTTGATCTTCGGCGTCGGTCAGGGCTGCGGCGGTGTTGTTGAATTTCTGATAGAGCCGGTCTTGAAAGATAAGGCTGAATCAACTGTCGGGTTTTTGGAGGCTGCAGCCGGGCAGCGCGAACCCTGTGCGCTCGCAACGGTGTACCAATCGACTGGGTCTGAACGCGAAGCCATAGGCGCAAAAATCTTTTTATCCGGAAACGGAATAATCACTACTTCATTGACGCAGCCGGATTTAGCGGAGAACATCACTCGCGATATGCAAGAAGCGCTGCACCTCGGGCAATCAACGACAAAACAGTACCACTCTTCTGCAAGCACAGCGGATGTGTTCATTGAAATAATCCTTCCGCCTGTGCCGCTTCTCGTCTTCGGCGCAACACCGGAGGTGAGGCCGCTGGTGCGGATGGCGGCGGAATTAGGCTGGAATATCACGGTCGTCGATCATCGCTCCGCATATGCCGTAAAAAAAGATTTTCCGGAAGCGGACTCCGTACTTCTGCTCTCTCCTGCTCAGTACGGCACGCATCTCCGTTTAACACCGGAGACGGTTGCCGTCATCATGATTCACCAGTTTGCCGCTGAGGCAGCTGCACTGCGCACGCTTCTCTCATCCCCAGCACGCTATATCGGCCTGCTCGGTCCGAAGAGTAAGCGCGATTTACTCTTCCGGCAGCTCGCAGAAGAGGGATTTATTCCTTCCAAAGAACAATCCGATAAATTTTTTAATCCTGTCGGGCTCGATATCGGGGCAGAGACTTCGGAAGAAATTGCCGCTTCAATCATATCGGAAATTCAAGCCTTTCTCAAAAACCGGTCCGGCGGATACCTGAGAAACCGCAAGGGACCGATTCACTAGCACCAGAGTTACCCACTCTCGCTTTCTCGTCAAAAATAAGATTATCTCTTCCTGCATGTTCCTGCCACTCTCGATGCTCTTTTAACGTCTCAATGAATTCAACGGAATTCTTCAGGAACCACTTTAGGGTGGTTATCGTTCTTCATGGAAGAAATCGTGAGTTTCTTTTATCAAAGACGAAAGGGAAAGACAGATGAAAACAAGATTCATAGCGGTATTCATTCTCTTCGCGGTATTGACCGCTGCAGTCCGTACGTTACCGTCAGTAAAGAAAGTTGAAAACTTTACGCTTCAGGATTACAACGGCACCCAACATTCACTTAAAGATTTTTCTTCCTCCAAAGCCATCGTCCTGATGTTTATCGCAACGCTATGCCCCGTCTCGAACGCCTATAACGAACGGATGGAAGCTCTTGTGAAAGAATACTCCGCCCGTCATATTGCATTTATCGGAATCAACTCCAATGCGCAGGAAAGCGCTGAAGATGTAAAAGCGCACGCAAAAGAACATGGGTTTTCATTTCCGATTCTGAAAGACAGGAATAATGTCGTCGCCGACAACGTCTCGGCATCCGTCACTCCGGAGATATTTGTGTTGAACGGAAAACTCGACGTACTGTATCATGGGAGAATTGATGATTCCCGAAGAGTGTCCGATGTAAAATCAGAGGACCTGCGGAATGCGCTGAATGCCATTCTCTCCGGCAAGCCGGTCCCCGTCACTGAAACAAAAGCGTTTGGCTGTTCCATTAAACGCATCAAGTAATGCGAAATTATTATCTTCTTCTGAGCGTTTCTTTTCTTCTCCTGCAGATGACGGGCTGCACCTCTCGCTCTCAGCCCGGGAACAGGGCGAATGATTTAAGCGGGCAGACATTCACTTCTCATGTCGCACTGATCGATCAACAAGGATTGGGTAAATTAATTCATGAGCGAAAAGGAAAATACCTCCTGCTCAATATCTGGGCTACATGGTGCCAGCCATGTGTGGAGGAATTTCCCGATCTCATCCGACTTGCACAAACCGATACGCTGGTCGAGGTGGTCGGCGTGAGCGTGGATTATCCCGATGAGATCCAGACTAAAGTACAACCATTCCTGGAGAGACTGAAAGTCCCATTTCAAGTGTATGTCGCCAGGATGGACCACCAGGAGGATTTTATATCAGCGGTTGATACGTCATGGAACGGGGCAATTCCAGCAACATATCTCTATGATGGATCGGGCAGGAAAAAGTTCTCTCACGTCGGGATGGGATCCATTGAACTTTTTGAGAGAAAAATAGAAGAGATTCGGAATGATCAGAATAGTAAAACCCTTGCGAAGGACCGAGGGATAAAACCGTCATGACCTTCGCAAGGGTGTTCAGCGATTACTTCCCGTTCCCGTTTCCGTTCCCGAGCTTGCCGGCAAAATACGCATCATAGGCGCTCATATCAAAATGCCCATGACCGCTGAGATTAAAGAGAATAACCTTCTTTGTTCCTTCAATCTTGGCTTTCTTTGCTTCTTCGATTGCACATTTGATCGCGTGCGATGATTCCGGCGCCGGAATGATTCCTTCCGTCCTCGCGAACAGTACGCCGGCTTCGAATATTTCAGTCTGGTTGTATGCCTGCGCTTCAATCAGCTTATCCTTATACAATTTGCTGACGATAGGAGACATGCCGTGGTAGCGTAATCCGCCGGCGTGGATTGAGGGCGGCATAAAATCATGTCCGAGCGTGTACATCATAAGTAACGGCGTCATTCCGGCAACATCGCCCAAGTCGTACCGGTACTCTCCTTTTGTTAATGACGGACACGTTGTCGGTTCAACTGCAATGGCTCGAAGTTTTTTCCCGCCAATTTTATCTTTAATAAACGGCAGCGCAATACCGCCGAAATTCGATCCGCCGCCTACACAACCGATGATGATATCCGGATACACTCCGGCTTTCTCCATTTGTTTCTGTGATTCCAGTCCGATGATTGTTTGATGCAACAGCACGTGGTTCAACACACTGCCAAGTGAATAATTGGTATCCTGACGGCCTGCGGCGTCTTCTACTGCTTCGCTGATCGCGAGGCCAAGGCTGCCGGTTGAATTTGGATTCTTCGCAAGTGCATCTCTGCCCGCTTTTGTATCGGTGCTTGGACTCGCAACCACTTCCGCTCCCCACGTGTGAATCATAGAACGGCGATACGGCTTCTGCTCATAACTCACCTTGACCATATATACCTTGCATTCCATCTTGAACATTTTACAGGCTAACGACAATGCACTTCCCCACTGTCCTGCTCCCGTTTCCGTGGCAATACGTTTTATCCCGGCTTCTTTATTATAGTACGCCTGCGCAAGCGCGGTGTTGAGTTTATGGCTTCCTGCCGGACTTACACCTTCATATTTGTAATATATTTGTGCTGGAGTGTCGAGCGCTTTTTCAAGATCAAGAGCACGAATGAGCGGTGTTGGACGATACGTGGCGTATGCGTTCCGCACTGCATCTGGAATTTCAATAAACCGTTCTGTGGTTACTTCCTGTTTAATCAGTTCCATTGGAAAGATAGGAGCTAAATCTTGTGGGCCTACTGGTTGTTTGGTCCCGGGATGAAGGGGTGGATCCATGGGTGTCGGCAGATCCGCAAGGATATTGTAATAGTGAGTGGGCATTTCTTTTTCTT
>RPQN01000126.1 GCA_003819715.1 Ignavibacteriota bacterium | reverse complement strand
TCACCCAGAAGGCTCATACGCCTCCTCCCGATTTCCAGCAGCTGCTGACGGAACGGCTTCATCTCGACACGCACCAAATCGCTCAGGTAGATTCAATTCTGGATGCGCGCAGGCAGCAGATGGATATTCATCGGAAACTCATGCTTGCGATGCGGGATACCACAAGAATTGAAATCCGGAAAGTCCTCCGGCCGGACCAGGGCAAACTCTATGATGAAATTATTCAGCAGAAAGATGCCCAGGAGGCAAAGAAACGCGAGCGCGAACCATCAAAGAAATGATGTATTCAACACCGCGATGCCGGCTGGTTCCGATGACCGCATACTGAAGACCGCTTGAACCGTGCACTTATTGAGGAAGGATGTTGTGAACAAATATTGGAAATACGGTATTCCGCCTTTGATCATTTTACTGGTTGCCGCCGTGGTCATTTACCGGATTACGACAGACGCAAAAACCGCAGAGTCGCGCCGGATGGCAGTGCCATTGGTAAAAGTTGAAAAACCTTCCCGCGAATTAGTAAAGACCCAGCTTCAATTTAACGGTGATGTTATGGCCATCAGGCAGGCCGGAATTTTCTCCAAGGTCTCAGGGAATCTGGAACGCATCTATACCGATATGGGATCAACCGTGCGTGCCGGTCAACTGCTCGCCACCATCGATTCCACGGAATTGTATCAGCAGTACCAGCAAACAAATGCAACGTACCAGAATGCCCGTCTGATGTATGACCGCATTCGGCAGCTCATTGAAAAAAACCTGTCTTCGAAGCAGGATCTGGATAATGCCGATGCCGCTATGAAAGTCGCTCGTGCCAATTTTGAAGCGGCGGCAACACGGCTGAGTTATGCACGCATCGTTGCGCCATTTTCAGGGATTATTACCAAACGATTTCTTGACCCTGGAGCACTCGTCAATGCGAATAATGCAACTCTGTTTATCCTGATGAACCTCGACCGGGTGAAAATAATCGTCAGCGTTCCGGAAAACGATATCCAATCGGTCTATCAGGTACGCAGGGCGCAGGTGACATTCGATGCGATGCCGGGCAAAATATTTGTTGGAAAAGTGGCACGATTCAGTGATGCACTGAATTTATCGACGCGGACGATGGATATTCAGATTGAAATTGAAAATTCCTCTCATACCATCAAACCGGGTATGTTTGCTGCTGTTCAGATGACGGTGGCAGAACATAACAACGCCATCACCATACCGACCAATGCCCTTTTGAAGGATGATTCAGGCCAGTATGTTTTTGTACTGAATGAAAATAAAGCAAAAAGCCTCCGCGTTCGGACGGGAACGGAGCTGGTAGAAAGGACGGAAATACTTTCCGGATTGACCGGCGAGGAACATGTTATCGTTGTCGGACAGCAATTTGTGAAAGAGGGGGGACCAGTACTTGTTCAACATTAGGATTATGGTATGTGGCTGACACGGCTTGCGCTTCGCTATCCGATCTCGACATTTCTTTTTGCGCTGACCATCTTTGTGCTGGGGTATGTCTCGTTTACCCAGCTTCCCATCGATTTGCTTCCCAATATTTCCATTCCACGGGTCACGATTGTCACCTACTATTCCGGCGCCGGCCCGCTTGATATGGAACAATCCGTTACCCGTCTCATTGAACGAAGCGTCAGTTCGGTGAACGATGTGAGCTATGTCCAATCCAGTACGCGGGAGGGGATATCGCGCGTTATTGTGAATTTTAACTGGGACGCGAACGTCGATGTGGGAATGATCGATGTGATGCAGCGGGTCAACCGGATTTTGAATCAATTGCCGGTCGGCATCACGCAGCCGTCCGTCCTCCGGTTCGATATTAATTCTGTGGCGGTATGCAACGTTGCCGTTTCCGGAGATATGGATGAACGGGATCTGTACGATCTTGCCTATAATATCATTGAACCGCAGATTGAGCATCTCTCCGGCGTCGCGGCCGCCTCCGTCTCGGGAGGAAGGATTCGGGAAATCCATGTCACGCTGGACCGAAACAGGCTTGAAGCGATGCAGCTTCCCATCGCCACGGTTCTCAATGCCGTTGCGAATTCAAATCTGACGATACCCTCGGGCGATCTCCGGACAGGCCAGTATGATTATTCGTTGAAGACCGAAAGCCGGTTCAATGTGGTCAAGCCGATGGAAGATATCATCGTCAGGACGATGAACGGGATTCCGACACGCATCAGAGATATCGGTGCCATTGAGGACAGTTATCAGGAACAAACAGAAATTGTCCGCATCGACGGCAAACCCGGATTAACGCTGCGGGTGCAGAAGCTTGCGGGTGCAAACACGGTGGATGTCGTCGATAATGTGACCCGGAGTCTGCCGAACCTGACCGGCATTCCGGAATCCGTCCGCCTGTCCATCACCTTTGATCAATCGCAGTACATCCGGCAGACCATTTCGGGGCTGCAGCGCGAAGCGACGCTCGGCGGAGTTCTCGCGATGATTATTATTCTCCTGTTCCTGCGCAATATTCGCGGGACACTCATTATCCTTGTGGCAATTCCGTTATCCATTCTCATTACATTTATTCTGTTCCGTTTTGGCAATATTACGTTGAACATCATGACATTCGGCGGTTTGGCGCTTGCCGTGGGAAGATTGGTTGATGATTCCATAGTCGAACTCGAGGCTATTTCCCGCCATTATAACCTGCGCAAATCAGGACAATCAAAATTAGATGCGACACTTGAAGCGGCAAAAGAAGTCGCATCGCCCATATTTGTATCGACGCTTACCACCGTCATTGTATTTCTGCCTATCGTATTTTTGACCGGCATCGCGAAAATGTTGTTTATTCCGCTGACGATTACGATAGCCGTTGCACTGTTCGGGTCTTTCTTTGTTTCGCGTACGGTGACACCATTAATGTGTCTGCATTACCTGCCGCCTGAAAAACATTTGGACCGTATTTCAACACAATGGCAGGACCGGTTGCGGGTGGTTGCGCATGATGCGCTGGAGAAGCTGGATTCCTGGTACGAACGGAGACTCCGGTGGGTACTCGGGCGCCGGTGGCCTCTGGTGAACAGCATCGTTGGATTTTCAATACTTTCGTTCGGATTATTCTTTTTCATCGGATCTGAATTCTTTCCTGACCAGGATGAAAGTCAATTCAGAGTTTCGATCAAACTCCCTGTCGGGTCGCGTCACGAAACCACCGACAAGGTTACCCGTCTTGTGGAAGACATCATAAAAAAGGAGGTCCCGGAAATAAAAGCGATGATTGCTGACGTGGGCGTTCCAAACTCATCCCGAAGCGGCGGAGGCGGCGGAGGAGGAAATGCAGGCAGCCATGCAGCAACGATACAGGTGGCGCTGGTGTCTCCGGAAGAACGGGACAGAACAGTATTCGAAATTACGAATTCGCTCCGCCCAAAATTGATGCAGATTCCCGGGGCTACCGTGCTTCTGAGTCAGGGAGGATTTCTGCGGTTTCTCATGAACTTCGGTTCAAACGCCCCGATCGATGTCGAGATTCGCGGTTATGATTTGGATCAGGGGAGTGCGCTGGCAAAAGAGGTCTACAACATCGTGCGATCGACGCCGGGAGCAGTGGATGTCCAGGTATCCCGCGACGACAATCTTCCTGAATTGCGCGTGCAGATAGACCGGGATAAAGCGGGAGTCCTTGGAATTGATGTCGCCAACATTTCCAATACCATTAATACCTGTATGAACGGAACCGTTGCGTCGCTTTATACTGATCCGACGTCCGGAAATCAATATAACATTCTGGTCCGATTGAACGAGGACTTTCGATCAAGAATTGATGATATTAAGAAACTCGTGATCACCGCCGCCGGCGGTCAACAAATTTTATTAGGGAACATCGCAAAAATTGAAAAAGCGAATGCACCGGTGCAAATTGACCGGAAGTACCAGCAACGGTTGATCGATGTGACGGCCAATGTCGCGCGAAGGGATTTAGGCAGCGTCGCAAGCGACGTGCAGAGTAAACTGGACCAACTCCAAATACCGCTGGGATTCGAATTAAAACAAACGGGCAATGTCGAACAGCAGCAAAAAACCAACCGAGAACTTCTGCTGGCGTTTGTGCTTGCCCTTCTTCTCGTCTATGTGGTCATGGCATCACAGTTCCAGTCGTTTATTGACCCGTTCATTATTATGTTTACCATTCCGTTGGGGATCACCGGTGTTCTCTGGGCTTTGTTTTTAACACAAACGACGCTGTCCGTCACGTCTGCACAGGGGATAATCGTCATGGTCGGGATTGTCGTCAGCAACGGCATTCTCCTGGTGGATTACACCAACAGACTGCGTGCATCCGGTGTCGAATTGCATGAAGCGGTTGTCCGGGGCGGAAAGACTCGGTTAAAGCCGATTTTAATGACCTCACTCGCAACCGTTCTCGGCTTAATCCCGATGGCAATCGGGATGGGCGGGGAATCGACACAGGCTCCCCTGGCACTTGCCGTTATCGGCGGATTAACATTTTCTACAACGCTGACTCTCTTTTTCATCCCGGTTCTTTACACCATCTTTGAAGAACGATTTAAGCGGGTAATGAAAAGCGAAGAAGAAAACCCCGGTGGTCAGGAAATGATTCCTCTTCAACCTGAACCCATTGTGGAACAACCCGTTGAGAGAAAAATTCCGGCGGTACGAAAACGCGGAAAAACCTCTGATTCGTCATCTCCAAAGAGGAAAAAGAATTAAACGATCCTCGATGCACTCTTTCATGACCAGTGAAGAGTTCAGACGTTGGGCAGTGATCTGAGGAAAGAATGATACAAATTTGAAGTATGGATTCCGTTCCCGCTCTGGCCTCCCGCAGGGCCTCATTCTGCGATGTGATTCCCGTCTCATTCTGAAACAATCCGTTTGGTTTTTTGCATATAAAAGAATATTTTGACGTCGAGTTCATCGAAGTCTGCCGGTAGTATCTATTGCAGGACGAATTATGCTCAATTACATATGGATCTTTCTGATCGCCGTCGCGCTTCTGGTCGGCGCTGGCAAAGACCTCAACGACGAAGTGCGAAACACCTACCAAAATGGTGTGCCGTTGGAAGTGACGTTCCTTTCACCGCAAATACCGGCAGGATCTGTCCTGCGAAGGGAAGGACAATTTTATCTCACGGCAAATCAATTCAACGATTTCTATAAAACAACCAGTCAGCATGAGGAAGTAAAACAGCCGGCGGTCATATCGCTCTCGGCAGACGGCAGTGGGACTTTTATTTTTTCATCTGCCGATGCAACGCCGGAACTCTGGAAACGAATGAGCACATCCGCTTCCGCCAGGGATCAATTGACGGGAACCGTGGAAAAAATTGAATTCTCCGATGATAAATCCTGGGCCAAGGCGGTCATTCTCCTGGAGCCGATCCGGTTTGTGAAATTGAAAGCGATAACCCAGGCCGCAATAGATTTCGCAAACACAGCGGTTGAAATTGCGATTGGATTAATTGGCGTGATGGCGCTCTGGCTCGGTCTCATGAAAGTAGCGGAGGAGGCGGGATTAGTGAAAGTCCTTACCCGGATGCTCACACCGCTCACCAAACGGCTCTTTCCCGATGTTCCTTCCGATCATCCCGCCATCGGTGCAATCATTATGAATACGGCCGCAAATATGCTGGGCCTCAGCAATGCTGCGACACCGATGGGGTTAAAGGCCATGGAGGAATTAAATAAGCTCAGTCCCAAAACCGGGACTGCGACCAATGCGATGGTTACGTTCCTCGCCATTAACACGGGCGGACTCATTTTAATACCGGCCACTGCAATTGCCGTGAGGGCCGCCGCCGGTTCGGCGAATCCCGGAATCATTATCGGAACGGCAATCTTTGGCGCGGGATGTGCCACCCTGACCGGAATTATCGCGTCAAAAATTCTTCAGCGCCTTCCGCGGTATAAAAAGGAAATGCCGGAAGAGGAAAAAGTAGCGAAGGAGGAGCGCCATGGCTGATCTCTTTCGTTCTGTGATCAATATCATTTCTGTTTTTGCAATTCCTTTGATGATTGCAGTGTTCCTTGGCTGGGGATTTATTAAAAAAGTGCATGTCTACGAAGTCTTCGTCGAAGGAGCAAAAGATGGATTCCAAACTGCGATTCGCATCATTCCGTATTTAGTAGCGATGCTGTTTGCGATAGGTATTTTCCGTGCGAGCGGAGCGATGGATTTGCTGGCCATGATCATTTCACCGGTGACGAATTTAATCGGTATGCCGGCAGACACCCTGCCGATGGCGCTGATGCGTCCGCTCTCCGGCAGCGGTTCATTGGGTATTATGACGGAATTGATGAAAACGCACGGTCCGGATTCGTTTATTGGCGTACTTGCTTCGACGATGTACGGCAGTTCGGAAACGACGTTTTATGTGCTCGCCGTCTATTTTGGGTCAGTGAACATAAAAAATTCCCGCCATGCGGTTCCTGTGGGACTGCTGGCAGATCTTGCCGGCATGCTTGGCGCTGTTTTTATCTGTCGAATCCTTTTCGGTATTTAACGCACCGCGGGAAAATTAAAAGGAGGTCCCATGAACATTTATAAATTCATTCTCATGTTTCTTACGTTGCTGCTGCTTCCGGTGATCCTGATGGCGCAGCTTCCCACTGCCGCCCAGGCGATGATGGGGAGAGACGGCGGTTCCGTCCCCGTGGGCTTAGGAGCGACCTTTATCGATGGTCAGACATATTACCTGGTCAGTTTCATGCCGGAGGTCGCCTTCGGCCAGCTTGGTATCGGCCTCGACATCAATTTGCGTTTCAATACAGAGGGGAAACTGCGTCCCGGAGATTATTCAAAATTTGAGGATTATCTCCGCCTTATTCGGTATGTCCGCTGGGCGCAAAAAGGTGATCCATTCTATATTCGCGTCGGCCAGCTGGATTATTCCTATCTGGGCCATGGATCGATCATCTATAATTACCGGAATAGCGCAAGCTATGATTTACGAAGGACAGGAATTGAATTAGATTTTAATTTTGAGAAGCTCGGATTTGAATCAGTCTATAGTGATGTCGCAGGACGCGGGCTGCTGGGCTTGCGCGGTTATGCAAAACCGCTAAAGTTTACCACTCTGGCAAAAATCCCGGTCGTCAACAATTTTGAAGTCGGCATGACCTATGCCCGCGATCTCAACCAGTATGCAGATTTCTCGCACAACGGCACATTCACGCACATTGATTCGAGCAGAAGCGGCCTGTCGATTTATGGATTCGATTTTGGGCTACCTATTATATCCTATGCGGCCTTCAAAACCACCCTGTATTATGATTTTGCACAAATCGCGAATTATGGACACGGCTCCTCCATCGGTATCAATGTCAGTTTGTCCGGAATGGGGATTCTCAATATCCGGGGGAAATATGAATACCGCATGAACGGTAAAAATTATATCCCTGCATATTTTAATGCGTTATATGAACACGATCGGTTTAATTATGTCACCCGGCTCAGTAAAACCGATACCCTGTGGCAAATCGCGGCGAACCATGGGTATTTTGGCGAACTCGTGATCGCCATCCTGAATACGTTTTATATTATTGCGGATTATCAGGCACCGGCTGAAATGAGAAACCAGGGTATCCTTCATGCGGAATTACAATTGCCGCAGGTTGGCGGTATCGTGATCCGGGGCGCATTCGATAAAACAAGGATCGGCCGCATTTTTATCCTGGATGATAATTCCATCCTGAGCGCAGAGATTGGTTATAAACCGGTCAGATATTTATTGGTCTCTATGCTGTATCAGCGGACATTCTCGAACAGAAATCCGGACGGCTCGATAAGGCCGGATGGTTCATTCATAAAACAGGATCGCGTAGAACCGAAGGTAAGCTTCATTTACGATTTCTAAACGTTCCGGTGAGACATGCGGATGGCATGTAATCCGGCAGCTCTGCTCAGGGCGTTTCATTTTATCCGAACGATAATGAGACGCCCTCTTTTTTTGCATTTCATCGCTCTTCTTTCTATTTTCAATCAATAATTCATCTTTTATCGGAAAGCACTCGTCCATGAATATTCAATTCCTCGGAGCCGCGCGAACGGTGACCGGCTCCATGCATCTTGTTTCTGTCAATGGCACAAAAATTCTTCTGGACTGCGGCATGTTCCAGGGAAAGCGGGCGGAATCTTATGAAAAGAATCGCAATTTCGCGTTTGATCCGGCGAGCATTGATGCAGTTATTCTTTCGCATTCTCATATCGATCATGCCGGAAATCTCCCCAATCTCGTAAAGAACGGTTATCGGGGGCCTATTTATGCCACCTCTGCAACCCGTGACTTATGCAATATTATGCTCTACGACAGTGCGTATATTCAAATGCGGGATGTTGAATTCGTCAATAAGAGACGCCAGAAAAAGCACGAATCGCTTGTACAGCCATTATACGATGTCATGGATGTTACAGCCGCGATGTCTCAATTTATCGGTATTAATTATAACCAACAGATACAGGTTGCAGATGGAGTAAATTTGAAATTCCTTGACGCAGGCCATATTCTTGGGTCTGCAGTGACCGTGCTTGAAGTGGAAGAGAAAGGGAACAGGAGGAACATCGGGTTCACCGGAGACTTGGGGAGGAAGAATGCGCCGATCATCAGAGATCCGCAGCCCATCGGCAGCGTGGATGTGCTCATCTCCGAAAGCACCTACGGCGGCAAATTACATGACCCGGTGACGGGGATGAAAGATTCACTTTGCAACGTTCTCCGGCAGACCTCCGACCGCGGCGGAAAAGTGATCGTTCCATCGTTCAGTGTCGGGAGAACCCAGGAGATCGTCTATCTGTTATCCGAACTCTTTGATGAGGGCCGGCTGCCGGTCGTGCCCATTTACGTCGACAGCCCGCTTGCGGTCAATGCAAGCGATATTTTTCGAATGCATACGGAATGTTTTGATCAGGAAACGCTCAATCATCTCCATGCGAATGAAGATCCGTTCGGCTTTAATCGGTTGACGTATGTGCGGTCGGTGGATGAATCGAAAAAATTGAATGAGATGCATTCTCCCTGCGTCATTATTTCGGCTTCCGGAATGTGTGAAGGGGGGAGAATTGTCCATCATCTGGCGAACAACATTGAAAATCCCAACAACACCGTCCTCATTGTCGGATATCAGGCGCAACACACGCTCGGCAGGAGGATCGTGGAAAAACAACCGGAAGTGTCCATCTTTGGTGAGGTACATAAATTGAATGCAGAGGTGGTGGTCCTCAACTCATTCTCGGCGCATGCGGGACAGGATGAATTGGTGGAGTATATTCAATCAGCGGATCAATCCCGGTTGAAAAAACTGTTCCTGGTCCATGGGGAAATCGAACAGATCGATAAACTTTCTGCGAAACTGAAAGATTCACACGCGACAGAGGAAATTTGTATCCCCCGTTCAGGTGAAAAATTTGAAGTGTGAGCTTGAGCGGCGGGAGAAATGCAGTTCCGGAAGAAAGTGCAGTCCGCACAGATGATGAACGAATGCTGCAGATGGTTATTGAACGATCATGGAATTCATCATCGATGATCCTGCGAAGAAATCCATGGACCGTGTTCTATCCATTTCTCTTGGGATTGTTCGTTCTCCGTCCTCAAGCGGTGGGTCAGGATATGCACCGGCCTTTTAGCGTCTCCGACGTGGACAGCCTGAAAACTTCTTCCATCAGTTTTGACCGGGTATTGAATACCTATCTCTGGATCGGAGATTTCAATAAGGAACTCGCCGGACCGCAGTGGGATGTCGAACTCCATCAGAAAATCCGGTCCCGGCTTATTAAAACCAATCTTTCTGCAATCCAGGATGAATATCAGGGCGTCATTGCGCTCCGGGCGAGAATTCTGGAGGACTGGAATTTGCGGATAAAAAATTCATCCAATGTACTTGCGGATAACCGTTCCATCGATCTAGGCAGGTTGGCGCAGCACCAGGTCCTTGCAGGGTTCGAGTTCCTGCCGGCGGGAAATATTGCCGCAGAAGCATTGGGAGGGTATGAATTGAATACGCAGGAGGAGGAGAATGACCGGGGACCGGCCTATGCACTGGGGTTCAATGCACGCCGGTTAAAACTGGAGGATTTCGCGGCTTCTCTTCGATCGTCATGGAATCAATCATTCTTAGGCCGCCGTTCCCCGCACACCGGAGAATTCGTTCTTACCCTGATACGCGATTTCGGCAGCGGGGTTGATGATTCGCTTGCAGTGAACTACAGCGCTCAACGAAGGCAATTCTATACCGCAATTGATTCGTCAGCCCGGTTCTCTCTTGGAGTACCGCATAATATTCTTCAGCGTGATGCGAGCGTATTGGAAATATCGAATCAAATGAAATATTCCCTGGATAATAATTTTTCATTGGTCGTCTCCATCGGGATTTCAAACAACCTGATCGATCGAGGGTTTCGGTATAAAGATTATCTTCACCCCTCCTCGTTGGTCCTCGATACACGCATTCAGGAAATACAATTCTCGGGCAGCCTCTCCCTGCAGTGGGTGCCGCTCAGCTGGCTGGGAGCCGATGTCAAGCTGGCCTATTCCGAAAAAGATGAACGCCATTCCGTGCAGGACGATATCCATGCGTCGAATGCCATCGTGGACACCCAGCGTGCGTCGGCAAGCCGCCTGGAGAATACAGCGCAGCGTACATCGCTGACGGCCGCTCTCAATGCCGGCGTGACGCAGGATGACCAGATCCGGTTGATCTCATCTGCCGCGATCCTGCGTTACGATACACCCAATATCTTCAATACCGATGACCGCGATGAGTTGCTCCTGACGTCGGGAGTGGAGTATCAGCACCGTTTTTCCCCCCGGTTCTTGATGGCGGTGAATGCAGACCTGACCTTATTTCACCTTGTGTACCTGCACCGGGATCAAAGCGCTAATAATAATTGGAACCGTGTGCTCCGGCTCTCGCCAAGTATAGAATACAGGCCGACACCATGGTTCCGAACGGCGCTGCGTACGGAAGTGCTGGCAAACTATACGGTGAGCGATTTTGAGCAGCAGGTCGCATCCATACGAAGTTTTTCCTTCAGGCAGGTCTTGTGGTCGGATTCGTCCTTTGTGCGGCTCTCCGAAAAAATTCATTGTTACTTTTCAGGAAGCTTGCGTATCTTTGAACGTGGAACGCTTCGCTGGAAAGAGTTTAAAGAAAATCCGGAAGAATATGTTATTGAAAAATCCATGTGGCCGGAAATCTTCTGGACGTCTGCCATCGGAGTAAAAGTCGGAATCGGATTCCGGTATTTTGGACAGGACCGGTACGCATACCGAAACAGTCAACGGACCTTTACGCAGGGGATTGAAGCGATGGGGCCGACCGCTTCACTGGAATGGTCGGGGTCGGCAGGAGAGAGAGTGTTGATTAACGGATGGCGGGAAGAACAAAAAAATAATGGAAAAACCACTGCAATTCTTTCAAATCTTTCGATACAGGTTGGGTTTACGATCTAAGTTTGATGACGGAAAGTGTAACCAGTGAGCAAGAAAAAAGCAAAGAGCGCCCGCCAAAATAAAACCTTCGAAATGATTTGCACGAGTAATCCGAAAGAAATTTCACGCATCGAAGCGTTTCTGCGTCAAGTCAGCACTCAACTCCATTTCGACGATGGAACCATGTACCGATTATTGGTCTCCTGCACTGAAGCAGTGAACAATGCCATCGTCCATGGAAATAAATCCGATCCAAAGAAGAAAGTGGTCATCCGGTGCACCGAAGAAGAAGATACCTTGACGGTGTGTGTCAGTGACGAAGGCACAGGGTTCGATCCGGAGAACCTGCAGGATCCGCGTGAAGAAAAAAATTTGATGAAAGAAAACGGACGCGGAGTATTTCTCATGCGTTCGTTGATGGATAAGGTAAAATATAAACGGTCAAAATCCGGTATGGTGGTGGAGATGAAAGTCAATCTTCATTGAGGATCCGTGAAATTGAGCAATAAAAAACCCGGCTCAACGGAACCGGGTTTTTTTATTAAAGAGCAGAGGTTCTTTGACCTGTTACATCAGGGACGAAAGAGCTGATCGAACGAGTCAAATGCGCCAAAAGGAAGAACCGGATCGATCCTTCCATTTGACGATTTCGCCAATGGTGCAGATAATTTCGGTAGAGTGCTCAGGTCGACAAGCGGAACATTC
>RPQN01000125.1 GCA_003819715.1 Ignavibacteriota bacterium | reverse complement strand
GTTTCGTCGACCGCTTTGTCGATGTCATAATCCGGATTTCTCCGATTGATCAGGATCCTGCCTAACGTGCTGTGCGCCTCAGCGTTGTTCCCGTCTTTCTTGATCAGTTCTTCAAAGATCGTGCGTGCTTGAGAGAACTTTCCTTTCTGAACCAGTGCCTCACCTTCCGCAATGGTTTGACCAGACCCTGATGCGGCCAGCATCACTACTGCAATCAAGGAGAAATAAAAACTCCGGATCCTGACGTTCACTGCTGTTCCTTTACGCGCCCCATAAGAAGAATCTCTCGTTATTTTTTATCTGTATCAGCGCTTGCTCCGGTTCTCCTCGCTGATTTATTATCCACTTTTACTTTTGAATCGAGTTCAAGGTCACGATTGATTGCCTTGAACGGGCCCGAGACCACTTCCTGCCCTTCCAGTCCGTCTCCCTTGACCTCCACGTACGTGTCGTTGCTAATACTGCGCTTCACCGGCAATGTTTTGGCAACGCCGTCCTTCACGACAAACACCACTTCCTCGAGCTTATCTTCTTCCTTCTTTTTGCCGGCGATTAACTGCGCTTCGCCTTCTTTCGGTTCTTCCTTCATCTCTTTCTTGGGTATACGGACGGTGACCGACTGGATCGGTACGGTGAGTACGTTCGTATGCGTTTCAGTCTCAATATCAGCCGCCATCGACATGCCCGGCCGGAACTGGACTCCTTCGGGAGTGCTGACGCGAATTCGTACTTCGAAGTTCGTCACGGCGTCCTGGGTTCCCACACCGGTCGATTTAGCGGTGTTGGCAATTTGTGTGACGACCCCGATAAACTTCCGGTCTTTATAGGAATCGACTTCGATGCGCGCGGTATCTCCTTTTTGCACCATGACGACATCGTTCTCGCCGACATCCACACGTGCTTCCATGGAAGAGAGATCCGCGATCGTCATAATTTCCGTTCCCTGTGTAAACGTGCTTCCGCTGACACGCTCACCGAGTTCAGAAATCAACTGGCTGACGACCCCTGCCATAGGAGAATAAATTGTCGTTTTCGAAAAGGTATCTCGTGCCTGTTTGCTCGCAGCACTTGCCTGATCGAACGCCGCTTTCGAGCTGAGGTAGCCCGCTTTTGCGATATCCATTTCCGAATCGGAAATAAGTTTTTTCGCGTAGAGATCCTTCGCACGCTTATATTCCGCCTCGGCTTTACTTAAACTCGCATTCGCCATCTCCACATTGGCCTGCGCACTTTCATACTGTGCCTGATAGGCATCCGGCTTGATTCGAACAAGCAATTGCCCCTTGGTGACCCGCTGGCCCTCGCGGACGGGGAGTGTGATAATTTCACCGCTCACTTCCGCGTTGATCTTCACTTGAATTTCCGGCTGTATCTTTCCGGTTGCAGAAACAATCTGCGTGATCGTCCTTCGCTCCGCTTTCTCCGTTTGAACGGAGATAATTGTTTCGCGTCGGCTTCCGAGGAAGACGAGGACACCGAGCACTATCACCACGGCTCCGATGATCGAAAAAATGATTATTTTTTTCTTTTTCTTTTTCCCGTTACCATTTGCCATTGCTTACTCCTGAATAATTTGATCTTTTAATAAACACCGGCGAACTGCATTAATAATTCCGATCGCCGATTACATATTCCAGATTACGTTTTGCGGTGATGAATCCATAGGTTGCATTTATTTTTGATGCCTGCGCATTCACCAGATTTGCATTCGCTGTTTGAAGATCGATTAATGTACCGGAACCGAGATTGTACTTCTCTTCTGCTACTTTACGATCCTGCGTGGCAGAAGTTACACTCTTCACGCTGGCATCATATTGCCGCCGTGCGGCTTCAAGATCGAGCAACGCTTTTTTAACGTCAACGCTGACATTCCGTTCCGTTTGAGAGAGCGATAACTCCGCATTTCGTTCCAGCACCTTGGCAGTTTGGACCCCTTCATTCGTCGAAAAGCCGTCGAACAACGTCCAATTGAGGCTGATGCCCCAGTTAATATTCTTATTTTCCGATATCGTCGAGAATTCCGACGAAGAAAGGCCGTACCCTGCAAAGGCCCTCGCCGTGGGAAGATATCGACCCCACGCCTGTGTCACCCCGTAACCGGCGGTCTTCATTTGTTCTACGGCTCCCAGGTAATCCTGACGCGAGACCAGCGCACGCTTTCGCATGTCGCTGAATCCGCCAAGAGACTGGGTTGTCGCAGCAAGATCTGCGGGGTCGATGTCGGGCGAAATCGTCGGGTCGGCAATTGCATATTCCTCCATGACGTCCAGGCCAATAAGAGAGATTAAATCGGCCTTCGATTTATCGAATGTATTCTGTGCATTGATGAGACTTACTTCATCAAATGCGACTGCCGATTGCTGGCGATACACATCGCTGATCGAAAGCGCACCGACACGGCTGGATTCCTCAATCCGTTCCAGTTGTTTCTGATCCCGTTTCAGATTTTCCTCACTCACCTTCACGAGTTGTTCGTTACGCAGGACCGTGAGGTAACTTGCCTGGACCTGAAAAACAATTGACTGTTTCGTCCTCGTGAATTGTTGTTCTGCAATGGTTTTTGCTGAGCTGGCTTTGCTGAAATTTGACTCCCGTGAAAGCCCGTCAAATAAGGTATAATTTAAATTGAGCCCTGCCAGATAGGAGGTACTTAAATCCGACCCTCCTGCAGGAAGATAGGTACCCGTCGCGGAATTGTACACAAATCCGGAAGGGGTCTCCCGCTGACTGCGCGACCAGCTTGAAGACGCACTGAGCGTCGGCAGGTAAGAACCATACGCGGACAGTACTCCGCTTCGTGCTGCATCAACTTCATTCCCCGCCTGCTGGATGTTTAAGTTGCGCTGGAGGGAAACGGAAACTGCATCATTGAGCGTCAGCGTTTTCGAAGGCCCCGTCTCTGTCTGTGCGTTGCAAAGAGAAATGGTTAAGACGATATAAGCGATTATTTTTTTCATCGATACATCTCCACTGTTCTAGAAATGGTGGGAAAATAAAAACTACTTATAATAAACGGTCGATTTTCATGAAAGTTACATCCAACTCGTTAAAAATTGCGCTCTCTGCCGGCAGTGGAGGGTTGACCACCACGGTTGTTCATTCATTTTCCAGTCGTTCTCTTCTTCTTCACGGGCGGCCGGCTCATGACCTCATCTTTAATTGAACAAAGGTATTGCATCGCCGCATCGTGCTCATTCGGAATCACTCCATCGAGAATGGCATCTGTTATTTTGTCTTTTAATACGCCGACCATCGGACCTTCGGTTAAACCGCAGACCGACATAATCTCCTCCCCCCGCAGCGGCGGCTGCCAATTTCGGATTCGGTCTTTTTCCTCGACCTCCGCCATTTTCGCGATAACGAGATCGTAATTCCGCCTTACTTTCTCAATCAGCTTTTGATTTTTTGATGTGATATCCGCCCTGCATAACAGCATAAGATCATCAATATCATTACCGGTTTCAAACATCAATCGGCGAATAGCGGAATCTGTCACGCCATCATCAACTAATGCCTGCGGACGGAGGTGGAAACGGATCAATTTTTCGACCGCAGGAAGGTGTTCGAGCGGAAACCGCATCCGCCGGAAAATCTGCCTTGCCATGCGGCCGCCAAGATCTTCATGCCCGTGAAAAGTCCATCCAACTTCCGGTTTGAACGATTTCGTCCTCGGCTTCCCGATATCGTGAAGCAGAGCCGCCATGCGCAGCCAGAGATACTGCGACTCCTCGGCGACTTTATCCACCACCTGCAGCGTGTGCTTGAACACATCTTTATGGTGGTAATCGTTCAGCTGATCGACTCCTGCCGTTTGCGCCAGTTCCGGAAAAACGACATCCAGTACGCCCGAGTCGAACATCAATTGAAGTCCGATGGACGGTTTGGGACTTGCCATGATTTTCAGGAATTCATCCGAGATCCGTTCCTGCGATACAATCGCCAGCCGTGAGGACATTTTTCCCGCTGCGTTCATCACGTCCGGTTCGATGGCAAATCCAAGCTGCGAGGCAAAACGCATCACGCGCATAATGCGGAGCGGGTCGTCATCGAATGTCTCCCCGGGATCGAGCGGCGTGCGCAGGATTTTTTTCCGGAGGTCGCTTTCACCGTCAAAGGGATCCACCACATCGCCGAAGTTATTTTTATTCAAACTCGCTGCCATGGCGTTCACGGTAAAATCGCGCCGCATCAGATCTTCATCGAGCGTTCCAATTTCCACATGCGGCTTCCGGGAATCCTTCCGGTAGCTTTCTTTCCGGGCGCCGACAAACTCCACAGTTCTCCCGTCTAACGGCAGCATCGCCGTACCGAAGTTTTCAAAGAACACCAGATTCGTCCGGTGGAGTTCCTGGGCCGCCTTTTTTGCAAACTCCACTCCGCTGCCGATGACCACAATGTCCGTATCTTTGACTTCCCTCCCCAGCAGGAAATCGCGTACATACCCTCCGACCACATAGGCATCGATGCCTTCGCGGTCGGCTGCAGCGCCGATCCGGCTTAAAATCTCATCCTGAATATCAATTCGCCTGGAGGCCATTTCTCACACATCTTATGCGACGGTTATCTTCTGCGATTCAATTTTCTGCAAAATTTCCTGTGCCACCTGAAGTGCATGCAGGCCGTCCCGGCCGGTCACCGGAGTCTCCACATTGTTTTGAACGGACTCCGCAAAACGCTCCAGTTCATATTTCAATGCGTTCACCTCCAGCACCTCGGGCTGTTCATAGACAATAATCCGTTTATGCTCGCCCTGATCAATCTTCCCCAGCATCAAGGTCGATTTCATATTGGGGGTTTCTTCGTCGACCAGACGGAACACTTCCGCCAATCCTTGCGCGAAATCGATGGAGATATATGCATCTCTCTGAAATAAACGCATCTTGCGCATTTTGTTCTGCGAGATGCGGCTTGCCGTCACATTTGCCACACAGCCGTTTTCGAACTGCAGCCGCGCATTTGCAATATCCGGCGTCCCGGAAATGACCGCAATACCGTTTGCATCGATGCGCGTCACTTTCGATTTCACCAGACTTAATATCAAATCAATATCATGAATCATGAGATCGAGCACGACCGCGACATCCGACCCGCGGGGGTTAAATTGCGCCAGCCGATGCGATTCAATAAAGAGAGGCGTAATATGATACGGCTCCAGCGCAAGGATGGCAGGATTGAACCGCTCGATATGGCCCACCTGCAGTTTCAATCCTTTGACCTCAGCCCGCTCCGTCAATGCTTCCGCCTGTTCAATGGTAGCCGTGATCTGTTTCTCGATAAGGAGATGGACTCCGCGCTTGATCACCTGCATGGCCACATCGTAATGCGATTGGGTCACGGTCGCGACACTGACCGCCTCCACTTGAGACAGCAATTCATCGATGGTTGAAAATGCCCTGACTTTAAATTCGGCCGCAATCTGCTGCGCTTTTTGTGTATCGACATCATACACCCCGACCAAATTGACGGAAGAAATCTGCGAATACATTTTCGCATGCAGACTCCCCAGATGCCCGACACCGATAACACCAACCTTCAATGGATTCATTCTTCCATCCTTTTTAATCAGTGATTATTATGCATGACCACGCAGCGTTGCAGCGACAATCCCTCTCTCGCCCATTACCATTCTCAACTCACATCCCCGCATCGTCGCTCCATTGATGGTACGGTCTCCGCTCTGCTAATTTGAGTTTGGTGATGATCCGCCTGGACTTTTTTTCTGTGCGGAGAGAAGGATTCTATCGAAGCCGCCAAACCGGACGTCGTGATAATAGAGGAATGCAGTGTAGACATTCGTCGTCCGCCAGTCGTTCCCCTCGAGTGAAATCCAATCATTGCCGTTGAGCACATACTGGTAATCATACGCACCCCGGCGCAGCCGGCAGAGAAGCTTGTAATGCTTCATTCCGTCATCGTACTGCAGCCGCCACTTTTCATCCACTTTCCAGCCGTTAAAATCGCCCACCACATAAATTCCTTTGTCTGTTTGTCCTTCGGGAATTCCCAGTTCAAATTGAAACTGCACATAATCTGCATAGCGGCTCCCCATAGCAAGGACAGAAGTCCCATCCTCATCCATGTTGCCCTGCCACATCCACCGGCTCATGTCCGCTCCGTTGCGCGGACGCAACATTTCAAAGGGAGGATAAAGATCGGCATCCCGCAGATCAATGCGGCGGTATTCATTTCCCGGCTGAAGATTATCTATCATAAACTTGAAACTGTTCGTCCCGATCCCATCAATAAAAGTATTCGTTGTTCGCGCATCGGCATCAATTCGATTCGACCGTTCGAGTTCCCGGTTCCGGTAAATATCGACCGTTTTCACATAGTTCGCGTAGAACGGATTGACGTTATCCGCCTGAAACGGCGGAACGGCAAACGAGAGAACCGCTTTGTTTACCTGATTCCGGGGAGAAATCTCCGACTGGAGATAACGATTTGAGATCGTCAGGACTGAATCCTCAATTTTTTCGACGGCGAATATTTTTCCTTCCGCCAGCAATTCAGTCATCTCTTCATTCCAGATTTCCACCTTATAGTTGCCCGAATACGGCAGGGCCTCCATTCCCGTGATTCCCGGTATCGTAAACGAATAGGTCCATCGAAAATATTTTACTCCGTTCGGCACTTCCTCAAACGGCAACTGAACGGTGGTATAATTTCTAAACTCATCATTGATAAACGTTGACGGGGTCACATGCCAGTCCTTATCGCAATGGAATATTTTTATCCGGTAGTTTTCCGGCCTCGTACCATCGATATCGAAGAGTATGGTCACCGGATGCGAATCCAGGAGGACGATTGGAAAGTTTGCCTGATCCGACCCGTTCACGCGGATGCCTTTGATGCGTTCGGAATAAATCGTCTGGGCAATGCATGATGCAGCGGCCAGGAATACCAAGAGAGTCAAGAGGATAGTTTTCATACGGTTAATTGAATTGGACATTCAACCATTGTTGGAATTCTGAAGTATCGTTAAATACCAAGTCTGTTTTCATTTTAAGCACCTTCTCTTTCGAGTAGGAATCCCATACAACGGCTGCAATCTTCACGCCGGCTTCACGGGCCGCCTGAATATCGGAGACAGAATCCCCGACCATCAGTAAATCATCCGGTTGCAGTGCAAAATGGTCCATAATTTTGAGCAACCCCTCCGAAGAAGGCTTGTGTTTCACAACGTCATTGCCGGTGATCACGTAATCGAAATATTTTTCGATACCAAATTCCTGCAACGTAATCAGTGCAGTGTGTGTGCCCTTGCCGGTAAAGACAGCAAGTCTTTTTCCCCGTTCTTTTATTGAACTGAGGATTTTTTCCATCCCGGGATAAATCCGGGCCAGCCGGCGGTGATGCGTGCGATAATATGAAAGATAATCCTTCATCACCGCATCGATCTGTTCCGCCGGGACAATGGCAAGCAATGCACCTTCCTCCGGCGGTCCGAACATCGCAGTAATTTCAGGAATCGAATAAGTCCTCCCCGCATATTTTTGCGCAATATAATTAAACGAGTCATAGATCAACTGATTCGTTTGTGTCAACGTTCCATCCATATCGAAAACGATACATTTTAAATGTTTCACAGCATATCCTTCATCTCACATGCGCTTATGATCATCACCAATGAATGCGCAGCCGCATCAGTTAATTATCAGCGGCCGGCGAAGATAGGTTCAATATAAAAACAAAAGGCGTCAAGCGGAACACCGAACGCCCTTTAAGTTTTCTTCATGAAATGCGCGTGTAAACTTTTCCTGAACAACAGAGGAGCTTCAATTCATTTTCGGTACTGGAGATGGATCGCTCCCAGGTTCGTTTGCAGCCGTCGGACAACCTTGATATTGTTGATGGTATCGGCTTCTAAGAACGGACTCTCCGGAACGACGGCGACACTATAGATTCCTTCCGGCAAATCGGAGAGCTGAAACGAACCATACGGCAATTCACTTGCGGTTCTCACCGTATCAATGCCGGTATAAGTTACAATAGCGGCGGGAACGACCGTTCTGCCGGAATCCAGCACCGATCCGGCAATCGAACCGGAGAGAAGCGTATTCTGCACACGGATATGCGGCTTGAACATGTAGAGTTCGCCGTTTTTCAAGACCGACCGGTATGCATCAAAGTCAAGCGTCAATTGCACTTGTTGACCTTCCACTACTTGAAAGCCATAGAGAATGGTATTGCCGGATTGAATGGATGAATCCTGCTGGAGTGATTGTTCCAGATCGTCCGCCATGATCGTGCATGCGCCGTAATTTAATTTAATCTGGTCGTACGTCCCAACGGCGACTTTATTCAGAACCAGTTGAAGGTTTCTGCCGTTCAGGAGATGGAGGAGATTAAATTTTCCCGACGAGGTGGTCGAAACGACAGTCCAGCCGACATCCGGTGTCGATCCGGTCCGGTGTATAGAGACACGATCCACGACGATATTGATTTCCTGATAATTCGCAGGCGCATCGAGTACTTTGATAAAGAGTTCTCCCTGGTCGTTTGCCCCGCCGCTCGAACAGCCCGCAAGAACGCAGGTGATGAACGTGCACCATGCAACGACAATGAGCTGCCGCCGCGGGTTGTGTCGTTTCAAGTTCATATTCCCCTCCTTCATGCCATGATAATTTATCATCTTTTTTGTGAATGTAAAGCCGGGGATGTTCCCACACCGCTCGAACTTGCTTCTCCCTCAAAAACTCTCTAATTTGGAATTATGAAAAATCAAATCGTTCTAAAGAAAAACGAAGAGCACAGGCTTGCTGCCGGACACCAGTGGGTTTTCAGCAATGAGATTGCCGCTCTCCGCGGTACCCCTGAAATCGGCGAAGTGGTGGAACTGCTCAGGCATGACCAGAAAGTTCTTGGCCAGGGATTTTATCATCCGCACTCCCTGATCGCGTTCCGTTTCCTCACTTCAGAACAGGAAGAGATTGGGTATAGTTTCTTTGAACGGAGAATCCAGCAGTCGCTCGCCCTCCGGCAAAAGCTGTATCCCGGAGCGGAAACCTACCGGCTCGTCCATGGGGAAGGCGATTTCCTCCCGGGACTGATCATCGATAAATTCAATGAATTTCTTTCCCTGCAAATTCTGTCCGCCGGCATGGATCGGCAGACCGAGACTCTTTGCGACGTGCTCGAAACCATGTTCCATCCGAAAGCGATTGTCGCGCGGAATGATGCCGCCATCCGCACCCTGGAAGAATTGCCGCTGGAGAAGAAAGTGCTGCGCGGAAATACCGGCATCACTATTATAGACGACGGCGTGAAGTTCGAGGTTGATGTTCTCAACGGACAAAAAACCGGCTTCTTCCTCGACCAGCGCGAAAACCGGAAAGCCATTCACCGCTATGCCGTCGGCGGGCATGTGCTGGACTGTTTCTGCAATGAAGGCGGATTTGCGCTGCACGCCGCCTCTGCCAGGGCCGCTTCGGTACGCGGCTGCGATATTTCAGAACAGGCCATTGCAAAATCGAAAGTCAACGCGCGGCTGAATTCCGCCGACGTGGAATTTGAAACCGGGGATGTCTCCGAATCGTTGAAACTGCTGGGCGAGAAGAACAAAAAGTTCGATATGATCATTCTCGATCCCCCCTCGTTCACAAAAAGCAAGAAGAATATTCCTGCGGCGCTCCGCGGCTACAAGGATTTGAACGCGGCGGCCATGCGGCTGATACAAAGCGGCGGATATCTTGTGACGGCGTCGTGTTCGCATCATATCACGGAAGACGGCTTTTTATCCGCCATCGAACAAGCCGCAGTAAAAGCGAAGCGGCAGGTACAGCTCCTTGAATTTGCAGGCGCAGCTCCTGATCACCCGGTGATCCCGGCTATGCCGGAGACGAAATACTTGAAATTCGCGATTTTTACAGTTCGGTAGAATCCGATCACCGATCGGATTTTCCATCGTTTGCTGGAATTTTTAAAGGTGAGAGTCTGTTATAACATTGAGATTGAGAGCAATGAAAAATAAACCTCTTTTATATTGCACAGTTCTCTTCGTCATTCTCGTGTGTTCATTGTCAACAACCTCCCCTGCGCAATCGCTCACGGCCACCGACACGACGATGATCTTCACGCCTTCGGATCCCAATCTGATCCATACGCAAAACTACAAGCCTTCCGTACGGGCCTGGGGACTCGACCTTCTGATGTCCAACAATGGATTCGGACTTGGTACGTTTTACCGGTATGAAATGTCCGACGACATTTCCCTGATGATGAATTTCGCCGTCTCGGATGTGAAAGATGAAACGGAATTTGAGCGATATGATTTTTATGGGAACAGTTTTGTTCCCGGCAAGAAGAACAGGCTGCTCATGATACCACTCACGGTCAGTGTCCAGTACCGTTTATTCAGGGACGACATCGTCGATAATTTCCGTCCTTATGTGAATGCCGGACTTGGCCCGACGATGGTCTATGTGTTCCCGTATGCACATCCCACGGATTATTACGGCACCGATGGATCGTATCTCTATACCGATCCGGGTAAAATCGATTTTTTCACCGGCTTGAAGTACGGCAAAATGAGATACACGCTCGGCGGATTTATCGGAGCAGGCGCATACTTTGGCATGGAAAAAGGAGCGCTCACCGGGCTCAGTGTTAAATATTATTACGCTCAATTCCCGGATGGAATAGAAGTGATGTATGGCGGATTTGTTAAAAACTTCGGGGGATTGTTTATTACTCTGACGTTTGGGTCGTTGTTTTGAGAAGATGAGATGTTGAGATATTAAGAAGTTGAGTATGAAGAAAAGTTAAACGCGTTCAAGCCGCTATATAGTCATCGTAGTAAAAGCATTTTCTTTTGCAGGATACCTGCCTTTGTTATTAGTCGATAGAAATACATTCCGCTTGATAAACCTGAAGCATTAAAGTTGACAGTATGCTCTCCTGCTTTTTGTAATTCGTCTGCGAGAGTTCTTATCTCTCTTCCTAATATATCATACACCTTCAAACCGACCTCACCGGTCGATAGCAACTGATAGCGTATAATTGTATTCGGATTAAACGGATTGGGGTAGTTTTGGCATAAGACTAAGTTGTCATTCTGTAAAGCACCATCCTGGCCTGCATAGAGAATAATTCCATAACGCATGATGCCTTCGATACGTGCACCGGTGAGTGTGTATCGCGGCGTTAACTCACCTGCCCATTGCACTACCCCCAAGTTGTCAGCAACGGTCCACCGTTGCAGGGTTACGACGCCGCTTACATTCTCAAAAATCCAGATATTTTGTTTGTACTGCGAATCGTATCCCTTATTACGAAGGACAATACATCTTGGATTTAATGAATCACCGGATCGACTTATTGTATCATTGATCGAAGCATCAAATTTAAATAGGACGAATTCCAATGAGTCACTCTCGCGATAAGCGTAAACCTTTTGTCCTTCCTGGCGAAGGAATCTTGCTGGAAAAGACCCGGAGCAGTAAGCATAGTTCCTGGCATTCTCCAAAACTGTGTCTTTAAGAATGGAAACAGAGAAATGTTTATACAAGCCCCCTTCATCATATATGATGTATTGCCACAAATCTCCATGATGGAGAGGAAACAGGCCCTGGGTATACGTAACGTTGTAAGCAATAAGGGAAATTGCGATCAAATGAATTATCTTGATTTGCATAAAATGCCTCCTTCTATCGCCCCCGAACGAAATGGCTCCCGATAAATCGGGATGCGGTGGACCTGCCCACCGAAGGGACGCAGGTGGGCAGCGTCGAGCTGAATAGTTACTTCTGGTTCATTCAGTGTACTTTTACGACCGGTTTGGTTACGTTCTTTACGCCAAGAAAAGAGTACAATGCAAAGACCTGGATTCCAAGTCTATAATTTTTATTTCCCTTAGTCAATCCTATCTGCTTTGGATTTTTAGCCGGCCATAAGGCGCCATATTCTTTATTTGAAACATTTATGTATGAAGCGCTGGCAATGGGTTGGAGATCGCTGTTCAAACCAGTTCCTATGTAACCGATGTTTTCTGCATAGAAAGCGGTCAGTAGAGTATCACTATGTCCAGCCCCTTTTTCAAAAAGACTGAATCCGTATACATTGTTAAATTTTCCGCAAATTGTTTGCACCTCTTTATAATATGAAGCTGCAAAGAAAGTGCTGTCAGGAGATCCAAGTGTATGTTTCCAGGTTTCACCATTGACGGGATGTAATTTTGCGAGCCGTTGTTCCCAAAATGGATTCGG
>RPQN01000124.1 GCA_003819715.1 Ignavibacteriota bacterium | reverse complement strand
GTGAGTGAAATCGCCAGTACACCGAGAGCGCACGAAAGGACGCGGGGAAATATGTGTTTAAGAATATTCATGCGAGCGATGACTTTAAAATGTTCTCAGATCATTATGCCGCAACTGCATTTGCCAACTCATAATTCGTCTGTTCACACGCCAATACCCGCAGCAGCGCATTCTTTATGGATGATTTTGCAATGAATCCATCGGCAAATTCCTGTGTGTTCCTGCGATAAAACTCGCTCGGATCCATCGAAAGGATAAATACTTTCGTGCCGGGGCATCGGTTTTTGATCGCCTTGGTTGCTTCAATACCATTCTGCTTCGGCATATGAATATCCATGAGGACGAGATCGGGATGGCATCGTTCGGTCTGTTCGACCGCTTCCTGTCCATTGACGGCTTCTCCGACGACCTCGATATTTTTTTGCGCTCGTAAAAACGCAATGAGGATCCGGCGGAAGCTGTCGTGATCGTCCGCTAAAAGAATTTTTAATTTATACATGGCATTGCTCCTTATGATGAGTTTTTATTGATATGATTTTCTATTGTATGGATACATCTGACGGTACCGGAATGGTCGGAGGCTGTACTCCAAACGTCGCTTCGAGCGATGGCTTCATGGAAGCCTTGAGGATAAATCCATCTGCCCGCGCATCGAGCGCCTGCTTGCGGTACAACGGATCGTCATGATTCGTCGCAATGAGCACTTTCGTCGCCGGCCATCGCTGTTTGATTATCCGCGTTGCCTCGATTCCATTCATTAAAGGCATCGAAATATCCATGAGCACAACATCAGGGATGAGATTCTCCACTTTCCTGACGGCATCATGCCCGTCCGTTGCCTCTCCGACAACGGAAACATTTGGCAGCCGATCTAGAAAATCATGGACAACCTTCCTGAAATCCCGGTGGTCATCGGCGATGAGAACTTTAATTTGGCTCATAGGTATACCCTTTGAAAATGGAGAAAGGCCTTTATTATCCGTGGTAAATATAGGTTTCGATGAGTTGAAGCGAATCGTTTGATCACCGTATTTTAAACAATACAGGTGCTACCGTAGGCCTCTACGGTAATTACCGTAATTATTTACAAGACGTTACCAAGTATTCTGAGAAAATCGGCTGATTTCGGTGAAATGGGGGTTTTAAAATGAGTCACATTATCAGGGTGAGCGGCTCTTTACCGTAGAAGAAAAGAGAAAATGAATTTTAGGACTATATAGAGTGATGAAAAACTTTTTTTGATATTAATAGAGAGGTGCCGCGGAAATCGGTTAACGTATCTGAATGGTTAGTGAAGAGTGCAAATCATTGATAAAGAGACAGCAGGACTGTACGGTATTTTTTCTCAGGTGATCACATTCATAACCGTTGTTTTCCCTTTTTGCCGAGGGCATACCGGACCAGATTGGCAGCATCGTGGATGTCCAGTTTGTGCATGATGTTCGTGCGGTGAGTATCAACCGTCCGTGCGCTGATGAACAGTTTTTCGGCAATCTGTGTATTGTTCAATCCATCTGCGATAAAGAAGAGTATTTCCTTTTCGCGTTTCGTGAGCGGGATATCATCGTGGTCCGCCGCATGATCTTCCCGTGCATCCGCTTTACGCAGGTACGCGTTCACCATAATTTCCGAGACCCGCGGGCTGAAAAACGTTCCGCCTTGTGCGACCGCACGAATCGCCGCGGCCAGATCATCCCGTCCTGTATTTTTTAACATATATCCGCCGGCGCCGCATTTAAATATCTGATATACATATTCTTCGTTGTCGTGCATCGTCAGCACCAGGACTTTCGTCTCGGGATTATTTTTCCTGATCAGTTTGGTCGCTTCAATTCCTGAAAGTTTCGGCATCGAGAGATCGATGATGACAATATCGGGCTTCATGGCCCGCGTCATCTCGACCGCTTCTTCACCGTCCCCTGCTTCACCAATGACGGTAAATTCTTTGTACGACTCTAATAATCTTATCAGGCCGCTTCGGACCATAGGATGGTCATCCGCCAGGAGAATTCGAATTTTATTCATGATGCTCTGCTGTATTCAACGGCACTTCCACCGTGATCAATGTTCCATAATTCGGCGTCGAGTCGATGGTGAGCACGCCGCCGAACGAAGAAGCCCGTTCGCGCATGCTCGGCAATCCCATGCCGCCTTTGTCCGTTGCACGGATGAGACCCGGCTGTGTCATGATCCCCTTGCCGTTATCCTCGACCACGAGCCGTAATCCGTTGTTATGATTAATGATTTGAATATTGACTTCGGTCGCTTCTGCATGTTTGGAGATGTTATTGAGAGATTCCTGCGCAATTCTGTAAAGGCCGATTTCCAGATTGCTCTCCAGCCGGTCGGTCAGGCCAAACGATTGAAACTGAACCTTCACATTTGTCCGATTTGCAAATTGTTCGCCCAATAGTTGAAGCGCAGGCGCCAGTCCGAAATCATCCAGAACACTCGGCATGAGGTTGTACGAAATTTCACGCGCTTCCTTCATCACGCTGTCCAGCAGGTTCTTCATATCGTCGATGCGCTCCCGTTCCTCCTGACCCGCCGAGATCATATCTTCCAGGATTTCAAGATTGAATTTAATGGCGGTGAGCATCTGACCGAGGCCGTCGTGGATTTCCCTTGCAATTCTTCTTCGTTCATCCTCCTGTGCCTGCACGCGGGCACCGGAAAGGAATTCCAATTCTTTTTCGCGCTGAAGAAGATCGGTATACAACTGGGCGTTCACCATGGCGATGGCATGTTTCTCTGCGAGAGAGATCAGCAGGCGCATTTCACGCGCGGTAAACTCGTGGACATGACGGTATCCGACCACCAGCATTCCTTTATGCCTCCCTTCGACCATGAGCGGAAGCCAGGCGACGGTCACCAGTTTTTCTTCTTCGAGAAGAGCAAGCTCGGAGAACGGAAATTGAGCGTTGGAACTGGAATTTTGAATAATCAGCGGTGTGTCGGTTTTTAGAATTTCATGGAGCGTCTTGTTCGGACTGAACAGTTCCGTCCCGTGCTGGAGCGTGTTGCCGCACATCGATTTCCATTGAACCAGGCCCGTTAGTTCATCGAGCACCAGAACGCCTGCAAAATGTGAACGGGTCAGGTTTAACGTATACTGTAAAATAGCCGTCAATATCTTCTGTAAATCGACCACCCCGATGAGTTTCCGGTCAATACTGCTTAACGTTTCCTGTTCCCATAACCAGAGCGCCTGCTCACGTTCGAGCATTTTCCGCTCGGTGATATTACGGAACGACGCCTGCACTGCCGGATGGTCGTTCCAGGAGATAATATGGGCGTTAACTTCCAGGTCTATGATCTTTCCCTGTTTCGTCAATCCGCGCAATTCATAATTTCTGAGGACTTCTTCCCCCAAGGCACGGCCGTCCGTCGTCATTGAAATAAATGGCTTGCTCGACGGAGCAACCGTCTCTGAAAAAGCAAGCGAGAACATTTCTTCCATCGAGGCATATCCAAAGATATGGATGGCAGAGGGATTGACGTACACCAGCCGCTCATCCTGTACGACGATAATTCCGTCCAGAGAACTTTCCACAATGCTGCGATATTGCATCTGTGTCTCGGTCATTTTCCGCGAGAACTCTTTCTGTTCTGCGAGGTCGTTGTGCAACGCGACGCACTCCCACAGTTTCCCGTTTGCATCAAGAACCGGAGACAGGATCAATTCTGCCAAGGCAATTTTTCCGTCTGCCCGCGCAAATTCCACTTCCCCCATCCACACCTTCCCGGACAGGAGCACCTCTTGTGCCGAGGACCATACATTTTCCATCTCCCCTGCTGGGGGCAAGACGCTCAGGCGTTCATAAAATTTCTGCCCGATAATGGAGTGTTCACAAATTCCGCTCCATTCTAAAAACGCAGGATTGGCATATTGAACGATCCCGTTGCCATCCAGTACCTGGACCGGATTTGAGGAATGTTCCAGGAGGGCATTGAGCCGCTTGAGCCATCCGCCCAATTTTCTATTTTGATATGCCAGGAACAGCAACAGGATAATACTGAACCCGATGAAGATGATATGGATATCCGGCGCCTGGTTGAAATAGGTCAGAAATGTTATGACCACCGTCAGAATCAAACAGGTGTAAAGAATATACGACGACGAGAGAAATGAGTCTTTCGAGGATGGCGTGTACGGATTTCTAAATGATGATTTACTGTTCCACACAGGTCTCTCTATCCTTTAAGCCATACCAAGGCAGCTGCGTATGCCTTACCAAGAATTTTCAGTGTTGTGTGCGGACTATTTTCCTACCAGTTTTTTATATGCCTGCACATCGAGAAGCGCATCCAGCTGCGCCGGATTGGATATCGCGATTTTCACCATCCATCCCGCGCCGTAAGGATCTTTGTTGACCGCTTCAGGATGGTCCTTCGTCTCTGCATTTGTTTCAACGATCTCACCGGAAACCGGCGCGAATAAATCGGAGACCGCTTTCACTGCCTCAATCGTTCCGAACGATTTGCCTTTCTCTATGGTCGCACCTGCCCCGGGAACTTCGATATAAACGATATCACCCAGTTCTCCCTGGGCATAATCCGTAATTCCAATCCAGCCGAATTTTCCCTCAACCCGGATCCATTCGTGATCGGACGTATATTTCACATTTTCAGGGAAGTTCATAATACCCTCTTGTGCACAGAAATTTTTTTATGGTTGGTAAGATGTTCGCCGTTACATTGGTCCGCAAATTCTGGCGTTTCAGTCTTCGTGGAATGTCCAAAATTTACTCTTCAAACACAAATGATTCTATAAACTTTGTATCAAAATCGCCGCTTTTAAATTTTTCGTCCATCATGAGCTTCTTATGGAACGGAATCGTTGTCTTGATCCCTTCAATAATAAATTCATCCAAGGCATAATACATTTTCGTAATCGCTTCGTCCCGCGTCTTCGCCTTCACAATGAGCTTGGCAATCAACGAGTCATAATACGGCGGAATGATATAGCCGGCATAGATATGGGTATCCACACGCACACCAAAACCGCCCGGGAAATGAAGACTGGTAATCTTCCCCGGACTGGGCCGGAATCCCTTTGCCGGATCTTCAGCATTAATGCGGCACTCAATCACATGCCATTGCGGTTTCAACACTGTTTTTTTCAGCCGTTCGCCGGCAGCCATCTGGATCTGGAGCTTTAATAAATCGACTCCCATCACTTCTTCCGAAACGGGGTGCTCCACCTGGATGCGTGTATTCATCTCCATAAAATAAAAGCTTTTATCCTTATCCAGGAGAAACTCTACCGTTCCAGCCCCGACATACTTGACGCTTTTTGCGCCCTTTATTGCCGCGTTGCCCATGGCTTCGCGCAGTTCCGGTGTCATCGCCAGTGACGGAGATTCCTCCACTAATTTCTGATGCCTCCGCTGGATACTGCAATCGCGCTCTCCGAAATGGACCACGGTTCCATACTGATCGGCCATGATTTGAATTTCAACATGGCGCGGCTCTTCAATATATTTTTCAATATAAACGGCGGCATTTCCAAATGCCGTTTCCGCTTCGTGACTTGCCGTGAGGAACGCATTCTCGAGTTCGTCCATCGATCGGACAATGCGCATTCCTCTCCCGCCGCCTCCTGCAGTGGCTTTAATGATGACGGGAAGCCCAATTTCCCCGGCAATCTTTTTTGCTTCAGGAAGTCCTGCGATCGTGCCTTCACTGCCGGGAACGACCGGCACACCCGCTTTTTTCATGGTTTCTTTTGCGAACGCTTTGTCGCCCATGGCAGTAATGGCGTCAGGATGAGGACCAATAAAAGCAATACCGGAAGAGGCACAGATATCGGCGAAGTTCGCATTTTCTGCGAGGAACCCATAGCCGGGATGGATCGCATCGGCATCGGTTACTTCTGCGGCTGCGATTAACCGGGGGATATTGAGATAACTTTGTTTACCTGAAGGCGGGCCGATACAGACCGCTTCATCGGCAAATTTGACGTGAAGCGAATCGCGGTCAGCTTCGGAATACACGGCGACCGTTTTAATTCCTAATTCACGGGCAGCCCGGATAATACGCAGCGCAATTTCGCCGCGATTGGCTATCAGAATTTTCTTGAACAAAGGAGTGCGGTGTCCAGATTGAGAATGAATCACTATGCCTTCTCAATCAAAAACAAAACTTGATTATATTCGACAGGTTTGCCGTTCTCTGCAATGATTTTCACGACCGTACCGCTGCAATCTGATTCTATTTCATTCATTAATTTCATCGCTTCCACAATACACATCACCGAACCGACCTGTACCGCCTGCCCGATCTCGACATAAGGCTCGGCATCCGGTGACGGAGCACGATAAAAGGTACCCACAATGGGAGATCGGACTTCATGATATTTTAACTCTGCAGAAACAGCGGACGGCGGAGGAACGGCCGGCTCTGACTGCGTCAGCTGGTGCGCAGGAACGGCTTGAGCCGGCGCCCACGATGCAGCATTCGGCGCCTGTACCATAATCCCCGAATGACGATTACGTGCAACTTTGATTTTTGTCCCTTCTTCTTCAAGCTCCAACTCGTCAATAGCACTATTTTCGACCAGTTTGATAATTTTTTTAATGTAAGAAAGGTTCATCGGTTCTCCGTATTAAAAAATCTCTCCAACGCAGATTTCTTCGATGGGAATGCACAATCAATTAACTGTTCACCCGCTCTAAATACTTGCCCGATCTCGTATCAACACGTATCACATCTCCTTCGTTGATAAAGAGCGGTACATTGATGCTTGCCCCTGTTTCGACAGTCGCTGGTTTTAACGCGCCGGTGGCCGTGTCGCCCTTAACGCCAGGTACGGTTTCCGTAACACGTAATTCTACATGCTGTGGAATTTCTGCACCGACGATATCCAGACCGACCATTTGAAGCTGAACCGTTTCGCCCTCCTTTAGAAACTTTGCCCCTTCTCCCAGTGCCTTTTCGTCAACCGGCATCTGCTCATAACTCTCTTTATCCATAAATTGATAACTGGCGCCATCATGGAAGAGATACTGGAACTCTTTTACTTCAACTCTGACTTCCTCCACCTCTTCCCCGGACCGAAAACGGGTCTCTGTAATACGGCCGTTCCTCAGATTTCGAAGCTTCGCCTGAACAAATGCACGAAGATTTCCAGGCGTACGGTGAATATATTCCTCAATCCTATGTAATTCTCCATTAAAGACTATTACCATCCCATTACGAAAATCAGACGTTGAAGCCATGTTATACCTTCAAATCCTCTCTATTTTTAACAAAAATGATACTTTTTTTTGAATTTTGAGTGCAAAAGATACATAAAGTTAGCAGAAAAGTCAAGAAATGCACAAATCTAAATCCCGGTCTATCAGTGAACCAATTTTTGATAGCCTACACAGATGTCTTCATTAAATTTTCAAATTAATGAACAATTTTACATTTCAAGTCATTAATACTTATTCTGTTGACCTCTTTTGTGGATTTTAGCCATATTTTTCAACCTCTTTCATTTGGTACGTTTGGTGTATATATTGCATCGAACAGTCGATTGTTGAAATCAAATGAATTCTAATATGGTTTTTTGAAATTTCACTACCAACGAACGAATGTAAAGATCTCCTCATGGCAAAACGAATATTGTGTATTGAAGATGATGCCGGCATGCGGATGAGTATCCGGATGATGCTTGAAATGGTTGGATATGAAATGGAAGAAGCAAAAGATGGAAAAGCGGGTGTGGCTCAGGCATTAAAGGCGCCGCCGGATCTCATAGTGTGCGATATCCGAATGCCCATCTTGGATGGCTTTCAGACTCTGGAAGAACTGCACAAACATGAATCGACAGCCCAAATTCCATTTGTTTTTTTAACGGGAGAAGACCCGCGCACTCACCTGCGAAAAGGGATGAATCTCGGTGCCAGCGATTTTATCCTCAAACCCATCGATGTGGATGATTTTATTAAAGCCGTTCAGGTGCGCCTGGAGGAAGCGGAGAAGAGAAAAAATGAATCACAGCGCGCCATAGAGGAGTTAAGTGAAAGTATTACCCGTGCCCTGCCGCATGAACTGCGAACGCCCATGACGGGCATCCTGGGATTGACCGAACTTCTTCAATCTTATGACCGTATGAATCCGGAAGAGGTCAAAGAGATTGCGAAGTCATTGTTTGATTCGGCAGTACGGATGAATCAGACCCTGGAAAAATTTTGGATCCACACGCAATGCCTGCTCCTTCCGAGTGACCAGGCAAAACTTACGGCGTCGCGCCAAAAAGGTTCCAGAGATGCTCAAGAGATTGCAAAGCGCGTCGCAGAAAGGCTTGCAACTTCCGCCAACCGTCCGGCCGACCTTGTCATGTCCCTTTCGCCAATATCCATCGCCATATCCGAACGATATCTGGAACATATCCTGCAGCAATTGATGGATAATGCATTTAAGTTTTCAGTTCCCGGTACGCAGGTCGTTCTTTCGACCTTCTGCATCAATGGCATGGGGACCATCTCCATCAAAGATCAGGGACGGGGCATGTCCGAAGATCAAATCAAGAATATTCAAATGTTTATGCAATTCGACCGGGCACGCCACGAACAGCAGGGATTAGGCCTGGGACTTATGATTGCAAAACGTCTGACGGAAATGCACGGCGGGAACATCCAATTTGGCAGTACACCGTCCATCGGCACATCGGTCACTATTTCATTCCCGCTGCTGACCGGCAAGTCCTGACCCACTCACACGATATTATCGTGTGGTGAGACGGCGGACCATCTTTTTTACTTCCTCTATCTCCCTGGAATCGATCACCTTCAGGAATACCAGAGAAGCGCCGAACGCGATGATCAATATCCCTTTCACGAACTGTCCGGCCGGATCAAGCGGCTGCAACTGCAGCAGGCGGAAAACGATAAATATCAGTGCAGCAGATCCGGCAACCTTCATCACTTTCACCCATTCGTATTCTACCCGGTAGAAACGCTGAGAAGCAACGTACATCCCTGCTGCCATGACCATATAGCTCAACAACGTTGAAAGCGCTGCACCCAAAATGCCAATCCTGGGAATGAGAATAAAATTTGCGCCGACATTGAGCAGCGCTCCTGCACCGGTGACAAACGGAAGATATTTTGTTTTCTTTTCGAGATAGATGCCGACGACAAAGACCACGTACGCTCCGGTGAACACATAGGCAAGAAGTACCCATGGCACTATTTCAACACCCTGCCAGTAAACCGGCGGAAAAAATTGTTTTCCAAAGAACTTCATTCGAACGATGTCTTCTATCCAGAGCGATATCACCAGGAAGATGGTCATCGCCCCCATGATAAAATATGTAAATACTTTCGCGAACAACTGCTTTGCATCCGCATCTTTGGCGTGGGTCAGGAAAAACGGCCGCCAGGCATAATCAAACATCCCGACAATGAGCATCATAAAAATGCCCAGCCGGTAATTGAGCTGATAAATACCCAGCGTCGCGTCGTTGGTCAATGCTTTAACAATAGGGCGGTCAATCACCTGCATCGCGATGCCTGCCAGTCCCGCAGGTATGTAGGGAAGGCCGAAATGAAGGATCTCCTTATATAATCCACGGGGAAATTTGAACGTCAACTGGCGGACGACGATCCCCATCATCGCGAGGAACGTAAAACCGGATGCGAGGAGGTTCGCCAGGAAGACTCCTTCCGCATGCATTCCGAGACCCAGGATCAATCCGAGATTCAGAAGGAGATTGACTGTGATATTCAATATTTTGAGCGACGCAAACCGTTTCGCCTTCTGATCCATCCTCAGCGAAGCAAACGGAATCACCGTCAGCGCGTCCAGGCAGAGGATCCAGCCGGCATATTGAATAAAGGAGTGTTGTGCCGGATTGATTCCCAGGACCAATGCGAGTGAACGTGAGTGGACATGGATCGCCAGCGCGAATAACATGGAAGTGACAAAGAGGGAGAGGAAAGGAACGCTGAAGTTTTGCTTCTTATCGCCCAGTTCCATGGAGGAAACAAACCGCATATATGCCGGTTCCATTCCATAACAAAAGATGACGTAGGCAAAAGCGATGTAGGCATAGACATTCGAGATCACGCCGTTTTCGGCCGGCAGGAGCACATTGGCATAAAAAGGGACAATAAGGAAATTGAGCAGGCGGCCGACGACGGTGCTCAATCCGTAAATAGCAGTCTCTTTTCCGAGACGGAGAATTTTATCGAGCATGGGAGTGCGGGGAGCGATGTGCGATGAATAATGAGCTGTTCCTCATCAGCGGCCGGTGTTCAAGATATCCCATTTTTTACTATTCAGATGCTGCCAGAGCCGTTTGAAGAATTTGAGTAAAATAGCCCGGCGGTCGTGTTGGTTTTCCTGTCGTGACATCTAAAAAACTATGGATCGTGTACCCTTCTGCAAGCGGCATCTGTTCCTGATTTCGAAATACTTGATAATCAATTTTAAGCGTGGCCTGAGGTAATTCCGCAACCACGGACTCGATAGAGAGCAAATCGTCATAACGGGCAGGTCTTCGATATTTTGCGAAGGCCTCAATGACCGGCAGAAGTATTCCGCGGGTCTCCAATTCCGAGTACGGCAGTCCAAGCGACCGGATTAACGCGGCACGCCCCACTTCAAAATATTCAAGATATTTTCCGTGATAGACCACTTTCATCTGATCCGTATCCGCATATCGGACACGGACCTCTGTTGTATGCTTAATCATTGATACGATCTATTTTATAATATGGGGGAGATTTACTCTCTCAAACTCGCTGTCGAGTGATGGTCCGACAACCTCACACCTCATCCTTTACCCTTTTTATTTCTCTTTCCACGCGCCCATCTTCGAAAACTTTTCAACACGAAGATGAACGAGCCGATCTGATTTAATTTTTTGCAGCGCTTTCAACTCTTCCAGCAGCGTGGTTTTCAGCGTCTGTGCCATGAGCTTGGGATTACGATGGGCGCCCCCCTTCGGTTCGGGAATAATCCGATCAATGACGCCTTGCTCCAACAAATCAGGTGCGGTCAACTTCAGTGCTTCCGCCGCCTGCTCTTTGTATTCCCAGCTCCGCCAGAGGATACTGGAACAGGATTCCGGCGATATCACGGAGTACCATGAATTTTCAAACATCAGTACACGATCGCCGACCCCGATGCCCAAGGCACCTCCTGAAGCTCCCTCTCCAATGACCACGATGATAATCGGTACGGGGAGATGAGACATTTCGAACATATTGCGCGCGATCGCCTCGCCCTGGCCGCGCTCCTCAGCACCAATCCCCGGGTACGCCCCCGGTGTATCGAGCAGCGTGATGATCGGTCTGCCGAACTTGGCAGCGAGCTGCATTAACCGCAGTGCTTTGCGGTACCCTTCGGGATTCGGCATGCCAAAATTTCTGTAGATGTTGGAGCGTGTGTCTCTTCCTTTTTGATGCCCGACAATGAGAACCGTTTCCTTGTCCAACCGGCAGAAACCGGCGACAATGGCTTTATCATCTCCGAAACGGCGGTCGCCATGCAATTCAACAAAATCTTCCGTCATGAGCTGGAGATAATCCAGTGTATAGGGCCGATCCGGATGGCGGGCAAGCTGGACTCGCTGCCATCGTGTCAAATTGCTGTACACATTCATACGGAGTTGATCCACCTTTTGTTCAAGTGTTGCGATCTCATCGGCAATGTCGAGGTTGTCTGCGAAATTGCGCATCTCCAAAATTTTTTGTTCAAGTTCAAGAATTGGACGTTCAAAATCCAATATAACCTTTGCCATAACAACAATCTCCTTGTCACACTCTTATGTACTCTGCGATTTCTTTCGACCCGATCGGTATTGCAGCCACGTCTTGAGAAGTATTTCAAGATCAAGAAGCACACTCTGGTTGCGCGCATAATAAAGACCGTATTGTGTTCGTTCGTCGTCCGATAGTATCCGGTTATCCTGAAGCTGGACCAATCCGCTGAGCCCCGGCTTTCCGAGGTACAGATCCGCACCGGCCGGCTGCACATGACGTGATTCATGAACGGGCATCCCGACAAGACTCATCGTTCCATGAAAAACACTCGGCAGCCCGGCAAGAAAACCGTTCTTCTTCGGTTTTGCGAAACCTGAAGACAATCGAAAAATAGGATAAACCGTCATCAAGAGCAATCCGGAAACGAGGATATCGAACATTCGCTTGGAAAAGAGATGGGACGGCTTGTCGATATTATAGGCAATTTGCACGAGCGGTAAATCGTCAAGGCTGTCAATGCTTGCTTTCCCGATGATCACTTCCATCGTTGTGGGAACGAGATGGAAGTTTACCACCTGGTCCCGGCTTCTGCTGATGACCGATAGAATTTGGGCATAACTGAGCG
>RPQN01000123.1 GCA_003819715.1 Ignavibacteriota bacterium | reverse complement strand
GGATGTGAATGCACGCATCAAAGGCATTAATGAGTTTCCCCCTGAGAATATTCCGCCTCTCTGGCTGACCTTTGTTTCATTCCACAATATGGTCGTTCTGGGAATGTATTTTATTGCAGTCACGCTCTATGCTTTCATTCAGCTTCGCAGAAAAAAATTATTTGAGACGAAATGGCTGCTCCGTCTTTTTATCTGGTCTATTCCCCTGCCGCTTGCCGCCTGCCAGCTCGGATGGATAACCGCAGAAGTCGGCCGGCAGCCCTGGATTGTGTATGGCCTCTTGCGAACGGCGGATGCACATTCGGCAACCGTGAGTGCAGGAGAAATTGGATTCTCCATTGTCCTCTTCGGCCTGATCTATTTGCTTCTGGGCATATTGTATGTTTATCTTTTGGTCCGGGAAGTTCAACACGGGCCGCAGCCGTCAAATTCATAGAAGGAATATCGCATGGACTTAAACACGATTTGGTTCTGGCTGGTTGCCCTCCTGATCATGGGATATGCAATTCTGGACGGATTTGATTTCGGCGTCGGCATACTGTCGCTGTTCGGACGCGATGAGAATGAGCGGCGCATTCATTTCAATGCCATCGGCCCCGTATGGGATGGAAACGAAGTCTGGCTGATCACCGGAGGCGGCGCGCTGTTCGCCGCATTCCCTGCAGTGTACGCAACGGTGTTCAGCGGATTTTACATTGCCCTGATGCTCCTGCTTGCAGCGCTCATTTTCCGCGCCGTGTCCTTCGAATTCCGCAACAAGGTTGATTCTGCGATCTGGCGGCGTACATGGGATTGGGCGTTCGGACTCGGAAGTTTATTTCCAGCCATTCTTTTTGGAGTTGCAGTCGGAAATATTCTTCGGGGGGTACCGATCGATGTGAACGGCCGTTATCTCGGCACATTCCTTGGTTTGCTGAATCCGTATTCCATCGGTGTCGGCGTGTTGAGTCTTGTCTTATTCACGATGCATGGGGCCATCTATCTTGCAGCAAAATCCCAGGGCGATCTGCGCATTCGTTGCCAGAAATGGGCATCCCATCTTTGGATGGATTATGTTATTCTCTACGTTATCATAACGCTATGGACGTGGATTGCTTCTCCTTATCTTTTCGAGCATATTTCCGGGAATCCGGTATTTTATATCTTTCTTGTGATGTTCGCAGGGAGTACGACCTGCCTCCCGATTTTCTTAAAAGCGGAAAAATATTTTCTTGCATTTCTCGCGTCATCATTGATTATTGTATCGATGCTGGGGCAAATGGCACTGAGTCTTTATCCCCGTTTTGTTCCTTCTTCTCTCGATCTCAATTACAGCCTGACCATTTATAACTCATCGTCCAGCACGTTGACACTGCAAACGATGCTGATCATTGCTCTGATCGGCATGCCGATCGTTATTGTGTATTCTCTCTTTATCCATGTGATCTTTCGCGGAAAAGTAGAAATTACAGAAGAGAGTTATTAGACGGCAGCAGTATTCAAATCAGAAACGAGATTTTGTCGATTTCTCGTACACTGCATTGAGAATGACGGAAGAATGAAGAAATCAGGGATCGAGAACAGCTCCTGCGGACCATTCGAGCATGCCGTGTATCAGTGCCGTCTTCCTCCACAACGAATGCTGAAATTCAATTACTCGAACAGGGTTAGATTATAATTATGACTCGGGAGGTCTTTGACGGAGGAAACAAACTCTTTCGTCAATCTGAATTCAGCAGCATACTGACTGAGAAGATCCTGTTCGGATATTGCAAAATCCCTGTCCACCTGTGCCAGTTCGTAAAGGATCTGATAGGTCGCCCGTTTTTGTTCATCGGTGAGTTTGGCAGAGACCACTTTGATACAGACATCAAGGGGCCGGTCATTGTAAAAACTGAAGGCTTTTAAAAACGCCGTTTCATCGGTATGAATTAATTTGCGGAGTTTTGCCAATTCTTCTTCTTTAAAGACCCCGTCGATTCCTACCATCGTAATGGCGGCAACGCATAATGCCATTTTCGAGGACAATCCGGATTCATCTTCCTTTATCGGATCCATACAGATTCCTTTTCCGCGCACCGCACCAGTGCATTCTGAAGTTTTTCGGTTGATCGATCAATGTGTACTATGTAAAGTAAGAAAGCCCCGCTCCAAAGGCAACTACAGGACCATCAGCAGCAGGAACAGTGCGGGCAGGAAACAAATCGAGGTATAAAAGAGTGTATGTGCGGCCGCGTTGGTGCGTGCGCGGTAAAAATAAATAGCCGCCGAAAGAAATCCAAGATTCAGGAACAGGGCGCAGATCAGATATGTCGTATTCGTCATCCCAACGAACACCGGCATCAGCGAAGCGGGAATGAGCGCGAGAGCATAGACCAGAATTTGCAGGCGGGTCGCAGTACCGTCCGCATCCAGAACGGTCAGCAGCCGGAATCCGGCGCGCGCATAATCGTTCCGAAACATCCAGGCAAGCGATAAAAAATGCGGCATCTGCCAGAAAAATAAAATTAAAAACAGCGACCAGGCTTCAAGCGGGAGTTTGCCTTGAACGACCGCCCATCCGATCAGGGGCGGCAGCGCCCCTGGAATGCCCCCGACCACCGTCGCAAAAGGGGTCACTCTTTTTAATGGAGTATACAGCGCCAGATAACTGACGAGAGTAATTATTGAAAGAGTCACCGCGACCCAGTTGGTCAAGAGTGCGAGATAGGTCACTCCGGCGATACCGATCACCACCGCGAAGATCAGCGCATCGACCGGTTGAATCCTCCCGGCCGGCAGCGGACGGCGTTCGGTACGTTTCATCATGGCATCATACCGGCGTTCAAAGTACTGATTCAACGTCCCGGCGGTGCCGCCGATCAGGATCGTCCCGATCAACGTATGAACAAGAAGGACATAATGAGCCGATCCCTGGAGAGCGATGTATGCGCTCCCGACCGCCGTAGATACGGAGAGCAGCGTTAATTCCGGTTTCATCAGTACGATGTAATCGGTAAAACTGCTGGTATGGCGGAGGGCTAACGACGTGAGATATTTCATTTTTTATCCCCCGAAGGAATGGCCGCTGCAATCCTTCGCAGAAGATAGCTGGCAACAGAATCCGCTTCGGCCGGTTTTAATCCCGGGTTTTGCATCGGGGGATAATCCGGATTCTTTTTAACAGGATGGAGTATAAACGAAACCAGTTCTGCTTTCCTCCCTTGATAGTTCGGCACTGTTTCCTGATACGGCGGGCCTACTTTTTTCCTGTCAAAGAGATGACAGGATTCACACCGGGTCGTATAGATTTCTTCCCCGGTAAAGGAAACTGCGATGACTCCGAGAGACGATTTTAACTCTTCGAGAGATTTGTCATGCGCAAACGCGAGAACCGCCAGTTGTTGACGCGCCGCTGTTCCGAGAGCAAGGTTGCTGCTGACAATAAGTGCGCCGGCAGCAATGAAGAACAATGCGAATCCCGCGGTGAGTGCCGCGGGCTGAAGCAGCTTTGTATAGCCGTAAATAAAATGTGCGGAAAGGAAAAAGAATATCACCGCAACGCTGGCCAGAGCATAATTTGGACCGGTGGCGGCCTGCTCGGAGATCGCCGCAATGTTGAATAACGTCGTTATCGGAAGGCCCAGGAGTCCGATGATACTGAACCGGGTCCCGATTATTTTTGCCAGCGATGAGCAATCCGGCGTACGATCCATCTGCTTTTTTCCGGAGAACGTAAAATACAGTATTCCCAGGCCGGTGATCCCAATGCTTATAAAAACACTCTCGATAACTTTTAACCAGACATCCGGTGAAATAAACAATTCAACGGAGGAGTCCAAATCCCAAAGAAGAGGATTTGCCGTCACACCCGCCGCAGCCGAGTAAAGGATATATGCGGCAAGAAGAAAGAACGTACCATATCTGCCCGAACGAAGATGGGCTTGTGTGTTCGACTTCTGATAGGAGGCCGCGTTTTCAAATTCCTGTTTCCGGGATTGGTTCTTGAGCAATTGCTGATACGAACCAAGAATATCCTGAACACGGAACGTGTATTTAAAGGAGTAGAGAAGAACGAGCCCTGCGACAAGGAATAAGAAACCAAAGCCGGCAAGACTCACCCCGGATGACGGTGTTCTCTGCAGAATTTGTGCATAAATAAACACCAGGGATAATCCCGGCAGAACAGCAAGAAAAGCAACGAGTGTCTTGTTGAATAATGCACCGTCAATAAGGTCGTGAGCGAATTGAAGAAAAAGAGCATTCTGTTCACGTCGTCCTTTACGATCATACCACAGAGAGAGAATTGATGATCCTGCCACAAATCCTACATAGGGAATAAACACCAGGGCACTGATCGTCGAAACAAGAACAAGCAGATGGAAATGTTCCAGTGATTGGGGAACGGCAATATCTTTCAGGAAATCCATAATGTTAATCCGGTTGTTTCACCGCGCTGATAAACGGAAGAATGGGTTTTGACTGCTGGATGGATATCATCCGGTACCATTGATCAAAACCGGTTGAATCCAGAGAGATCACCTTCGTATACATATAGGAATGATTCAATCCGCAATATTCCGCACATGCAATATCGTAGGCTGCTTTGCGTACTGTTTTAAACCACATGATATTCTCACGATTCGGAATAACGTCTTTTTTGATCCGGAACGAAGGAATATAGAACGAATGGTTGACATCCACCGAATGGAGGATGCATTTAATAGGCGTGTTCATCGGGACATAAAGGGTATCGGTTTGCACGCCATTCGGATATTCAAAAGTCCATTTCCACATCTGGGCGGTCACCTTGATCGGGACCGCATGGTCCGGTATATCGAATTCCAATAGATATCCTCTCCATCCCATATAAAACATCCCCATAAAGAGCACCAGCGGAACAATAGTCCATGTGAGTTCCAGCGGAATGTGCCCTTCGATGTTCGTCGGATGCGGATTTTTCTTCCGGTTATACCGCATAACAAAATACACCATCGCAGTCACCAGGCCTAAAAAAACAACCAGAGAAACCGCGGTGATTGCGAGAAACGTCGTATCAACACTATCAGAAAATGGTGATGAACCTGAAAACATAGATTCACTCCCGCTTAATAAAACGCATAATCGAAAAAGGTTAATGAGATAAAAATAATAAAGGTGACCACCGCGACGCCGACAAAGACTCTGAAAATCCGGTCCTCAAATTTCAAATGCATGAACAGGTTGAGCACGAGCAGCGATTTCACCGATGCGATGGTGAGCGCAGTGATAATGATCCAGCGGCCCAGATTGATCCCGGCAAACGTCACCGTGGCACACGTGAGCGCAAGCAGTCCCAGCCAATTCAGGACATACCGGCTGTAGCTGATGACCTGGTGCGGCTGAGACTCCTCAGGCGGTGCGGCTCCATGGTTTTTTTTATCATGGGAAGTATTCATATCTCAATAACCATCCCCTGCATTATTGAATCAAATAAAATAACGGGAACAAAAAGATCCAGATGATATCGACTAAATGCCAGTACAGCCCTCCCGCTTCGAGACGGACATACGAGTGCTGGTTGATTTTCCCTTGTGCAACGTATACCCCCATCACCGCAAGCACTGCCATCCCAATGATCACATGGAGGGCATGCAGTCCGGTCATGACATAATAGAGTCCAAAGTACAATATTTCCCCCGGCGGTTTGTTGATCAGATCCGGTGATTGAGGATAAATTCCGAGAGAAATCTTATGGCTCCATTCAAAGTATTTATTCACCAGAAACACGACAGCAAGAATGAACGTCACGCCGAGCAGTGCCAGGGAAAGATTTTTTCTGCCCTCTTGAACAGCGGTAATCGACATTGCCACCGTCAGACTGCTCGTCAGCAGGATGATCGTATTGACCGTCCCGATAAACGGGTCAAGCTCTTCAGCCGCGAGGCGAAATTCCAACGGATGCTTGAACCGGTAGACGGCGTAGATGATAAACATGCCTCCGAAGAGGATGAGTTCGCTGAAGAGAAACAGCCACAGCCCCATTCTGGACCCGACATCGTCCCGGTGCCGGTGTTCGATAACCACCGCTTTCACTTCGCCTCCGGTACGGTGCGTTCGTATTCTGAATAATCATAGGGGCCTGTCGAGACGACCGGGATCTCATGGAAATTCTCAGTGGGCGGCGGTGAAGAGACGGACCATTCAAGAGTTTTCCCTCCCCACGGATTTGCCGGGGCCTTTTTCCCTCTCTTCAGAGAAATGATCAGGTTGGCCAGCAGGAGCAAAATACCAATCACCATCACCCATGAACCGACCGTTGCAATACGCTGAAGCAGTTCGTACTGAGGAAGGTAATGATAATATCTTCGCGGCATGCCCAGATATCCCATGATCAGCATCGGGAAATAAAGGACGTTAAATCCGACCGTCATGAACAGCCATCCGTAAAACGCGGGACGTTTATTGTACATCCTGCCGAACATTTTCGGAAACCAGTAATGCAGCGCGCCGAAGAGGGCAAATCCGGTCCCGCCGAACATCACATAATGAAAATGGCCTACCACGAAATACGTATCGGTGACATGAATATTGACCGAGAGTGCTCCGAGCATCAGGCCGGTGAGTCCGCCGATGCTGAACTGGACAATGAAGGCCAGCATAAACAGAAGCGGCACTTCAGGTTCAATCGAGCCTTTGTAGAGTGTCGCAACCCAATTGAATACCTTAATTGCGCTTGGAATCGCAACAAGAAAAGTTAAAAGGGAAAACATAAACATTCCTGTATTGCTCATGCCGACGGTAAACATATGATGCGCCCACACGAGCGAGCCGACGGATGCAATCGCGATGCTGGAATACGCGATAAATTTATACCCAAAAATGGTGCGCCGGGCAAATACCGGGATGATATCTGAAACCACTCCCATGGCCGGGAGGATGATGATATAAACCGCCGGATGAGAATACATCCAGAACAAATGCTGATACAGAACAGGATCACCGCCGAGAGTCGGATCGAAGATGCCGACTCCGAACAGCCGTTCGATCGTCACGAGAAGAAGTGTAATACCAATAACCGGTGTGGCGAGAACCTGTACCCACCCGGTGGCATATAACGACCAGGCGAACAATGGCATTTTAAACCAGCTCATTCCCGGTGCGCGCATACGGTGGATGGTGGTAATGAAATTCAACCCGGTCAAAATTGAAGAAAATCCAAGGATAAATGCCGCCATGAGCGCAGGAATAATATTGGTATTGGACCGGATGCTGTACGGGACATAAAATGTCCATCCGGTATCGGGAGCCCCGCCCGGAAGGAAAAGTGAAACCAGTGCAAGAGTTCCGCCGGCGATAAAAAGCCACCATGATAAAAGATTCAACCGGGGAAAAAAGACATCCTTTGCTCCGATCATGAGCGGGAGAAAAAAATTGCCAAACACTGCGGGGAAGACGGGAATAAGAACCAAAAATATCATGATGATGCCATGCAGCGTAAAAAAAGTATTATAGGTCTGCGCGGTGACAATGGTATTTTCCGGATTCAACATTTCCAGCCGCATCAACACACCGATGGTCGTTCCGACCAGAAAAAATGAAATGATCGTCACCAGATACAGAATACCGATCCGTTTATGGTCGGTACTGAATATCCATCCGAAGATCCCCGGCAATCCCTTCTTCTCGTGATAAAAATCCGGCTCTGCGGCAATCGTTGCTGGTTTCATTTTTCAGCTACCTTTCGCCTTTCCGTTTTGGCTTCACGACAAACACAAACATAAATACCGCAACAAGTCCGACAATCACCACTCCGCTGATACGGACAACATTGAACGTATAGTGTCTTCCCTCCGGATCGTACGCATAGCAGAAATTGAGCACCTTGGAAATGGTGGCACCCGTCCTTCCTTCTGATGCCTCGATCACTGCGAGTTTGACATCCAGCGGGAGCTGGTGGATCCCGTAGAGATAGCGCGTCACTTTTCCCGTCGGAGAGACGGCAATAAGCGTCGCGGCATGAATCCAGTCATTCCCGCTTTTCATAAAATAAAATCCTGCAGCGTCGGTCAATCGGTGAATATTGACGCTGTCGCCCGTAAAAAATCTCCAGCCATTCGGGTCGACCGTTTTTTTGAGTTCGGCGAGATAATTGTCCTTTTTTTCCTGCGCCAACTCGGGTCGTTCATTCTGATCGAAACTTAACGTGAGAACTTGATAGTCTATGCCGAGTTCAAGATCCATTTTATCTATGACCGTTGCGACCTCAGTCAACAGCGGACTGCAGATACCGGGGCATTTGTAATAGACGAACATCACGATGGTCGGTTTATTCAGGATCGACTTCAGCGGTACCAGCGCGCCGGTTTCATCATACAGTTCGACATCCATCGGTAATGTCTGTCCGAGCTTTTCAACAATCCCAACCGGCGGTTTTACTTCCTGCGCCGCTGCTTGAAAGACAAGCAAGAGACCGGGAACGATATAACTCATAAGGATTCTTTTCACGTTATGCTCCTATCGAACAACTGAAAATACATAATGATAAAGTCTGTTCCATTCATCCGGCGACAACCGGATAACGCTCGCTTTAAACCCGGAATGAAGCGGATCGGCGGTGACCATTTTGATAAAATCATCAACACTTCTCACTCGATCTTTCAGAGAGACCGCGCTCTTCATGACTCTTTGTTCGTCAACCATGACTCGCTTGAGCAAAACCGCCCCGGGATCTTGAGACCCGTTGAGCTGTGAGACTGATTTATGAACAAGTTCAGCACCGGCAATGTTTTCATTCACGACTAATCGCAATGCCTTTTTTATGGGAATTTGTCCGGCCACATTCATTCCCTGTGCAAGCTGATATGCTGCATCCAGCGCTTTGAGATCGCCGATCGAATCGGCCGGCTGATTATTGGCGAATGTTCGAATATAATGAATCAACGCAAACCGATCTGCCGGCGGCAGATAATTATAAGAAGCCATTCCGCTGCCCGGTATTCCTTCCTCTAATGTTTTATACATCTGCGTGACCTTCGAACCATTTTTCCAATCCTTCAGGATATGAAAATTACGGGGCTTTGGATTCAGCATTGCCGCCGACAGTCCTTCTCCCGCTCCATTATCGCCATGACAGGAACTGCAATTTGCTTTAAATAAATCACGCCCCTGCTTTATCAATTCCGGAGAAGAGAATCCGGCCTTCAGCACATCGACCGGCGGAATAATCCGCGGACTCTGCAGCGGGATATCGCTGATCCGTGCCGCTGAATCCGGAAACACGGTAGGATTCACCGCGTTCCTGCCAATCGAATTCAGATTCGAGATATAGAGCAATCCAATTCCAACCAAGACCGCGAGAACATAGAAGTACGAAAATCCAAATAATTTTTCGGGCTTCCGTTTTAAATCCTTCCAGTCAATTTCGTCGTTAGAGTGATGCCGGTTCAATCCTTGCCTTCCGTGCTGTTATAAATGAAATTCCAAACCACGCTTCAGCCGGGGATCGCCTATGGGCATTATGTTTTTACGCTTCATATTCCACGCGAGCACCAGTATTGTCAATCCGACGGACAATGATGGAACTCCGATCATCGTCCAGCTGAGAGGCACTCCAGAATTGTAGGTCGGCATGACAAGCCAATAGAGATCGAGCAAGTGCGCCAGGAGCAGCCAAATGGACATAAATTTCAGCCGTTTCAAATTCATCTTGGATTCCTGTGAAAGCAGCATAAAATATGGAACCCAGAACTGGACGAGAAGAAGCAAAATCGACACCGCCTGCCAGCCATTTTTCCATCGCATTATAAACCAAACCGTTTCCTCAGGGATGTTGGCATACCAAATTAACAGGAATTGACTGAATGCGATATAAGCCCAGAAATTCACGAATACAAACAGGAGCGTGCCGAGACTATAAAAATGATCGCTGCGGAGATTTTGCAGATAACCATGCTCGTGCAGCTGGATAATAATGTAGGTCGCAGCGGCCAGCGCAGCGATGACCGTTCCGGAAAAATAATACACTCCGTAAATCGTGGAATACCAGTGCGGTTCAAGGCTCATACTCCAGTCGATAGCGATGGCGGTGATGCCGAATGCAAACACGGGCATAAATGCTGCGCCCAGCCTGATATTCCACCGGGTGTGCTTCTGGTCTTTTGTCAAATCCTGTTTAACTGAATTCCCCGTCATGACGTAATAAAATACGGTCCATATGATAAAGAGTACAACAAAACGAATAATGAAAAAGTTAACATTGAGATAGAGCCTTTTTGATTCAACAACCGGGTCGAGAACCGCCGATTCAGCTTTTGCCCAGCTGAACACTTCCGGAAGAAAGAATAAAACGGGCAGCGCGAGCAGCGCGGTAAATGGAACAAGCGCCGCAAGAAATTCGTTGACACGGCGCATCGGGACGCTCCAGACCGAACCGGCAACATAGTCAAGCGCAATAAGAAAGAGCGCTCCCAGACCTATGCTCGTGAGGAATAAAAATCCGACAATATTATGAAAGGCGGCCAATCTCGAATCAGTCCAGTACCCGAGGACACAGATGAGGATGCCCAGGCTGAATAATATCCAGCCAAGCCGTACCACGTTTTGCGCCATGGGCTTTTTCATATTCATCTGCGCTGTCGGACGTTCACTCATTTGAAATCAGATTTCTTCGCATTCTGTGCACGCTGGAGAACCCGGATATAGTTGATAATCGCCCATCGGTCATCCGGAGAAATGAGCGGGGCGTAACTCGGCATCGCATTTTGTCCTTCGGTGATGACGTGATAAATTCTGCCGTCGGTCCAATTGCGGACTTTGTCCGATTGGAGAGTCGGAGGACTGGGGAATTGTCCCTGCAGGCGGCTGTCGCCCCGCGCAAAGTTGCCATGACATGGACTGCAGTAAGTAAGATACTTTGATTTTCCCCCGTCCAGGACTTTCTGCGTCGGGACAAGAGGATTGACGAGAAAATTCCCCGCTTCTTCGGGTTTTCCTTTAAACGGATACGGCAAATATCCGCGAGCAACGGTACCTTCCACCGGAGAACGCATTCCGATACCGTCATGGAAGAGAGGGCTCGCCTGCTGCGCCTTTAATTTATTCTGTTCCGCCATCCAGTTGAACGGCTGAATCTTAAGCAGGACATTTAATGAAAAATATGTCACCGCCGAGACGGTCAGTGCGACCACCGCGAGTACACCGAGAAATTTCACATCAAAAAGAGTCTGCCCATGATCGATCTCATCAGGATCGAAATATATCGGCGTAATTTCCCTGCCACCGATCTTCCGGAGAAAGTCTTTCACCGCTGCTTCTTTGAACATCGGATCGTTTGCCTGGATGCAAAGTCCGAACTTATCGGATGAAACGCTTTTCATATATGCGGTATCGTGCAGCGGGTGTGCATTGTTCGGAAATTTAAAATAGAACACGATCATGGCAATCGTCGAAAGCACCGCCGTGGACAGCACCGTCACTTCAAATGTGACCGGGACAAACGCCGGCCAGGACCAGAATGGTTTTCCGCCAATAACCAATGGATAGTCCGAAATGGTCACCCACGATATAAACAAGATGGTGCTTACCGCGCCAAGCACACCGAAGATAAATGCAAAGAGTCCAATTCTCGATGTGCTCAGCCGCATCGCAGAATCCATCCCGTGGACCGGATACGGTGTGTGGACATCATACCGGACAAATCCCGCTTCTCTTGTTTTCTGTGCGGCAAGGATAATTTCATCCGGTGTATTAAAGAGTGCAGTGATGGAATAGAGTGTTTTTTCTACCATGGCCGTTATGGTTGTACCGCATGAACACTGCCGGCAATCGATTTCAATTCCGCCATCGCAACCGATGGAAGGAATCGGACAAATATCAGCACCAGAGTAAAGAACAACCCAAACCCGAGCGATAAAATGCCGAAATCATAGATTGTCGGAGTAAATAATCCCCAGCTTGAAGGAAGAAAATCGCGCGATAGCGACGTCACAATAATAACAAATCGTTCGAACCACATCCCCACATTGACGAGAATTCCTATTACAAACATCGCAGGAATATTAGTGCGAATTTTTTTAAACCAGAAGAGCTGAACAAATAACACATTACACGCAACCATAATCCAAAACGGAACGGCATACGGACCGATCGCGCGATTCACCGCCATAAACCGTTCAAACGGGCTGCCGCTGTACCAAGCGAAAAAGAACTCCATGACATAGGAATATCCAACCATACCGCCGGTCAGGAGCATGACAAGATTCATGTTTTCCAGATGCTTTCTGGTGATGATGTGTTCAAATTTAAACGCCTTCCGTAAAATGATCAGAACATTCTGAACCATCGCAAATCCTGAAAAGACCGCTCCCGCAACGAAATACGGCGGAAAGATGGTCGAATGCCAGCCTGGATTAATAGAGACTGCAAAATCAAAACTGACAATCGTATGAACGGAAAGCACCAGCGGCGTCGCAAAACCTGCCAGAATAAGATACATCCGTTCGTAATGCGACCAGTGCCGGTGAGAAAACCGCCAGCCGAGACTGAGCACCGAGTAAATTAACTTTTTGGTTTTATGGGCCGTCCGGTCCCGAAGCGTGGCAAAATCCGGT
>RPQN01000122.1 GCA_003819715.1 Ignavibacteriota bacterium | reverse complement strand
CTGGCGTCTCCGAAATTGACCAGGTCCCGGGCAGAGGAATTATTAATGAACGCCAACCTCTCCGGATCATTTGAAGGGAATTACGGCGCGACAGCCGGCATGCGCATGGCATTCGAGATCGATAAGCGCCTCGGCAGGCCTGCCCTGACCGCTACGCTCATGGCAGGCAGCCGCTCGTTTGTGACCACTTATATGCAGGCATATCTTCGCGGTGAAAATTTGCCGGGGATTGACAAACAGGTCCTGCGCATGCTTCAATAAGAAAACTCCCCCGGGTCCTTCCTATCCCCGAAAGATGTTTTCATCAATCCCGCTGCTGCGAGTGCAGGACAAAGAATTAACGCGAGAACGAGCGCGGTGTTTTGAATTCCCAGAACCGGCAGCAGAACAGAACAGATCGTGAGTGCGCCAAGCGATGAGCCGAAGACATCGAACGCGTACATACTTCCCATAGTTGATGAGTGCTGGAGATATATCCGGTTCACCAGTCCGAACACTGTCCCGACCAACCCGCCGCTGAACAACGCCGCACCGAGTGTGAACGGCATGAGGCGCACCGATATTAAGAAATCCAGAACAAGGGGCAGGAGGAGGACAGCAGAAAAAAGCGCTGCAACGGCTGCAAGCAAAAGAACCGCCGGCCGCACGTTCCCGGGAAGCCGGGATGCCGCCAGCGCACCGAACGCCAGGCCGAGCATGTTGGAAGCCATCATCGCCCCAGCCATTTCGAATATCGATCCGAAGGTCTCCTGAAAATTAAGCAGGAGGAGAATATTCATCGCCATCCCCGTCATTCCACAGGCGGCAACGATCGCTGCACACGCGGAACGCCGTTGTTTTTCCGGCCGCCGTCGCTGCAGCAGGAACATCAGAAGAATTGATCCAACGATCATGACGCCGGTGGCAACAATCCAATTCGGTGTTATCATGAATATAAAACAGCTGCCTCCCTGGAGGAACCGATTCCACAGCAGGATATCATAATAATATGCGACAGGATTTCTGTCGGTGTTCACCCGGACCGACACTGCCGAATCCAGCGTACGGGTGATATACTGAACCCGGTCGGGAGGCATTAATTCTTCAAATGAATATCTGGAAAAATATTCGGCGGAAATTCCGGCAGCGCTGTACCGGAGCGCAAGAGTATCCGGCTGAGCCATCAGCGGCTTCCTGTCCGGTGTTCCGATCAGTACGGCATGAGTCCCCGGGATCAACAGAGGATGATCGAAGACGAGGCGAAACGTCCGGTAGAGACACGCATTGAGATATTTTAATTCTCCCGCAAGATATTCCGCAGAAGAAGGAAATGAAAAGGCGAAGATCCCTTGAGCCGTCAGCGATTGACGGCAGAGCCGGAAGAATTCCACGGTATAGAACCGGTTCAAACTTGCCGTTGACGGCTCGCCGACATTCATCACAATAACATCGTAGGAAGTCATTTTCCCCCGTAGATATTCCCTTCCATCCGCCGATATGATGCGGACCCTCAAGTCGTTCAGCGCATCCCGGTCTCTCCGGCCGGTCGCCGGTTCAACGAACGGCACCAGTGCAGGATCGTTTTCAACATACTCCACGCTCCCGACCGGATATTTTAAAATCTCCCGCAGCACGCCGTTGAACCCCCCGCCCAATATGAGCACACGTTTTGCATCGGGCCGTTGGACCATGATGGAATGGATCAGCAATTCGGCATCGTAGGTATTGGGAATGGTATAAGCAGGCCGTCCATCTGAAAATACCGTATGCTGATTTTCTGAGCGCAGGAGAGAAAGATTCTGATACTTGGTATCCATCGACCGGATGAACGTCAGCTGCGGGTTGATGGACGACCACTGGGCAGCATTGATTTTATATTCCAGTGACCGCACGGGCTGGAGGAGCAAGGCGCACACGGCGGCAAGCATGGCAAACGAAGTCAGTGTAAACCGTTTCCCTTCGCTGGGCGCCAGCCGGATGACGATACTCCACACCATGAAGAGCGTGACGAGAAGAATTTGCAGCGTCGAAAACAAATTGACGAAAACGAATGAGAAGAAAAGCCCGCCTGCTGCACTCCCCGACGATTCAAGGATGTATGCCCTGTTGACTCCGGACCGGGCATTTCCCTTTTCTCCGTTCAGCAGCGCTGCCCCGAGAGTGTACAGCAGCCCCCATAAAAAACACCCGCCGCTCAGAACAAGAAACGAATATCCCAGCAGGTCAAGCAGCGAGAGCAATTCTCCGGTATTCGTGTGTATGATTGCCCGGACAAACTTGACAGCGAGGATTTGCACGCCGGTGACGAGCGGCGCAGCGGCAAGAATCCCGATGAACAAAGTGGAGAGCGATCGAAGATGGCTGACTGCCCAATTCCCGGCGGCGCTGCCGAGGCCGATCCAGAGCAGCCAGCAGGCGAAGAGAATTCCGATGCTCAATTCATTGCCGTAGAAACTGACCAGAAATTCCCTGAGGAGAAGAATCTGCGAGATCATGGAAGCAAAGCCAATGGAAACGAGAGAGAGCGTATGGGAGCGTGATGCGCCGGGGCCCGCTTGAGAAAACAAAAGCCCGGGGAATGAAGAACTCCCGGGCTTTCGATTCATTTTGCGAAGTGAGGCCATTTCTATTTTTTATAAACCGGCATGCACCAATTGCGGTACTTTGCCGACCTGCCGAAGACCACATCAAAGAACACGTCGCGCAGTTTCATGGTGAGCGGACCCATCTTGCCGTCTGCGATGTTGCGGTGGTCAATTTTGGTGATCGAAACCAGCTGAACCCCCGTGCCTCCGAAGAAGAGTTCATCCGCGAGGAACAGTTCGGTCCGGTCAATGGAGCGTTCCTGCACCTCCACGCCCAGTTCATCCTGCAACAATTGAATGAATGTCCGGCGCACAATGCCTTCCAGAATATTTTCCGTGACCGGAGGCGTAACCACAACCCCGTTCTTCACCATAAAAATGTTTTCGGCGGATCCTTCGGAGACATGGCCGTTCTGACTGAGCACAATGGCTTCGTCAAATCCGGAGAGCTGCGCATCGGTCTTGGAGAGCGCGGAATTCACATAGGCGCCGACGATCTTCCCCCGCGCAGGAATCATATTATCCTCCACGCGCCACCATGACGAAATCGTGACATGCGCGCCTTCCTCCTGCTCGATATATTTTCCAAAGGGGACAGCCGAAATCGCCATGCGCGGCGTTAAATTGTGCAGCCGCACACCGATGATCTCGTCGCCGTAAAATGCCAGCGGCCGGATATAGACATTTTCCCTGAAATTTTGTTTTCGTATCAACTCGAGCGTGGCTTCCGTCAGACTTTCTTTGGTATACGGAAGCTCCATCCGCAGGATCTTACTTGAATCAAGAAACCGTTTGTAATGATCGAGCGGCCGGAACACAAACATTTGTTTTTCCGTGTCGTTCCAATAACCGCGGATACCGCCGAAAATTCCGGTGCCGTAATTCAATCCGTGCGTTAACACGCCGACTTTTGCTTCATGGTAGGGTACAATTTTGCCGTCAAAAAAAACATACTCCGGTGTTGCCATCACTTAATCCTTTCAAGTCATTATAAGAAGAGAACCGCGAAGCAGGCGAAGCGGTGAAAAGAATATTTTGCCCGAAACTTCCCTGCAGTCAAATTTTGCTGATATATAAAAGATAAAAAAAAACCTGACTAACGCCAGTTTCCGGGGATTTTTTCTCCGCAGAATTTGCACTTCCCCTGTTCGATGTGATTGGCAAGAATGGTAAACGCACGCCGTTCCACGATCGTTTTTCTGCACCCGGGACAGCTGGTGTTCTCTCCCCAGTGGCCTGCAATATTTCCCAGGTAGATAAATCGTATCCCGGATTTCAATGCAATGTCGTATGCTTTTTCAAGTGTCGCAGCCGGTGTGGCAGGAAGCTGGCTCAGTTTATACAGAGGCGTGAACCGGCTGAAATGCAGCGGTGCGTCGGACAGGCCGTTGGCGCACAGCCAGTCGCACATGCGTTTGATGGTATCAGAGTCATCGGTCCATGCCGGGATCACCAGGTTGGTGATTTCCAGCCAGACTCCTTCCTCCCGCAGCACCTTCAATGTCCGGAGGACGGGCGCCAGTTTGCCCGAACTGAGTTTTGCGTATGCCGCGTCGTCGAATACTTTTAAGTCGATATTTGCCGCATCGAGCACGTTGCACAATTGCCTCAATGGTTTTTCGTTGATGTATCCGTTCGATTTCAGCAGATTGTGAATTTGTTGATCGCGTGCAAGCTTTGCCGTGTCATAGACGTATTCGTAAAATGTCGTCGGCTCCGAGTAGGTGTAGGCAATGGATTCAGAGCCGGCGCTTTTGCAGGCACGGACCACTTCTTCAGGCATCAAATCCGTATTGTCGGATTCTGCCGGACTCGTCTGCGAGATCTGCCAGTTCTGACAATTGAGGCAGCGGAAGTTGCATCCTGCGGCAGCGATGGAAAATGCACGTGTCGAAGGCAAAAAATGGAAGAACGGTTTCTTTTCGATCGGATCGACATGAACGGCGCATGGATTGCCGTACGCGATGGTGTACATCCTGCCGCGGCTGGCAACACGGCTCCTGCAAAATCCGACATCGCCGTCTTTCAGCAGGCAGCCCTGCGGACATTTTTCACATTGCAGCCCGTCTGCTGTTTTTTTATAGAAGAGCGCTTCCCTGCTCCACTTTCCTAATTCTTCGGTCGAATGGAGTGAAAACCAATTTGTATCGTATGCGCCGATGGCAAGCCCGCCCGCACAGAGTGTGCTCTGTCGCAAAAATTCGCGTTTGCTGATAATATTTTGTTCCGTTGATTCCATACTATACTATGTATCACCGATATCTTTTTCCTTACCGGAAGAAAGATTCTTATCCAATGAAAGATCAATCATTTTAAACTCTCCGCCCGCCGAAGTTGTTTGGGATGCCTTTAAGCCTGACAGCTTTTGAACGACAGCGGAGATTCTCTTCAGCATTACCATCCATCCTTCAAAATCCTTTTTATAAATTTCCGGCGGGTTATGCAGTAAGCGGGACTGCAGAGGTACCATAATTGCTGTAAGTGGATTGTTAATTTCATGGCAAATCGTACTCACCACTTCTGCAATCGCTGCGAGGCGTTGAGTTTCGATTAATTGCGTCTGCGTCTCCTCGAGGACTTTCTGCGTCGCCTGGAGTTCATTGTTTTTCTGAACCACGGCGTCGTACGTGGATAACAGGAGATTCAATATCTGCTGACGGTTTGAAGTTACCATATGCCGTACTCCATCGACTACGACCTCCATGGTTTCTTTCTGATCAAGGGTTCCGTTCAAATTCCTTGTTGCGAGAATGGATTTTATTTTTGAAACGAGGTAACGCTCATCGTATGGTTTCGGGATAAAATAATCGGCCCCGGTATTTAATGCTTTGACGATACTCTCCGAAGCAGACATCGTGGTGAGCAATATGACCGGTATGGATCTGAGGGCAGAGTCCTGCTTGAGCGCGTAACACAGTTCATAGCCATCCATCTTTGGCATAAAAATATCGCTCAGGATAAGATCCGGTTTGCCCTTCCGGGCGCAGGAAAGGGCCTCCTCGCCGTCTACCGCCCGCTCGATATGAAAACCATTTCTCTCAAGCAGATTCGCCAGCAGGAATAATTGCGTCGGACTGTCTTCGGCAATGAGTAGTGTTGCTGTTTTCTCTTTTTCTCGATCCATTATTTTTCTCGTCTCATGTAAGAGATTATTGCCGAACCTTGCTGGTCAAATCAATAAAAGTGTTTCATTTGAAGCCGTTTCTTGTATTTACTTCCCCTTCACAATCTTTACCTCTTCATATTATAAACAATCTGATTTGAACCCCCCTTTCTCCCCTCTTCAAAATGAAGCGCGTATAAATGACACACGCGCTAGCGTGTTACCAGAACAAACGCAGGCAATCCTCTGATATGGGGGGTTGTTTTTTATTTGCGAAGATTAATGCAGAGCAATAGAAATCAAGAATATATTGGCCGATTCCATATTGTCGAAGGAACCGTTCTCCATTCATTTGACGGTTTTTCATTTTCATCCAGATCAGAACTTCTGACTTCGGCATGTTCCTATGCAGGTGTCGCCTTCTTTTTTGTTCTGTCTTTCGATTAAAAATTTTCACCATAACCATTTTGAACCCCTAAACTGAGACACAATTTCTTCCACTCAATCGGAGAATATTTCGAATGCTATTCCTTTTCCCCAAACACCAGCGCTTCATACACGAAGAGCTCCGCATCCTTCCAGCCGTCCCAGCCGATACCCGCTTTGTCCTGGGCACAGTGGCCTAAAAATTCCTCTTTCGTCCATCCGGTTTCGGATGCCACCTGCGGCAGGAATGTCCCCGAACGGTATCCTTTTCGCATATAAATACCATGTTTCCCCAACTCAATCTCATCGATGGATCGAATTGGCCGCATCGGAGTCAGCACGGAAATCTCGATATCGAGTCCGGAAATTTCATTCGATTCAACGGGCATAAACCGCGTATCCTGGGTCGATGACGCAATGGCCATTTCCTGCACCACTTTGTAGAGCGGCGCACTTGCATCGAACCGCCCTATGCATCCGCGCAAATTTCCGCCTTTCTTTAAAGTCACAAATGCACCGCAATTTGTTTTCAGTACCGAAGAAAGATCCTTCTCATCGATATCAGGTTTTATGTGGTTCTTCACATATTGTTCGACCGTGCTTCGCGCAATTGCCAGCAGGCTTTTCCTGTCTTTCCCGGATAATCGAAATCCACTTTGTTCTTTTTGTTCTTTCAAGGATACGGTGATCGCCTGATATCCGACGACACGGTTTTTCTCCCCGTACTCTGAATCGCCGGAATTTTTATAGCGGATGTGTGTATACACTGCCTCCGCGTTGCCCTCCGTCATATCCAGGAGCGTTAACACGCTTGTCCAGCCGCACAGACATGTGACCAGGCCGGAGATATTTTTCCGTTCAGATCCCGCCATCGAACGAAGGAGCCTTTCCGGCGAGTTGGTCAGGATTGCTTCCGCAGTCGCTTTATCAATGACTGCCGCATCGGCAGCGCCCGGATAATGCGAAAAATCCGTACTGATGACAAAAAGATTTTTCAAATTCAGGTACGGCTGTAATGCACGCGCAATCCGCCGGCAGGTTTCCGGAGATTGAGTGCCAAGAACAATCGGTACAATTTTGAAATTCTTTTTCAGCCGGACCTGAAGAAACGGGAGCTGCACCTCCAGGCTGTGCTCATGGGCATGCGCGTCCATCCGGTTGGAAAAGATGCTGTTATTTTTAATCAGCTGATCGGCAAGCCCGGTGTTGACCTTGACGGTCCCCAGCGGTGTGATAAAATCTCCCTGGGAATAAACCGATGCACCCTCAAACGCGATGTGATGGCTCGATCCGAGAATGAAGATGTTCTCAAATTGTTTCGATGGATCAATCTGGTTGAACGCCGATGCGGCAACTTCCCCCGAGAATACATATCCTGCATGGGGAGCAATCACTGCAATAATGTTTTGTGTCTCCCGGGCGGGGGCCGCCTTTGCAAAAAGCTGCTGGAGTTCCGCCTCCAGTTCAGCCCGGCCGGCAGGATAAAACGATCCCGCAACTGCAGGTTGCCGGTCCAATCTCGTATCCTGGGATTGACCATGGGAGTACAACAGGAGCAGACAGGGGAGAATTATCGAAATGAATTTTGTATTAACCATAAGGTGAGCCGTCTGATGTCGGGTAAAACTTAGCGAGAAGAAGGAACACTTGCAAGAGTCGGAGAACGGGCCGATTCGAGAAGAATTTATGAAACAAAGTAAGATGCCCTGCCTGCCGACCTGTCCGCTGAAGCACGAAGTGCGCAAGCGAAAGTTCTATCGACACGGCGGCATGCAGACAATCCCGACTTCTCGGGACGGGTATGACAATAAAATTGTCGCAAGCTACCGCTTGCACCATTCTCAGGCCTCCGGCTGTCATTCCCACTCGCTTCTAGTGGGAATCTTACTTTGATCTCTATAAGATTCCCGACAAAAACATTCGGGAATGACAGGGGGAAAAGAAGATACCCGACAAAAAAAGGAACGCGCTTGCGCGTGTGACATTTATAGGCCTCCGGCTGGGAATGACATGGAGGATACGTAGTTACAAATAATTCAAGAAATGAATATCACTTACCGCGCCGATGGCCGTGCTAATTGAACGGACAGCCATAATTCCATCTGTTTCGTTCTCTCCATCGCAGCGTTCCGGCCGCCCGGACCTTCGCCGCCGGTGGACATTCTGCCGCCCTCTGCCGGTGTATCATCGCCAAGAGCGTTTATCCCGCCGGGATTCCCCGGCCTGAATCCGCTTCCCATATGCATGCCGCCGGCATGATTCGACTGGGAACTTCCGGTTTCGAATTCAATGCCGACACGCTTTCCTGAAACCGGTTCTAGAGCAAACGGATGCTCTGAAGTTTTCTTTAAGGGGACGCGCAGTTCATAGAGCAGGGTCTCGCCCAGACGGCCAAGTTTTACACGGATCCCCGGCGCATCCAGAGTCGGGAACTGCTGAAGTACTTCCTTCTTGGGACCCATGACTTCCAGTTCCGGAAACGACTGATCGAAAAACGTGTTTGATCGTTCCTCGCCGGGTTCCTCGGAAAGACCGCCGCGCGGCTCTCTCCGGTTCATCGGATAATGAATTCCAAAGTTCTGGTTTTTTCCATTCTCCTTATCGAACCAGATCGTTAACCCATTGCTTACGATCTGCCTTTGAGTCGATCGGTTTTGCGTCTTCAGCATGACGTAGACATACTGATCGTCATTGCGGATGCCGTAAACCATGTCGGATTCTTTATCGTAGTAGAGGCCGGTCTGCCAGTCGGCATCCCTTCCGTCGATATTCATCACGCCCTGCTGCCAATCGCTGGTCAATTGAAGGCCGCTGCTGCAGCCGCTGAACAGGATCAGCATCAGCAGCATGGAAGAAAAAAAGAAATGTTTTCGCCCATCGCGCCGCTTTCGTTTCACCATCGCCGTGCCGTTCTTTTTCTTTGTGATATGATTTAGAAATTACAAAAATTTGACGAATGATTACTGCGGAAGTTCCTTTTCCGACAGAATTCTCATTCATTCTCCCTGGCGGGGACGAGGTGTTTATTCCCCTTTCCTCAATCGAACGAATCTTCCTCAGTGAGCGTTGTAAGAATATCCTGTTTTTATTGGCTTTTTGCTGATTTCTTAAGATAAAACAGTTTGAAAGTGACGCAAGATACAAAACTGAAACAATGAGTCTCTATGAATTGAGATTCTAAAAAATAATGTTAACTTAATGCATAGGAGATAGGTGAATCGAATTTCTTGTTCGCTTTACCGAAAATATTATGAACATCGATGAACTGTTAACTCCTGCGCTGCTGCTTGATTACGATATCCTCGAGTCGAACCTCAGACGGATGCAAGACCGGGCACATGAAATGAAAGTGGTGCTGCGCCCTCATGTGAAAACTCATAAGTGCGTCAATATTGCCAAAATGCAGGCATCCCTCGGCGCCAGCGGTATTACCGTTTCAACGTTTTATGAAGCCGAACAATTTGCGGCGAACGGATTTAACGATATCACATGGGCGCTTCCGTTCCCCTTATCGTATGCGGAAAAAACACTTGACCTGGCGGATAAAATTACGCTGCGCGTCGTGGTCGACAGCCCCGAGGCGGTCGAGCATCTGGAACAAATGTTTGCAATGAATCCCGGCAAACTGCATGTCTGGCTGAAGGTCGATTGCGGGAGCCACCGCGCCGGAGTGAATCCGTTTTCACAGATCGCCGAACAGCTCGCCGCATCGCTCGCAAATTCCCAAACGCTGGTCTTCGACGGCATCCTGGGACACGCCGGTCATTCGTATAAAGCAAAATCGAAAGAGGAGATCATCAAGATCGCCGAAGATGAACGGTCGGTCATGGTCCGGTTTTCGGAACGCCTGCAGAAGAGAAATATTTCCGTTCCATCGATCAGCATCGGTTCGACTCCCACGACGACGTTTGCGAAAACCCTGGAGGGCATCAACGAGGTCCGGCCCGGCAACTATGCGTTCAATGATTATACACAGGCGCAGCTCGGGGTATGCACCGTTGGAGAATGCGCGCTCACGGTGCTTTCGAGCGTCATTTCGCATCAGCCGTCCGCACAGAGTTTTATCACTGACGCCGGCGCACTGGCTCTCTCCAAAGACCTCGGCGCCACCCATCTCCGGAACGATATGGGCATGGGCGCGGTCTATGAGGACTATGAACGAAAACGGTTATACGCACATATCGATTTGCAGATACAGAATCTTTCCCAGGAACATGGGACGGTGTTCGCCGAACAGGTCGAACACATCAAAGGGCGGTTCAAGGTCGGCGATAAAATCAGAATTCTGGAGCACCACGCATGCCTCACGGCGGCAAACTTTGACCAGTACTATGTGACCCGGGGAGAAAAAGTAGTCGACCGGTGGAAAATCCTGCGCGGAAGAACCTGACGGTACCCGCTCTCATACAACCAACATCCCAACTTCGATCTTATGACAAAACTGACAGACTCCATCGTGTTCATCACGGGCGCGAGCAGCGGCATCGGCCGTTCCTGTGCGCATGCATTTGCCCGGGAGGGCGCAAAACTCATTCTCGCCGCACGCCGGAAGGCCCGGCTGGAAAAACTCGCGGCAGAATTAAAAAAGGAATTTCATACTGAAACGGTTCTCGCGGAGCTGGATGTCCGGGACCACCGCGCGGTGGAAAAATTCCATAAAAAACTTCCTGCTGCATGGCGCAACATCGACATTCTCGTCAACAACGCAGGATTGAGCCGCGGACTGAGTAAACTCCATGAAGGCTTGCTGCAGGACTGGGAGGAAATGATCGACACGAACGTCAAGGGGCTGCTCTATGTCAGCCGTGCCGTCCTTCCCGGAATGGTGGAACGGAAAAAAGGGACGATCATCAACATCGGTTCCATCGCCGGACACGAAGTGTACCCCGGAGGAAACGTGTACTGCGCTTCCAAACATGCCGTCGATGCACTGACGAAGGGCATGCGCATGGATGTCGTCGATACGCCTGTTCGAATCTGCACGGTCGACCCGGGATTGGTGGAAACCGAATTCAGTGAAGTGCGCTTCCACGGCGATAAGGAACGGGCGAAGGAAACCTACCAGAACATGACGCCGCTGACCCCCGACGATATTGCCGACGCCGTCCTGTTCGCTGCCACGCGTCCGCCGCATGTCCAGATTGCCGAGCTCATTATTATGCCGACGGCACAGGCATCGACCACACTGGTCCACCGGGCGTCATCACCGGCTTAACAACATCGCGTTCATGCCGTAAGCAGCCCTTGACGGAGAGTCCTGTTATTCCACAATTTTATATTTATATGCGTATTTGACCAGCTCGATATTCGACCGCACGTGAAGTTTGACCAGCACGCGCTTGCGGTAGGAATTGATCGTATTGGTAGACACCTTGTACTCGTTGGCAATTTCCTTGGAACTTTTTCCCGCCGCCAGGCCCCGCAGCACTTCGAATTCCCGGTCGGACAAATTATGATGCTTCGGCTTATTGAGCGCCTCATCGATCAGATCGGGGAGTTCCTGCTGGACCTCCGGGCTGAAATATTTCATCCCCCGCGAAACCGTCCGCACCGCCTTAATGAATTCCTCCGCCGGCTCCGATTTTGTGAGGTACCCGGTCGCCCCCGACTGCACGATCCGGCGTGCATACTGCGAAACCGGAACCATGCTCAGGACCAGCACCGGCACCCTTGATTCAATTTCTCTGATCGACCGGAGTATCTCCAGGCCGTTTTTTCCGGGGAGACTGATATCGAGGATGATGATATCCCATTTATTGTTCCGGATCTGCTCCATGGCTTCATCGTAATTTCCGGCACGCGCAAGTTTGTTGATTTCAAAATTGTCGTTCAGGATATGAACGACGCCTTCACGCGTAAACGCATGATCATCGACGACGAGTACTCTCATAATTTTTTACCTCCCAACACTTTCTTTGTCGTATCCGGAACCGCAGTTGTCATCTGCTCCGGCGTCCCGCTGTGAACCTGGACGCGCAGGACAATGGAAGTCCCATTTCCGGGAGTGCTCGCAATACTGATTTGTCCTCCGAGCATCCGGGCGCGTTCCTGCATGCTCAGGATCCCCAGAGATTCGGGGTGGGCGATCTGGGACTGCTCGATGCCTTTTCCGTTGTCCGAAATATCCACACGGAGTTCCTCATTGTCCATCTCCAGCGTCACATTCGCGCGTGTTGCTTTTGAATGGCGGGCGACATTGGTCAATGCCTCCTGGATGATCCTGTACACGCCGGTCGTCATAGCGTCATTCAACACGGGAAGGTTCTCCGGTTGTTTCAGATCGACTTCAATGGACGTCCGTTTTGCAAATTCCTTCGTATGCCATTCCACTGCGGCAGCGAGGCCGACGGTATCCAGTATTTTGGGCCGCAGTCCGGAAGATATTCTTTGAACGGTCTTGGTGGTCACATCGACCATATCCCGGATGGCCCGGTACCGTTTTTTGACCGTGCCCTTCATGGCGGTATTATCGCCCAGCCTGAGGAGTTCGTACTTAATGCCGGTCATCGCGCCGCCGAGTTCGTCGTGCAGTTCGCGCGCGATCTG
>RPQN01000121.1 GCA_003819715.1 Ignavibacteriota bacterium | reverse complement strand
TCAAAAAGGTAAAATTTAACCGGAGTACACGGTAAAATAAAAACTCCTCCCGTTTACAATTCATTCATTATTGGTTTTCCACAAGTTATGAACAGGGGCTTTTCACTAAATGAACGGACTTTAGTATAGCATCAATGATGCACGTATGCAAGAGGAATTTTTACAATTTACTGTTTCATGTCCTCCTCGTTTCTTAAGTCGTGTCTCAATTTAATGTGACGGACATTCAACAAGATCGGTCAGTCCCGAAAACCGAGACGGATCGCACGAAACCGAGATACCACCGTTTCTTATGATTTCTTGTTTATGCATCAATATTTTTGTAATTTAATTAATCTAAAAAATAAACGACACACCATAACGAGACCTTAAAATGAAGAGAACGTATCAGCCACATAAGCGGAAACGAAAAAACACACATGGATTTCGCGCGCGGATGTCAACAAAAAACGGGCGAAAAGTCATAAACCGGAGACGAGCCGCAGGAAGAAAAAAACTCTCGGTGAGCAGCGAAAAATAAAAGAAAAACACCTGCCGGAAAGATGAGGCAGTGTTGCCTCCAGTGCATCCAACAATAGAATCCCTTCGCGGATTTGGAACCTTTACGAGAGTAATATCTCACGGCAAGAAATTCGAACAAAAACCGTTAAAAGCGTTTATGCTGTCGTCCGTCGCACAGAAAACGGAGCTCTGTATTGGTTTCGCGGTAACAAGAGGGATACGAAAAGCCGTCCACCGCAACCTGGTGAAACGGTTAATGAGAGAAGCGTTCAGATCGAATCGGGAAGAGTATACCGCGCTCGTCGATTCGGGAATGCGGACAGAAATTGTTTTTTTGTACAACGGCGGAATCATTCTCCCCTCTAAAAAAAATCGTCGTGAGTCGATAAACCAGGCGTTTGCAGGCCTTTCTTCAACCATGAAAAGTGTTTGTCCCGGGGTAACAATATGAAGCACGCGCTGACGATGCTGATCCGGTTCTATCAACATTTTATTTCCGCACTCCTCCCGTTTAACCATTGTCGTTTTTATCCTTCGTGTTCGGAATACTCTCTTGAAGCGATAAACACCTACGGCGCCATCCATGGCTCTTGGCTTACCGTAAAAAGAATAGCAAAATGTCACCCCTTGAGTTCGTCAAGCGGATACGACCCAGTTCCCTAATTAATCACCAGCAGGCTTGAGGCATAATTCATATGGATCGACAATCAACTATCGGGTTTATTTTAATATTTGTCGTGCTCGTCGTCTGGATGTGGCTGAATTCACCCGTCCAGAAACCGAAGCCGGTTCAACCATCACAAAAAACGGAACAGATGAAGGATACGGTAAAAACGGTCCCGCAGGCCGCCCCGGCTGCAAAAGGACCGAACGACGCCAATCCCTACGGAAAATTCTTCTCTGACCGCGCAAAGGGGAATGAAAGAATAATTTCGATCGAGACGGATTTCTACTCGGCGGAAGTCTCGACGAAGGGGGGAGTGCTGAAGAAGTGGGAGCTGAAGAAATATAAAACATGGGACGGGCACCCGGTGCAGCTCGTTGATTACACGAAAAACGGGGATTTTGCAGTGCTGCTCACCACCTCCGACGGGAGGGTGGTCAATACCAAGGATCTTTACTTTGACGTGCAGTCATCCTCGAATAACGTGCGGGTGGAAGGAAACTTTGAATTTGAAATAAAATTCATCCTCCCCGCATCCAACGGCGGACAGCTCGTGAAGAAAATGAAATTCCGCAATGAAGAGTACGGATTCGATGCGGAAATACAGCTGCTGAACCTCGGCCCGGTTATTGCAAATTACCAGTATGAAGTAGCCTGGGAACATGGCATCCGCTACGCGGAACACAACAGCGTCGACGAGTCCGGTTTTGCCGCGGCCTATGCGTATGCCGGCAACGAGCTGACGGAAATCGATGCAACGAAGAACGATCAAAAGGAACAGAAGGAATTTTCCGGTTCCATCGACTGGGTCGCAACACGCAATAAATATTTTGCTGTCGCTCTTATTCCCACGGGGGTGGTCAGTGATGGAGCGTACCTGGAGGGGGCACGCACCGCCATGAAGGACAACGGCGAGATGGAATCCTACGGCGTCTCCTTAAAGATGCCGTTTAAAGGGGGGGCGAGCGAACAGACCTCGTTCAAAGTATTTCTGGGGCCGCTTCAACACAGCATCCTGAAATCGTACAACAAGGGGCTGGAAAACATCATGAGTCTCGGATGGGCATGGCTCATACGGCCTATTTCCGAATATATCATGCTTCCCATCTTCACCGCAATCCATTATGTCGTTCCCAACTGGGGACTGGTGATTATAATATTTTCCATTCTCATCAAGATCGCCATGCACCCGCTGTCGAAGAGTCAGATGAGTTCGATGAAGAAAATGCAAAAGCTTCAGCCGCTGATGGAGGAGCTCCGGACAAAGTACAAAGATGATCCGCAGAAAATGAACCAGTCAATCATGAATTTGTACAAAGAGTACGGCGTCAATCCGGCGGGCGGGTGCCTGCCGCTGCTGCTGCAAATGCCGATCATGTATGCACTGTATTCGGTCTTTCGCGGAGCTATTGAATTACGGCAGGCGGGGTTTATCGGATGGATAACCGATTTATCGATCCCCGATGTCATTTACCGGCTGCCGTTTCAATTGCCGTTCCTGGGTATTCAGGACATCAGCGGCATTGCCGTGCTGATGGGAGTGACGATGTTTTTCCAAACAAAGATGACGACGAAAGATCCGCGGCAAAAAGCAATGGTCTGGATGATGCCGATCATGATGACCTTTTTATTTAACGGATTCCCGTCGGGATTGAATTTGTATTATACCGTGTTCAACATCCTGTCGATCGGTCAGCAATTAATGATTAACAAACAACATGACGATGAACCGCTCCGGAAAGTTGAACAGAAAAAAAAGACCCGCGGCGGGATTTTTAAATTTGCGAAAGATCTTCCGCGACTAAAAAAATAATTCGCCCATAAGTTTTTTTGCAGACGTCCCGTCCATTGTTTTTGACGGGACGTTTTGTTTTATGGCGTTGTTATACGAAGGGGCTTTTCGTACATTTATTTATGGAGAGTGCGAACATGAACGGACGATTAGAAACAACCATTGCCGCCATTGCAACACCCATCGGCGAAGGAGCGATATCGGTCATTCGCGTCAGCGGTCCTTCTGCGTTGACTGCGGTGGCCGGCCGGTTTCATGGAAAACAAAATATCCTCAATGCGAAAAGCCATACTGCACACTACGGACGCATCGTGGACGGTAGGAATGAAACGGTCGATGAAGTTGTCTGTACTGTCTTCCGGGCGCCCCATTCATTTACCGGTGAAGATATCGTTGAGATAAGCTGCCATGGCGGAATTCATGTCACCCGCCGGGTGTTGGAATCTATACTTGAAGCGGGTGTCTCTCCGGCGGGGCCGGGTGATTTTACGCAGCGCGCATTTCTTAACGGCAAAATTGATCTATCCCAGGCAGAGGCGATTGCCGATCTTATTCAATCGCAATCGGATAAAGCAAGACAAACGTCCCTGGAACAGTTAGAAGGCGCCCTTTCAAAACAGATCCATCTCGTCCGGGATCAACTGGTGCAATCACTTGGACTGCTGGAGCTGGAATTGGATTTTTCAGAAGAAGGCATTGCACTTATTGATAAAAAGAAAGTTGAGAATTTATTTAATCTCGGGATATTAGAAATCGACCAGTTATTAAATACATATAAATACGGAAAAGTTTGGAGGGAGGGAGTCCGGGTCGTGTTGGTGGGAGTGCCCAATGCAGGAAAATCGAGCTTATTGAATTCTCTGTTAAAGGAGGACCGGGCCATAGTAACGAATATCCCCGGCACGACGAGAGATTTTATCGAAGAAAAGATGACTATCGAAGGCGTGCTCTTTCGAATGATCGATACAGCAGGACTTCGGGAGACAACCGATCTCATTGAAAAAGAAGGCGTCAATAGAACCTGGAAAATTATAAAGGGAGCGGATATTATTGTCCTGGTACATGACAGTACAAAGACATTAACAGACGATGAGAATATATTTCTAGAAACAATAAAGAATTGGGATCGTCAGGATTTCGTTATCGTTAATAATAAAATCGATATAAGGAACGATAAGACACCCCAGTATCACTTTCCTGAGAAAACCCGGGTTGTAGAAACATCCGCAATGAACCACACAGGCATAGAAAACCTAAAAGAAGTATTATTAGATAAAGTTTTAGATAAATCCGAAGAGGACTATAAGGAAGCCGTGATCATTACCAATGAAAGGCATTATACTGCATTATCAAAAGCCAAACAGAGCCTGATGTCTGCATTAAAATCGCTGAAATCAAATGAAAGTGAAGAGTTTATTGCTGTTGATCTGAGATCGGCGATAGATTCAATTGGCGAGATTATTGGCTTGGTAACAACAGAGGATATTTTAAATAATATATTTTCAAAGTTCTGTATCGGAAAATAATGGATTGTTCCACGTGAAACCAAAGCTGGAGTATTAAGGTTGCCTGATAGAGATAAAACAGATTACGATATCATTGTCGCCGGAGGAGGCCATGCGGGGATAGAGGCAGGTTTGGCTGCTGCCCGGATGGGTTGCCGGGTCTTATTGGTGACAATGGAAAAGAGTGCAATTGGACGGATGTCTTGCAATCCGGCAATAGGAGGAACAGCAAAAGGCCATCTCGTAAGGGAAATTGACGCACTTGGCGGAGAAATGGCAAAAATTGCCGACACCACCGGTATACATTTCCGGATGCTCAATCTTTCTAAGGGCCCGGCAGTTTGGTCACCCCGTTCCCAAAACGATCGGGAATGGTATTCGATCGAATCAAGACAGCGTGTCGAAGGACAATCCGGCGTTGATATGCTTGAGGGTATTATTATCGGTATCAAAGCGGATAAAAACCCATCAAACGGTAATTCAATAATTCGTAGTGTTATTATTAATAATGGAACCGAGATAAGATGCAAAGCTTTTATCCTGTGTGCGGGTACGTTTTTAGGAAGCCTTATGCATACGGGGACCGAGACAACCACAGGGGGGCGATATGCCGAAAACTCAGCCGATGGATTGACGGAGAATCTAAAACAATTGGGTTTTGTCTCCGGAAGACTTAAGACGGGTACTCCGCCACGAATAGATAAAGACACTATTGATTTTTCCCGTGTTGAAGAACAACCGAGCGATGCGAATCCTCAACCTTTTTCATTCCAGAGTCCAAAGATCACCAACCGTCTTGTCTCAATGTTCCTGACATATACAAATCCAGATACGCACAACGTTCTTCGCAAGGGATTTGACAGATCGCCTATGTTTACAGGAAGAATAAAAGGGATTGGTCCGAGGTATTGCCCATCGGTTGAAGATAAGATAAATCGCTTTGCAGACAGGGACCGTCATCATATATTCTTCGAACCTGAAGGATATGACACAAATGTTGTCTATGTAAACGGATATTCGACAAGCCTCCCGGCGGACATACAGCTGGAAGGTCTAAGGACAATTCCCGGGCTTCATCAGGTAAAAATGTTGCGGCCAGGCTATGCGGTTGAATACGACTATTTCCCGCCTCACCAGCTCAAGCTTTCTTTAGAAACCAAACTGGTCAGCGGGTTGTTTTTTGCCGGACAAATTAATGGAACTTCCGGGTATGAGGAAGCGGCTGCGCAGGGCCTGGTTGCTGGAATAAATGCAGTGAAATATATGAGAAACGAAGATCCGATCATTCTTAAACGGTCGGAGGCGTATATTGGCGTTTTGATCGACGATTTAGTAAATAGAGATATAGAAGAGCCTTATCGAATGTTTACTTCGCGTGCCGAACACAGGCTCGTACTCCGCCAGGATAATTCAGATCGGCGATTAATGGAAATCGGCCATGGATTGGGCCTGATTCCGGAGAATATAATATTACGGCTGAGAAAAAAGGAAGGTTTAATACAAGAAGGCCTCCTTTTCGCTCATCAACGTTCTATAACGCCAGATGATGCAAATCCATTATTAAAATCGGCAGATGCCGGATCGATCCAGGAGAACGAAAAACTTGCCAAACTTCTAAAACGAACTCATGTCCGCTTTATAAATTTTGCGAATAGTGCATCGATCGGTTCTGCGGCTTATTTTACTCGTCTTCGCGCGGAATGTGATGACCGCTTATTCAACGAAGTGATTGAACAGGTCGAAATAGAGTTAAAATATGATGGATATATTAAGAGGCAAAAAGAAGAGATCGAAAAATTTAATCGTTTCGACTCTCTTCAGATACCACAGGGAATTGATTACCGAAAGGTGAAATCACTTTCAACCGAGGGAAGGGAAAAACTCGTTAAGGTTCAGCCCGGTTCAATCGGACAGGCATCAAGAATTAGCGGTGTCACCCCTGCGGATATATCGGTCTTGATGGTGTATCTTAGAAATTAGCACCTGGTTTTTCACGTGGAACATTGATCAGGTTTGGGGAGTATTGAAAAGTGCAGCTTGAAAATAAAATCTGGTTTCGAACGATTTGTACAAAGAATGAATTCGTCATTACGGACCTTCAAATAGAACAATTGGATCAGTATGTCAACCTGCTGCTCGATTGGAACAAAAAAATCAATTTGATATCCCGAAAAGACGAAGAAAATTTCTGGACGTATCATATTCTTCACTCCATCTCTCCGTTGTTTAAACTGAACATCCCGGAAGAGAGCAGGTTGGTGGATATTGGAACGGGGGGAGGGCTGCCCGGGATCCCGTTAAAAATATTACGTCCGGATCTCGCCCTGCTTTGTATCGACGCAACAAGGAAAAAAGCCGATGCGGTGACGCACATGGCAGCGGAATTAAAACTGAAAGAGGTCAATATCATCTGGGGAAGGGCAGAGGAAGTTGGTCTGCAGGCCGGGTTCTTAAATACGTTTGATTTTACAATCGCCAGGGCGGTGTGTCGGCTCAATGAATTAATTGCCCTGTCAAAAAATTTTCTCAGGAAGAACAGCCGTTCTCCCTTGCTCAGCATCCCTATTGATCGCAAAGGTCGGCAAGATGCGGAGCCTCCTGCGATCATTGCTTTTAAAGGCGGAGACTTGACGCAGGAGATTGACCAGGCAAAACGTCAATACCCCTCGGCGGATATTCATTCCATCGGTCTCACATTTGCAGGATCGGAGCAACTCATCGCTTCGGATAAAAAATTATTGATCGTTCACCTCTGACCTTCTCAACGATGAAGGAACTACGAAATTGACAAAAGAAAAAAAACTTTTTGATCAGCTTCATATCCTGACGACAGAGCAGCGGAATCCTGCGAGCATGGATATTGATACCCGATCCATCGAGGAAATACTTGTTCTTATGAACGAAGAGGATAAGAAAGTAGCCCCTGCTGTCGAGACGCAGCTGCCCCATATCGTCAAGGCGGTTGAATATGTGGTTGAGGCGTTTCGGAACAATGGCCGGTTGTTCTACGCCGGTGCCGGAACCAGCGGGAGGCTGGGCGTGCTGGATGCGGTTGAATGTCCGCCCACGTTTGGAACAAATCCGGAAATGATTCAGGGATTGATTGCCGGCGGCGAGAAAGCAATGTTCCGCGCACAGGAAGGTGCAGAGGACTATGAAGACCATGGGGTCCGCGATATCGACCAGCACCATATTCAAGGGAACGATATCGTGTGTGGAATAGCCGCCAGTCTGCGCACGCCGTATGTCGCTGGTGCGGTAAAACGCGCGAAGCAGCTCGGCGCCCGGACGCTCTTTATCACCACCAATCCCCGTTCCAATTTTGAGCTGCCGGAATTTTCAGAGCTGGCTTCTGCCGTGGATGTTGCGATTTGTCCGGAAGTAGGGCCGGAAATAATTATGGGATCGACGAGAATGAAATCGGGAACCGCCCAGAAGATGATTCTCAATATGATCACCACCGCATCGATGGTCCGGCTGGGAAAAGTGTACGAGAATATGATGATCGATCTCCAGATGACGAATCTGAAACTGCGCGAACGGGCCAAGCGCATCGTGATGATCATTGCCGGTGTTTCGTATGACGAAGCAGCGGCATCGTTACTGCAATCAAACTTCCAGGTAAAACCAACGCTCGTGATGCTGAAAGCAGGCGTATCGCTGGAAGAGGCGCAGAAGCGGTTGAGCCGGTCTCATGGATTTGTCCGCGCTGCGATCGAAGGGAATTAATTTCACATTGTCTGATTACGCAGGAGAGGAACGTTATGACAAAGATCCCGCTCATGGACATCGATCTTTATCCGCCGTTTGAAGGATTTCCAAAAGAATGCATCCGTTTTTTTAAACAACTCAAACGGAACAACAACCGGGAATGGTTTGACCGGCACAAGGAGGATTATGAACGCGCGGCAAAAATTCCGATGCTCTCGTTCATTGCATCACTGCAGCCGCACTTCGCCCGATTTGCACCGGAGTTTGATCTTCATCCCAAGCGATCCCTCTTCCGGATCTATCGCGATATTCGATTCAGCTCCGATAAGACTCCGTACAAAACACATATTGCCGCTCATTTCGTTTTGCGGGGACGGCCGAAGGGACTTGTCGGCTCGGGGTACTACATCCATATTGAACCCGGGGAATTTTTTGTCGGCGGCGGAATTTATATACCGGACGGCGACCAGCTGAAAAAAATTCGCAAGGCCATTGCGACACGCGGGGAAGAATTTCTCTCCATCGTACAGGACCGGCGGTTTCAAAAACGGTTTGCTCCGTTCGAATGGTCGACCCTTCAAAGAATTCCGAAGGGATACGACGAATCCCACCCGATGGCCGAATGGCTGAAATTTAAGCAATTCTTTGTGGGCGTCACACTGCCGGAATCGAAGATTTACAGCGAATCATTGGTGGGGGAGACGGCCCGCATCTGCGAAGAGGCGTCGCCCCTGGTGCGGTTCCTGAACAAGAGCCTGGTGTAAATTAGTTTGAATTTGAAATATATAAACGCACCGTCTCTTTCGCGGGAACGGTTCGTCGCGGCGCCGGAAGAGGGTTTATTCGTTCCACGGATCAGGCGGGTCATCCCATTGTTCCGGCCACTGCTCAAAATATTTCATGGAATGCGTTTACCACCGCCGGGAATATCACGGCAGCCGGCCACCGGGGCGGTTCCTTGACTCTCCCGCTATTCCTCGGTATATTACCTTTATAATGATATTGGGCGTGTCCGGATGATACGGATGTGCCCTCTTTTTGTTTTTAGAGCCGGAAACCAGACAATCACTATGAATGAACCCGTTAAAACCGATGTAAATATTGAGACCCTGGATCATGTCCCGGGTATTTTAACGATTCTTCCGCTTCGAGATGTCGTTCTGTTTCCTTATATGATTTTCCCTGTTCTCGTTGGACGGGAGTCGTCGCTGCGGGCCGCAAACGAGGCGCTGGGCCGGGGCAAGAATATCCTGCTGGTCGCGCAGAAAAATTCATCGGTGGATGAACCCACGGAAGAAGACATTTACCGCGAAGGCACCGTCGCCAAGATTCTTCAAATGTTAAAGCTGCCGAACGGCCTGATGAAAATCCTGGTGGATGGGATTGCCCAGGCCAATATCAAAAAATTTATTACCAATCCAAATTTTCTCGAAGCCGAAATTATAATAAACCGCGTGGACCCGCCTGCGGGGCGCGAAATCGATGCGCTCGTGCGCCATACCTCTGCCCTCTTCGCTGAATATGTAAGGCTCAATCGGAATATCCCGCCCGAAGTCATCATGGCGTACGACGGCATTAAAGAACCGCAGCGGAAGATGTATTACGTGGCTTCCAATATTGTCCAAAGCGTGGAAGTGAAGCAGCGTATTTTACAGACCGCCGGACTTCGCGATCAACTTTATGAGCTTTCGAAGATCCTGAGCACCGAAGTAGACATCCTGAAAATTGAACGCGATATCGATACCAAGGTGCAGGATAACATCCAAAAGACGCAGCGCAAGTTTTTCATTCAGGAACAAATCAGAATTCTTCAGGACGAGCTTGGCGACGAGGAATCATCTCCTGAAATGATCAAGCTCAAAGAACAGCTTCTTGCCGCAAAGATGCCGAAGGAAGCGAAGGAAAAGGCATTTGAAGAATTCAACAAATTGAAAAAGACATCGCCGATGTCGCCCGAGTTTGGCGTCACGCGCAATTATCTGGACTGGCTTGTTGCCATCCCATGGAAAAAACGGACCAAAGATGATTTACTGATCGCCCATGCGAAGGAAATTCTCGATGCCGATCATTACGGGCTGGACAAACCGAAGGAGAGAATTCTCGAGCATATCGCCGTGCTGAATTTAGTGAAAGAAATGCGTGCGCAGATTCTTTGTTTTGTCGGCCCGCCGGGTGTGGGGAAAACGTCGCTGGCAAAATCCATTGCGCGCGCCCTGGGCAGAAAATTTGTCCGCATCTCGCTCGGCGGTATTCGGGATGAGGCGGAAATCCGCGGACACCGGCGTACCTACATCGGTTCCCTGCCCGGCAAAATCATCCAATCGATGAAACGAGCCGGGGTGGTGAATCCGGTGCTGCTGATGGATGAAGTCGATAAAATGAGTATGGATTTCCGCGGCGATCCTTCCGCCGCTCTGCTGGAGGTTCTCGATCCGGAACAGAACGTGGCATTTAACGACCACTATATCGAAGTGGATTATGACTTATCGAATGTCATGTTCATTACGACGGCAAATGTCCGCTTTGCTATACCGGCCCCCCTGCAGGACCGGATGGAAATTATCGAACTTCCGGGGTATCTGGAATACGAGAAAAAGGAAATTGCGAAGCGGCATATCGTCGCAAAACAATTGAAGGCCCATGGACTGAAAGCGGACGAAGTTCATTTCGAAGACCAGGCCATCATCAATATTATTCAGTATTATACGCGTGAAGCCGGTGTAAGAAATCTTGAGCGGGAAATTGCATCCATCTGCCGCAAAGTGGCAAAGGAAATGGTCCTTTCAAAACAAAAAAACGGAACGCCGGAAAAGAAAAAAAAGAGGACGAATATCCAGATCACACCGGAAAACGTGGAAAAATATCTCGGTGTCCCGAAGTTTCGCACCAAGCCTGCCGAGCTCCAGCCCCGCATCGGCTCGGTCACCGGTCTGGCGTGGACAAGCGTGGGCGGCGAGATTCTCAATGTCGATGCATCGATTATGCGCGGCACGGAGCGGCTGACGCTGACGGGGCAGCTGGGTGACGTGATGAAAGAATCGGCGCAGGCCGCATTGAGTTATATTCGTTCGAATGCGAAAAAACTCGGCGTGGACCCGGAATTTAATAAAAACCGCGAGATCCACATTCACCTGCCGGAAGGAGCGATTCCCAAAGACGGTCCGTCCGCCGGAGTGACCATGGCGATGGCGATGATCTCCGCGGCGAGCAACCGACCGGCCCGCAACGATGTTGCCATGACCGGAGAAATTACGTTACGCGGCAACGTCCTCCCGATAGGCGGATTGAATGAGAAACTTCTCGCCGCACAGCGCAACGGTATTAAAACGGTATTGATTCCGCATGAGAATGTAAAAGACCTTACGGAAATTCCGGACAAAGTGAAGGAAGGATTGTCAATTATTCCGATCGAGACCATTGAAGAAGCAATGACCTATGTGTTCTCCGGCGGCGCGCCGGCCGCCAAAAGGAAAAAGAGATCTAAAAAATAGTGTGGCTTTTGTGTCCCAAATTCTGTATTCTTGCATGAAGAATTATCATTGAGATGAAATGAGTTATCAGGTAACAGCACGTAAATGGCGGCCGATCGTCTTTGACGATGTCGTCGGTCAAAGTCATGTCACCAATACGCTGCGCAATGCGATTGCATCTCACCGCGTCGCGCATGCCTATATTTTCAGCGGCACCCGCGGCTGCGGTAAGACGACCACTGCCCGCATTCTTGCACGTGCGCTGAACTGCCTCTCCCCCGTTCAACAGAATCCCGACAACACCTGTGAAGTCTGCAGGGAGATTATGGAAGGGCGCGGCCTGGACGTTATAGAGATTGACGGCGCGTCGAACCGGGGCGTGGAAGAAATCAGGAACCTGCGCGATTCCGTACGGTACACACCGACCCGCGGCAAGTATAAAATTTATATCATCGATGAAGTTCACATGCTGACCAAGGAAGCGTTCAATGCGCTCCTGAAGACGCTGGAAGAACCTCCCGCGCACGTCGTCTTTATTTTTGCGACGACGGAAGTGCATAAAGTACCAATGACGATTCTCTCCCGGTGCCAGCGGTTCGATTTCCGGCGGATTGCCGTTGAAGAGATCATCCAGAGTCTCGGTGCTATAGCAAAAGCGGAAGCAATCACCGTTGAACCGGATGCCCTGATGGTGATCGCAAAACGCGCCGATGGATCTCTCCGGGATGCGCAAAGCATCTTCGATCAGGTGCGGTCATTCTGCGGCACCGATATCAAAACGGCGGAGCTGCTGAAGGCATTCAATGTGGTCGATCAGGAAATATATTTTCGGGTCTCCGATGTACTGAAAAGCCACAATACACAGCACGCCATCCTCCTCGTCGATGAAGTGATACGATGCGGCTACGACCTGCGTGAATTTGTCGGCGGATTAACAGAACATCTCAGGAATTTACTCATCGTTCGCTCCACGGAATCAACGCAGCTGGTTGAAGGTTCCGAAAATTATAAGAAGCGGTACGAACAGGAAGCGGCCCAGTTCAACGAACAGGATTTACTGCGGTACATAAAACAGACGAACGATCTGGACCAGGCGCTTCGCTGGGCATCGCAGGCACGTTACCGGCTTGAAGCCGGACTCATCCAGATGGCGAAAATGGAAGGGGCGGTGCAGGTCGGTGAACTGCTTCAACAAATCGAACTGCTC
>RPQN01000120.1 GCA_003819715.1 Ignavibacteriota bacterium | reverse complement strand
CCGCGGTGTTTCGCTGTCGAGCTCGCCGATACGTTTTTTTGTTTTGGCAATGCACTCGAGCAGCTTGGTGATCGAATACATGGCATCGGAGGCGAAGAGAAAATCGTTGAAAATAAATCCGCCTTTGGTGCCTCCGACAAACTTATTCTGCTTGTCCGTTGCTGCGTCCATTAACGCGAGATGACTGTCCCGTGTTTTGGTCACCTGCAGGTGGAATTGTTCTGCAATGATATCGACTTCACCGCTGGCGGATATAGGAACGGCGAATTTGGTGAAGTCCTTTTCGGCGAGAGCGTAAAATTTCAGCATCAGGGTCAGGAGCCGGTCGCTGTCGATGATTGCTCCATGTTCATCGATAATGAACATTTTTTCGGCCCCGGCATCCAGCATACAACCGATATCGTATTTTAACGACGTGACCACATAGGCGAGCTGCTGCAGCGACGCATCGAACTCTTCTTTGGTCCGGGTGTTCTTCCGGCTGTCCAGATAGGCATTGAGCGCCAGGACCTGCACATCCAGGTTTCCCAGGATGTTGGGAAAGATGGTGGAAGCGATCCCATTGGAGTAATCAATCACCATTTTCAGTCTTGAAGAACGGATGGCCATCGTGTCCAACGAATCGATAAACCGTTGGATATAGCTTTCGGTCGTGCGTTCCGGGAATGAGATGGCTCCGACCAGATCGTGGTGGGCGCGGCTGAAATCCTCGCCGAAGAAGAGGCGCTCGATGGATTTCGTTTTGCTGGAGGGCAGATCCTTCCCCTGCGCGTCGAAGAAAATAATATCCGTACTGCTCCGGTCAAACGGAGATTTTCGTACGTGGATGCCTCCGCGTTCTTTCCCCGTCCGCAATTCATGCCGGACGATGGGAATGGAAGTGGTGCGCAGGTCGTTGCAATGGACCCCGGCAGACATGATCCCGGACATTATCGCGCGGTTGATCATGCGGGAGACATTGTCGGCATCGCGGCTCGTGACGATCGTCGAACCTGCGCCGACGAAGGCGCCGAATGCGGCTCCCAGCTTTGCGCCAAACTCCGGACTGATTTCGACATTGGAAATTCCGGTGATACGGGCATCGGTGAATAACTCACGGAGCCACCGGTCCTCCCAGACCAGACTCCTCGTGACGATGGAGCCGTCCTCAATATTTTTATCGGGCCATATCTTAATATTGGACAGGAGTTTGCTTCGCCTGCCGACGGTGCATGAATCGCCGATGAATACATTTTCAAGGATCACCACATCGTCCTGAATGACGCAGTTGTTTCCGACGACGTCGAGCGTCAGTTCGGAACGGGAGCCGATTTTTGAATTCTTCCAGATTACGGAATTCCGGATCACCGTGCCGGGGAGGATTTCACAGCCGTCGCCGATGATGGAATTGCTGATGACGGCGCCGTTATGGATCCGGCAATTTTTCCCCATGACGCTCGTTCCGGAAAGACTCCGGGGGTCGGCTTCAATGGAGGTCCCATCTCCAACGACGAGGTTTCCCTGCTTTACTCCATCAATATGGAGTTTAACGTCGCCGCGAACGGCATCCATATGGGCGTCCTGGTACTCGTTCAGGCTGCCGATATCTTTCCAGTATCCCCGGGCAATATATCCGTATAATCCCAGGTCGCGTTCCAGGAGGAGTGGAAACAGATTCTTTCCGAAGTCAAACTCTTTTTTCTCGGGGACGAGGTCCAGGACCTCGGGTTCGAGAATATAAATCCCGGTGTTGATCGTATCGCTGAATACTTCGCCCCACGACGGTTTTTCAAGGAACCGTGTAATTTTCCCGTCGGGCTTCGTTAAGACCACCCCGTATTGAAGAGGATTGGAAACCCGGGTGAGCAGCATGGTGGCTTTTGCTTTTTTTTCCTCGTGGAAACGAACGGCGGCCGTGATGTCGAAATCGGTAAGAACATCCCCGCTGATAATTAAAAATCTTTCATTTAAAAAGTCTTTTGCATTGCGGACACTGCCTGCAGTCCCGTAATCCGCCTCCGCTTTCCGGTACTGCATCTTGATGCCAAAGGCAGATCCATTGCCGAAATAACTGATAATCGAATCAGGCTGATAGAAGAGGGTGGAGACGATATCCACAATCCCATGGTTTTTCAACAATTCGACAATATGTTCCATGATGGGCTTGTTGACCATAGGGACCATCGGCTTGGGGATGCCGGTCGTAAGCGGCCGCAGCCGAGTGCCAAATCCTCCCGCCATGATGACAGCTTTCATCGATAACTCTCAATCCTGTGATGCGATAGTGATACGGTTCTGATGAAAAGTTATGCAAAAAAAGACACTGCTGCAAGTTACAACAATTCCGGTTACGACGTCAAATCTTTTACATGTTCAAAGGGAGAAGTGATTAATATCGATATGATTCATTGACTTTCCGCCACAAAACAGGTAAATTTAATGCAATTTGAGGGCAACTATAAAACGTTCGATAATCAATGAAATGACTGACGCCCGAAGGTTCAGTTCAATTTATTCTTTTCTGCATTCTTTCTCATTTGCAGAGGAATTAATTGTCGTGGCGGGCGTCGTTTCATTTTTAGTCGGACTTGCTCTTTCAGTCATGATCGTAAAGATCGCCCTCTTTCTCCTCTTCGGAGCATCGATAGCGTACGTGATGGTTAGAAGAGGAAATCGTACTGGGGAAACAACAACAGAAGAGGAAGGCAGTCATTCTCTCACCGCAGAAGAGGAGCGTGACGATCAAATGAAGAAACTTGTATTTGACGATTATCAGGCATCCGGGAAACAATACAAAATTGATTTTATTGATGAACCGGAATCTCCCCAACCAGTACTCCGGGAAAGAGAAAGCATGGCACTGGAAAAAGAACCTTCAGATTCAGAAAAATCAACGACGACTGTTTTTGATTTGAATGAATTCATCGATGTGCCGGAGAATATCGGGCAATCCGAGGATGGACCTCGCGCAGAATTTAACACCTTGATGCAGCGTGTCCTGTGCGTGGTCAAGGATGTGCATTTTGCACACTCGGTTGCATTGTTCTGGGTCAATAAGGAAAAACAGCAGTTAGTGCTCGAATGCTATCTCTCCGATAGCGGGCACTTTATGAAGAACAGGCGGCTGCCCATCGGCTCCGACCTGGTAAGCCAGATCGCGATAAGCGGAAAACCGCAGATTGTCAATTATGTCAATGCACTGGGCCAGAGCGATATCCTGCCGTATTATGAAACGCTCGAAGCGGTGAAAACCTTTGTCGGAATTCCTATCTTTTACAGCGGTGCCTCTCAGGATCCGGTGGCCGTGCTGATGCTGGATTGTCTGGAGTCCGATGCGTACGGCAACGAGACCATCACGTCCCTTGCTCAAATTGCGAAGTTGATTTCATCCCTCACTCGAAGTTATACCTCGAAGTATGATTTATTATTGGACTCGGAAGTCCTCCGGTCGATCAACCGTATCCGCGAGCAGTTGAGTTTAGAGTTCAATGCTCATTCCATCACGCGCTCTCTTGCAGAAGAAGTGTCCAGGCTGATCCCATGGGATTACGTAACCGTGGTCCTGTTTGATGATGATCGCAAATCGTGGGTGGTCCATTATGTGTTGAACCGGATGAATGATCCGTATGTTTCATTACTGTCCGAACTGGATGCCCAGCAGAGCCTTGCCGCAGGAGTGATTCAGGCAGGGATTCCTAAAATTATCGAAGATATTTCGGCAGCATCGATGCCCCGGTTCTTCCAGGCGGAACGGTGTGAATCGAAAGGCGCTCTCATGATCATCCCGCTCAATTCGTTGAGCCGGTGCTACGGCGCGCTGCTCGTTGAAAGCAAGGATCCGAAAACATATTCCGACGCCGATGTGAAGCTCATTCAAAAGCTGACCGAGACCTCGTCGTGGGCGCTGGAAATCCTCAGTCTGACGGATGTCATGAACAACTACGTCTCTCTGGATGAAACCACGGGAGTCGCTACCCGAAAAAGCTTTATGGGGCGCTTGCAGGAAGAAGTGCTTCGTGCCAATGATTTTTCGAACGAATTATCGCTCGTGATGATTTCGATTGACCGCATGGATGAACACATGACGCGTTATGGGAAGGAAGCCTTTGATTTCATCCTGCAGAATGTCAGCCGGATGGTGAAAGTTTCCATACGTCCTTATGATGTCGTCGGCAGGTTCGATTTCAATTGTTTTGTCGTCCTGCTCGTGCATACCACGTCGAACGAAGCGACACTCTGGGCTGAAAAAATCCGCAAAAATGTTGCTAGCAACATTCTCAATATTGAAAACAAGAGCTTTTCCATCACGATCAGTGTTGGTGTTGCCGGTGCTCTCGAAGAGGCTTCGGATGTTGACCTGCTGGAGAATGCAGACCGTGTTCTCCGCAAAGCCATCGAAGCAGGCGGCAATATTGTACGAGTATATTAAATAACAAATCAGTAATTCTTTTTTGGAGATGTAAATGGCAAAAAAAACAGACTTTGCAGAAAAAGCAAAAAAAGCAGCACAGGAAAAAGGTGTGAAGTGCCCCAAATGCGGCACTACCAGAACTGCAACACTCTATGTGCAATCAGTCCGTTCAGCGCATGGGTCCTATAAATTCAATCGCCAGCGTGTGCAGATTTGTAAATGCAACGAGAAGGAGATCTTAGGATAACCGTTCCATGCGCAACCCTCGCTCAGAAAGCGTTCGATGAGGTTGGAGCAGAAGAAACTCATACTGATTGTCCTCGATAGCGTGGGAATAGGCGAATTGCCCGATGCAGGATTGTACGGGGACGAGGGGACCAATACGATATCGCACATTGCCCAGGCAGTAGGCGGACTGCGATTACCCAATCTTGCGGCGCTCGGACTAGGAAACATAACGGACATACAGGGTGTTTCGCGAAATACGGACGCTCAGGGCTGCTTCGGCAAAATGGCAGAGGCATCGGAGGGCAAGGACAGCACAACAGGACATTGGGAAATTGCCGGCGTCATTACGAAGAAGGCATTCCCGTTATATCCAGAAGGATTTCCCAAAAATTTACTCGATCAGTTTCTTCGTGTCACGGGGTGCAAGGGGGTTCTGGGAAATATTCCTGCCTCCGGAACTGAGATCATAAAGGAACTGGGCGATGAGCATGTGCGTACCGGATACCCAATCGTGTATACGTCCGGCGATTCGGTGTTCCAGATTGCCGCACATCAGGATGTCATACCGCTGGAGCGGTTGTACGAGATTTGCCGGAAGGCGCGCGAACACGTGCTCGTGGGAGAGCATCGGGTGGGCAGGGTTATTGCCCGTCCATTTATCGGAACAAGCGGCAGCTACATGCGAACTCCATTTCGGAGGGACTATGCCGTGGAAGCGCCGGCAGATACGGTGCTGGATCTCCTGAGCCGTGCGGGAGTACCGACCGTGGGCATCGGGAAGATTGACGATTTGTTCTGCGGGCGTGGATTGCAGCAAACAATTCACATTCATTCCAACGCAGAAGGCATCGAAGAAATTATTAAAAATGGAACATCGATGCAGTCCGGATTATTAATGTCCAATCTTGTCGATTTCGATATGCTCTATGGTCATCGTCAGGATGCCGCAGGCTATGCGAAAGCGCTGGAAGAATTTGACGGCAAACTTCCGGAAATCCTGGAGTGTATCGGCGAAGGCGATTTGTTGATCCTGACCGCCGACCATGGGAATGATCCAACGGATCAGAGTACGGATCATTCACGGGAATATGTCCCGTTGCTGTGTTATACGAGGTCCGGAACGAAAAACAGGGATCTGGGTGTCCGCAGTTCGTTTGCCGATGTCGGCAAGACCGTGGCGGAGTTTTTTCATGCTGCAGGAGGCGGGTCGCTTTCAGGCCAGAGTTTTCTGGCAGCGTTGATCTAAGAACGGAAGAAGCCGCCGCCGGCTGAACCATGCTCTGCGCAGCAGAGCTTCATACAGGTGAATCATGATCCTCGGAAAAGTTGTTGGGACTATTTGGGCAACACGCAAAGACGAAGAGATGGTCGGTATGAAGCTCCAGATCGTCAAGCATGTTGATCTCGATTATAAAGTCAAAGATTCGTTTGTCGTCGCCGTCGATACCGTCCAGGCAGGAGTAGGAGATATGGTGCTGGTCACCTCCGGGAGTTCGGCACGCCAGACCGCGGTGACAAAAAATAAGCCGGTCGATGCGGTGATCGTAGCGGTCGTCGATAAATTAGATATCACCGAGTAATGTGAGGCGGCAGTGTTTTTTGGAAAGATCATTGGGACCCTTTGGGCAACCCGAAAAGATGAACAGATGAAGAGCTTCAAGCTTCAGCTCCTTCAGCCGTTGAATGCCCGGCGGGAAAATGCCGGAGCGCCCCTTATTGCGGTGGATTCGGTGGGTGCCGGACAGGGTGAAACCGTTTTTTACATCACGTCGCGTGAAGCGGTCATTCCATTGCCGGTGGATATGGCGCCGGTGGATGCAAGTATTGTCGGAATAGTGGACCGGATCGACCTTCAGCAGTCGTGAACTTCTACTCGTATTTTATTGTTAAAAGAGTCAAGAGCAATCGCTGAACCCCCCGCAGCAATCCTGCGGGACACAAAAGTTAAATTTTGGCAAAAGAGTCAATGGTGAAAATAAGCAAACAATATACCAATCGTGAGAGTCAATCATTAGATAAATATCTGCAGGAAATTGGCAAGGTTGAATTATTAGTGCCGCAGGAGGAAATTGATCTTGCCCGGCGGATTAAAAAAGGCGATCAGAAAGCTCTGGAAAAACTGACCAAAGCAAACCTTCGCTTTGTCGTCAGCGTCGCAAAGCAATATCAGAACCAGGGATTGTCGCTCGGTGATCTGATTAATGAAGGCAATCTCGGCCTCATCAAAGCCGCGAAACGTTTCGATGAGACGAGAGGATTCAAATTTATTTCCTATGCGGTCTGGTGGATCCGCCAATCGATCCTCCAGGCGCTGGCGGAACAGTCGCGTATTGTCCGGCTGCCGCTCAACCGGGTGGGCGCCTTGAATAAAATTGGAAAAGCGTTCAGCACACTGGAACAGGAATTTGAGCGCGAACCAAGTGCGAGTGAATTGGCGGAAGAACTGGACATGTCGCTTTTTGAGGTCTCCGACACGCTCAAAATTTCCGGCAGACATTTGTCGATGGATGCCCCGTTTGCCCAGGGTGAAGATAACCGCCTCCTCGATGTCATCCAGGATAACCGCCAGCCGACTCCGGATTCCGGTCTGCTGGAAGAATCATTGAAGAATGAAGTTAAACGTGCGTTGGCAACATTGAGTGAACGCGAGGCTCAGGTGATCAAACTGTATTTTGGTCTCGACTCTGAACACTCGCTCACCCTTGAGGAAATTGGAGAAAAATTTAACCTCACTCGCGAACGGGTTCGCCAGATCAAAGAAAAAGCAATTCGACGTCTGCGCCATGCATCGCGAAGCAAAGCGTTACGCGCCTATCTCGGATAAACGGAAATACTTGCGGTATCCACAACGGCTGTGGGATTAGAATTCTGAGCAAGCCCCGTGCGGACAGAGCCTTGTCATAACGAAAGCATTTTCCCGATCGTCTCCCAACGTTCAATAGTGATAGTGCTGGGGTTCCTCGTCGCAGCCCTCATGCTGGAGGGGTGCATTGCATCGTCCCCGCGGTTTGGCAGTAAAGAAAAAAAGACTTCGCGGACGGAACCAAAAGCGGCTCATGGCCCGCGGTTCGCGACCAGGGAGTCGGAAGAGGAGATTAAAGAGAGCGATAAAAAGCCGGATGCGAAAGAAATTGACCGCGTCGCAAGCGGTACCCGCGATTTCCGGAAAGAAAAGAATACCGCACTGAAACCGCTCGATCAGAGCAGGATGATGCGGGAAATTTCAAAATATATGGGAGTGCCGTACGTCCTGGGCGGTTCAGGGATGGACGGGATGGATTGTTCGGGGTACACCATGACCGTCTACAAAAACTCCATTGGTACAGTTCTGCCGCGCTCCAGTGCGGAACAATCAAAGCTCGGCAGGGCGGTCGCATTGAGCGATCTCAAGTTCGGCGATTTGATTTTTTTTAACACCACCGGGGAAAACGCATCCCACGTTGGTATTTATCTCGGGGACGATCTGTTTGCCCATGCGAGTGTCTCGTTCGGCGTGACGATCTCTTCACTGCAAAGTTCTTATTTCGTCAAGCGGTATGAAACCGCACGGCGGATTGTCCAGGATTGAACAATGTCTCAGCCGGAAGTCGCTCAGGAACGATGAACTGAACCGGCAGCAACGAGCGTTACAATGAGTATCATCTGATCATAGAGTGAAACAAAGGTTTGCTGGTATGTCAATTCTTCCAATATATCTTTTCGGAACAGAGATTCTGAAGAAAAAAGCAAAACAGGTGGAATCGCTGGATGATTCGACCGTCAAACTTATTTATGACATGTTTGAGACGATGCACGAAGCAAACGGTATCGGGCTCGCAGCAACGCAGGTGGGCGATATCCGCCGTGTCATTACCATTGATATCGGTGAGGACACGGAACCGAGTGCAGAAGGCGAAACGGAGGATCAACTGCACCCCACCTCTCCCGGCCTTCCCAGAACCCTTGCATTGATCAATCCGGAAGTTCTCTCCGAAGAGGGCCAGTGGACGGTGGAAGAGGGCTGCCTGAGCCTCCCGAAACTGCACGGAGATGTCGAACGCGCGGAAAAAGTAAAAGTCCGTTATCATGACACGGAATTTAAAGTGCAGGAAATACTTGCGGACGGCCTGCTTGCTCGCGTCATTCTCCATGAGCTGGATCACCTGAATGGGGTGCTTTTTGTGGACAGGATGAGCAAGGCGAAACGAAGCTTGCTGCTGCCCAAGCTGAGGAAGATACGAAAAGGGGAGATTGAGGTGGATTACCCGGTGGTGACGGTAGAGGAGGAATAGCCGTATGCGAATCCTTTTTATGGGCACGCCGGAATTTGCCGTCCCCAGTCTTCGCATACTTCTTGATCATTCGTACGAAATCCCCGGTGTCGTGACGGCACCCGATAAACCCCGGGGCCGCGGCCAGCACGTGACCTGTACGGCGGTCAAAGAATTTGCATTGCAGCAGCACCTTCGTGTATATCAGCCCGAGAAACTCAACGATCCGGTTTTTATTTCTGATATTCAGAATCTCACTCCCGATCTCATCGTGGTCGTTGCCTTCCGGATTTTACCGCGGGAGGTGTTTACCATTCCCAAGAACGGATCGTTTAATCTTCATGCATCCCTGCTGCCGAAATACCGGGGCGCCGCACCGATCAACTGGGCGATTATCAACGGCGAGAAAGAATCCGGCGTGACATCTTTTTTTCTGCAGGATAAAGTGGACACGGGTTCCATTCTCCTTCAGGCACGGGTGAACATTGACGACGATGAAACTGCCGGCGAACTCCATGAGACGCTCTCGGAAGTCGGTGCAGAAATAGTCCTTCAAACAGTCCGGTTGATCGAATTGGGGAGGGCGCAGCCCCGGTCGCAGAACGAACCTCTGGCCAGCGTCGCACCGAAAATATTCAAAACCGATTGCCGGATTGACTGGACCAAACCGTCATCGCAGATCCATAATCTCGTCAGAGGACTTTCACCCTCTCCCGCTTCCTGGACCATTCATAACGGCAAAACGGTCAAGGTGTTCCGTACGAGGATCGCCGCAGCTCCGACTCCCAACCCGGGAGTGGTGCTTGAACGGACGAACGATTCACTGATCGTCGGAACGGGCGAAGGAGCAGTTTCGCTTCTTGAAATTCAGCAGGAAGGGAAGCGGCGTCTCGGCATCGAAGAATTTCTGCGCGGGTATAAAATCGAAACAGGGGAATTATTCGAATAAGTTGTCCCGGCGGTATGTTCCTCGGGGCCCGAACGGTTCATCGAGTTCAGATGCGGTGTGATGATCAACACAGAACGGCGTCCCGGGGAATCGCATGATGGTGGCGGTTTCCGAATCTCTTGTAACTCAAAATAAATCTTGTATATTACTAAAGATGGATTGCTGCGATTTACCGCGGAAAAACAATGGATAAACAGACAATTCTCCGCCTCATTGAACAGGTTTTGAACGAGACCAACGCCTACACGTGTACCAGGGATGGCGTCTGCACGGATAACCTGTGTGTGGTCCATAATAGAGATGGGGTGAAAAATATTGTTCAAAGCGGGGCAGACCGTATTTCTGCCGGGGTGGGATTGGATCAGAATGCATTTGATCCGGCACTGGCCCGTATGATTGACCATACGCTGCTGAAGCCGGAAGCGACAAAAAAGGAAATCGAAAAACTCTGCGCTGAAGCAAAACAATACGATTTCGCAAGCGTTTGCATTAATCCGTCCTATGTCCCATTCTGTGCTGCACTGTTATCCGGAACGAATGTCAAAGTATGTACCGTAATCGGATTTCCGCTCGGGGCAACCTCGAGCGCGGCAAAAGCGTACGAAGCAGAACGGGCGATTCATGATGGGGCGCGTGAAGTGGATATGGTGATCAATGTCGGGCTGTTGAAATCCGGTGAATATGATTCTGTGGAGCAGGATATTCTTTCCGTCGTGAACACGGCGCACCGCGCAGGCGTGCTGACGAAAGTGATTATTGAAACCGGATTATTAACGGACGAAGAAAAAGTAAAAGCGTGTATGCTCGCAAAACAGGCCGGTGCGGACTTTGTGAAGACGTCGACCGGATTTGTCAAAGGCGGTGCGACCGTTGGTGATATTGCATTGATGAGGAAAGTTGTTGGACCGGAACTTGGAATCAAGGCTTCCGGCGGAGTGCGATCGCAGGAAGATGCTCTCGCTCTTATTGCGAGCGGGGCAGATCGCATCGGAGCGAGCGCCAGTGTAAAAATTGTTACCGGTGCAAAGGCAGTCCCACCATCCACGTACTAAAAGGCAATACAAGTGAAACAATGGTTTCCCGCATGTCGTCTCATGGTGTTCGGTGTGGTGTTTGTGCTCGCCGGCTGTGTCCCTTCAGAAGAAACCGGTGCCGGCCATCGGTCGCAAAGCCCGGTGCAGATTTTCGGACCGATTGATACAACGCACCGGGTCGTCCGGCGCCCCATGAAACAGGATACGGTGTCCACACGGACCATGGATACGGTGAAGACTGCTCTTCTAAAAAAAACGCGGGTGGCGCCTAAATTCCGGTCGAGGCAGGATACGGTACGTGCTTCCATGGTCACCCGTTCGAAATTATTTGCGCATCAGGCGATCAAAGTGATCCGTCCGGAACACCCGGTGTATACCATCCAGGTGGGCGCCTTTGGCAAGGTGTCCAATGCGCTTCGGGCGCAAAAAAAAGCGAAGGAACATTTTGCGTTTCAGCCGGTCTATAATACGTTTATCAAGCGCGCAAAATTGTACCGCGTCAGTATCGGAAGGTACGAAGATCGTAAAGACGCCTATGCACTGTACGACTCTTTAAAACAGAAATATCCTGATGAGTATAAGTTATGCTGGATCAATTTTATTCCTTGAACACTCACAGCTGGTTCGGAATTCTCATGGGAACGCTTTTGCTGACCGGGTGCGGATCGTCCGGCCCATCCCGGATGGAAGAGAAACCGAAATCCGAACCAATCAGAGAAAAAAAACTTCTGCTTTCTGAATATGAAGCAACGCTGAATCCCGTGAAGTTCGATCGCGAGATTGAGGCGGCTCCGAATGTGCAGAAGCCGGAAGTGCAACAGTCTTCTCCCGTGGACATTCCCAGGGATACGTTGATCGTTCAGGAAGAGGTGATTCAAGGATTCCGCATTCAGATATTTTCCTCCTCCAATGTCGATGAGACCACCCTGATGAAGAATCTTGCGCTGGAAAAATTCGTGGGTGATTCAATTTATGTCGTCTATGATGCGCCGGTATACAAAGTACGCGTGGGCGACTTCGTCAATCGGTATGAAGCCAATCAGCGGCTGCCGGAATTTATTGAAAAGGGATACCGCGACGCGTGGATTGTACCGGATAGAATTATTCAACGGAAGTTCGTACGCATGCCGATTCCCCATTGACCATTCGCCGTCTCTTCATCCCCTCAATAAATATTTATCGCACACCTCCAGCGCTCTTCAGGAAGAGTCGCTGTCATGTTCGCATCCGCCGGACAAGGTATCGAAACAGCGAAAAGGCCGCCGGGGGGAGTACCCCGGACTTTTCCACGCCCGGCACCGCACGAATCGGTTGTGCAGCAACCCCTGCAATCCAGGTGTAGAAAAGACAATGAATAGTGGGGTGATTTCATCGGGAGAACTTTTTTAAATCGTCGTGTGTTCAGAATCTATGTGTTTTTTGTGAGGCGGGGAAGAGTGCCGGCGGAGCGCGGCAGCATCATGGAGGGTTGCTCACTTCGCATGGTTTGGATTGGATCGGTGTAGAAATATAATACTTCGTGTCAAGTGTTTTTTAACCCTTAAAAAGTGATTTTATTTTGCTTCAATTTTAACTTGACAAAGGGACTGTAACCGAATATATTTACAACCAGTTGCACGCCAAAAAAATCAAAAAATGACAGACGCTTTTATGAAGGCTTATGGGATCCCGCGTGTAACAGCCATTCGATTGTTTTGTGATCACCTGTATTTTGAAAATTGAGTTGCTTCGCGTCAAGCCGTTTGAAGACGTCTTGACGTTGTTTCGTGTATGACGATGAATATTTTGATGCACTTTATTTAAGTAAGGAGATTCAGATGCAAAATTTGCATACCACCAAAGTTTCAGCCGATGCTCACCGCAACGAACAAGCTGCAGAAAACCATGGACTGCGTTTCGAACGCTATTTCACCCGGCGCGGTGTCCATCCGTTTGACGAGATCGAATGGGAAAAGCGCACGGCGACGATCGCCAATGAAAAGGGGGAAAAGATTTTTGAGCAGCAGGAT
>RPQN01000119.1 GCA_003819715.1 Ignavibacteriota bacterium | reverse complement strand
TCTTTGTTATTGCTTAAATCTATTTTTTCATCAAGGGCTTTGAGTGTAATCGCCCGATACATTGCGCCGGTATCGATATGAAGATAACCCAATTTTTGTGCAACGAGTTTCGCTGTCGTGCTTTTGCCGGATGCGGCTGGTCCATCTATTGCGATGGTTATCTTCTTCGAATCGTCATTACGCATTATTTTGAATAATAATATACAGAATAAAACATTGGAGAGCAATTAAGAATTCCCACTGCATTTACGAGCTTTTCGATGGTATAGTCCTTAAACAGGCTTATTTAACCAGTTCCCCTCCATCCGCTGCCGGAGCCGAAGATTCACGATCTGCGATTACTCCATGAGCAATATTCCTTCACTCGCTGAGTCGAAATAATATCTGCTCCGGAACTTTTTTTTGAACTGTTGTGAAAGAGAGATAAGAGAACAATAACTATCATTCTGAAAACTTCTCACTTCCATATTCTCCAGTTCACGTGCAGATTCACCTCCGTCGTCGTTTTTAGATTGAGAGGGAAGGGTCTTCATCGCTGATTGGCGTAGGTGTTCTCCCAATCGCTCCATTTGATATCTGCATTTCTTAGGAACTAAATTCCCCGCGTAATGTTTTAACATGTGTGAGGTCACGGATCTCACGGCAGTGAGAACACGAAGTTTTTACGTTTACGAACACATTATTCCTTCACTTGAGAGCATTCACCGTCTCTATGAAACAGTCCAGAACAATCGCTGAATTAAAATCATCCAAGTACCGGCCTTGTTCGGTAAAAGATGAAATGAGAAACAATCTTATCCATCACATTCAGAAGGGTGAGAAATTGTTTCCGGGGATCATCGGATATGATCAAACCGTGATCCCGTCAATCATCAACGCAATTCTTGCCAAACATGATATTCTTCTGCTTGGATTACGGGGCCAGGCGAAATCCCGTCTTGTTCGGGCGTTGCCGCTCCTGCTTGATGAATTCATCCCCATCATCAAAGGATGCGAAATCAACGACAATCCTTTTCATCCTGTCTGTAAAAGGTGCATCGAATTAGTGCATACTCAAGGAGATGATGTTGAAATTGAATGGATCGACCGGAATTCGCGATTTTCAGAAAAGCTTGCTACTCCCGATGTCACTATGGCCGATCTCATCGGAGATATAGATCCGATTAAAGCGGCGACACAGCGGCTTCATTACGCCCATGAAGGCGTGATCCATTACGGAATCATCCCCCGAACGAACAGGGGAATCTTTGCCATCAACGAGCTTCCGGATCTTCAGCCCCGGATTCAAGTCGGGTTGTTCAATATCCTTGAAGAAAAAGATATTCAAATCCGGGGATTTAATATACGCATTCCGATTGATGTCATGATTGTGTTCACGGCCAATCCAGAGGATTACACCAATCGAGGGAACCTCATCACTCCATTGAAAGACCGGATCGATTCACAAATCATCACGCACTATCCGAAGACGCTTGAGGATGCAATTGCGATTACGCAGCAGGAAGCGTGGATATCGCGCAACAGCCATGACGTGCGGATGCCGCATTACATCAGAGAAATTATTGAGCAGATCGGTTTTGAAGCACGCCGAAGCGAATTCGTTGATCAAAAATCAGGTGTCAGCGCGCGGCTTGCCATCTCTGCCATGGAAAATATTATCAGCAATGCGGAGCGCCGGTCGTTGTATGCCGGTGAAACCGTTATCTTCCCGCGCATTTCTGATCTGCCATCCGCCCTCCCGGCAGTCACCGGCAAAGTGGAATTAGTGCTCGAAGGAGAGCTGGAGGGATCGTTGAAAGTTGGAAAAGCGTTAATGGGAAAAGCGGTCCGTTCCGTTTTTGAAAAATATTTTCCCAATCCGCTCGAGCGCAAAATCCGCAGCAACAAATCCGGAGAAGATCGGTCCGAATATCAGCCGATTGTTCACTGGTTCGAATCGGGAAATAAAATAGAACTCGGCGACGATATGCCGTTTCAAGAATATTGCTCCGCTCTCGAGAAGGTAAAAGGATTGCGGGAACTGGTCCTGAAATATATGCCTGCGGTAAAAGAGGACCCGTATGCGCTCGCAACGACGATGGAATTCGTCCTCGATGCGCTTCATCAGTATTCAAAAATTGCAAAGGACGAAATTCAGCACGTGACGGTCTATAAAGATCTTGTCGGCAGTATATTTCAGCAGCACGAAGAGTCGTTCGAGGAGAAATAGAACCCATGCGGAATGAGTACAGCCGGTGGACGGAACATTCCAAAACCGATGAAGAACGCCTCCAGGGATTGATTCAATTGTTCAGTTATTTATCTTTAAAAACGAGCGGCGATGTCCAGGAAGCGCTCGAATGGCTGCGTGATCTGGCGAGACAGCATGGCATCTTCGACGAAGATCTTTCGTTGGAAGACCTGATCGAAAAACTCAAAGAACTGGGACTCATTGAAGAAATACGCGGTATCCCCCGCCTGACATCACGAGGGATAAATAAAATAAGGCAGGATGCACTGCTCCAGATTTTTTCTTCCCTTAAAAATTCCGTGCGCGGCTCTCATGAAACCCCTTTGACCGGTACGGGGGTCGACCGGCTGAGTGAAACCAAGCCCTGGACCTTCGGCGATCAGCCAACCAACATTGATCTTACTACGACACTCAGCAATGCCCTACGCCGTGGTGATCTGGATAAATTCACACTGACGGAAGAGGATCTCGAGGTGTACGAAACTGAACTGACGACCAACTGTGCAACGGTGATTCTGCTCGATATCAGCCACAGTATGGTCCTTTATGGAGAAGACCGGATTACTCCCGCCAAACAGGTTTCTCTCGCACTGGCCGAATTGATACAAACAAAATTTCCTAAGGATTTTCTGGCGCTTGTCGCATTCGGCGATACCGCGCAACTGGTGAGCATTCATGAACTGCCGTTTCTGAGTGCCGGGCCATATCACACCAATACACGGGCTGGACTTCAAATGGCGCGAAGTGTCCTGCGAAGGTGCGGCAATGTGAATAAACAGGTCTTTATGGTCACCGACGGCAAACCATCTGCCATTTTTGACGATTCCGGAAAATTATATAAAAATCCCTACGGACTCGATCCCAGAATTGTCAATAAAACATTGGATGAAGCACTGCAATGCAGGCGCGAGATGATCACGATCAGCACGTTCATGGTAGCGCAGGACTCTTCTTTGGTAGATTTCGTCGACGAACTTACCAGGGTCAATCGCGGGAGGGCATATTATTCATCACTTCACTCACTGGGCGATTTTGTTTTTGTCGATTATATTCGAAACCGCCGTAAGCGATATTCATCGCAATAATTCAATCCTTCGTTCCTGCCATCCGTCACCGTTTACCTCATCAATCCACGATCTGCAAAGCTGACGAACCGATCTGCGGCAATGATGATATGATCATGCACGGTGATACCGATAATTTTTCCGGCTTCGACCAGTTGTTTGGTGATGCCGATATCGTCGCTGCTGGGTTCCGGATTTCCGCTGGGATGGTTATGAACAAAAAGAACTGCAGCCGCGGATTGAGATATTGCTTCGCGAAAGCACTCCCGGGGATGCGCCAGTGAAGAACTTAATATCCCTCTGGTTATTTGTTTCGGTTCCAGGAGCCGATTGACGGAATTTAACGGAAACACCCAGAATTCTTCCTGCACGAGATCTTTAAATTTTGCGCCGAATTGCCGGACGATATCTTCCGGTGATTGAATCATGATCCGGTCTTTTCTCTTCGCCCCAGCCAAGCGTTTCGAAAGTTCAAATGCCGCTGCGAGAGCGACCGCGCGGCTTTCGCCAATTCCATTTCTTTTAAATTCTTCGACGGTCATGAGCGATATTTCGTGCAGGTTTTTTTCGCCTTCAAAAAGGTGGCGTGCAAGATCGACCGCCGTCGTCCCTTTCTTTCCTATCCGGATGAGAATCGCCAGCAGTTCCGCATCGGTCAAATTATCCGCTCCGCGGTGCATCAGTTTTTCTCTTGGACGTTCATCGGCAGGCCACAGCGTAATAGGGGCATGATAAACCGTCGGCTCTGAAACCTGCATTGATCGGCGTACTCGTTTCAACTGCTATCTCCCTGTTTGGACAAGGTCGATATTTCCAATATGATAAATCTGGCGCGCTTTATACTGGAGCACGCTCAGGAATGTGTTCACCCGATTTTTCGAAAATGAAATGTGAGAGTGAAGTCCTTCAAATCCTATGACCCTTGCGAGTTCTTCGGCAATATCTTTCCGGCGCGACTTCCCCTCCCCCACGACCTGGAGAATCAAGTTCATCACATCATAACCGAACAACGTATTGGTTCCCGGTGTTTTATTATTGTTCGCGGACCGATATTTTGCTTCAAAAATCCTGTACGGTTCGCTGCTCACCTCAGGATACGAATCCGCAAAGAATATCACTCCATCGGTGTATTGGCGGTTGAGATCGAGCATGGAGAGATCATTCCAATCTCCCGTGCCAAGAATTTGCGTCTGTATATTAAAATATTTTATCTGTGAACTGACGATGGGAATTTCTTCCGAACTGGCAATAGGGACAAAGAGCGCATCAATCGCCCCGGCAGGCAAGCCGAGACTGTCATATTTAAAATGTTCGAGATGCATGGGGATCTTGAGCGAGTCTGCGATTATTTTTCCCCGTTGCCCGAAGAGCAGTGTTACCGGGGCGGATAATTCGCGTTCAATAAGCGAATCCAGGATCCGCTGGTCCACTCCCCATTTAATGAATTTATTCAGTTCTGACTGACGCATTTTTGCACCGAGATTAATCGTCGGCACTTCAAGTTTCATCAGTGCCTTTCGCCTCATGCTCGTCAATTCAGATCGCAAATCCGTCGATCCGGAAGCGTACCATTGGATATCGATCATCTCACCGCCCAGCGATTGAACTTCGGCAATGAAAGATTCTGCCAGCTGTTTCCCGATATCATCCGTCGGTGCAAGCACTGCAAAAGTCCGGGCACCGAGCGTGTTCCATGCGAACGCCGCAGCATCGCGTGCGCGAATATCATAGTCCGGATTTGCCTGAAAAATGTACGGGCCGATCGCTGCAATTCCGGTTGCGGTTGCAGTTGGTGTGATAAGCGGGACACCGCGTTCATTTGAAATTCCGGCACTCGAAAACACTTCGTTGCTGGAAATCGGTCCGAGAAGAGCGGATACTTTTTCATCTGAACACAGGTCTGCGACCAGGCGTGCAGTCTTGCTCGGATCCCGTTCCGTGTCTCGAACATCAAGGAAGACTTTGAAGGGCATTTTTTGATTGTATTCATCGACCGCAAGCTGGATTCCTTCTAAAAATTCCAGACCCAGCGCCCGGGACGGCATACTTTCGGTATTGAGCATCAGCGGCAGGAGTACACCGACTTTTATTCCCCGGCTCTTTAATTGCTCCAGCATGGCAATTGCATTTTTGACATATTTTCCCCCGGGGGGCAGCAGCGCGATTTTTTTCAGCATCTCCCCCGCCGTCGTCACATCACCCGTCCTCAACAGTTTTTCCGCAATATGTATTGTCACCAGCGATTTCATCTCATCACTCTTCGTCTCTGAAAGGAGACGCTGCAATTCAGGAAGTGTGAGATACGACGCGGCCAGCATCTCCGTCAACCGTTCTGTCCGTGCCGTTAACGATATATCCTTGGATTTATGAAGAACCGCGAAACATTCCGACGTCGCATCTTCATAACGCCCGGTACGGAAATAATTCAGTGCGAGCGTGTAATGCGCATCATCAAGATAGGCCGATTGAGGATACAGATCGATCATATTTTTTAACAGCCTGATCGATTCCCGATAATCCTTCAGCTCGTAAAACGCTTTTGCCCCCATGATTAAAGCACCCGTGGTCCGGTGATTCCGGGGATAGGTGCTGACCAGTCGAGTAAACAACACAGACGCGGTATCATAACGGCTAGCCTGAAACATTTTCATCGCCTCGATAAACGCTCGCTCTGCTTCGGGCTTGAACACAATGCTATCCGACAGCGTTTGTGCCGGTGCACTGCCGGGAACAAGGAAGAGGACAAATAGAATTATTGCAGGACTGAAGAGAATTCTCATGTAGACTTTCATAGAAAGTATGCGAAGTTGGTTCGTTCTTGATGTTGAAAGTACCATATCACAACGAAAGTTGCAATTAAAAATCCCGGCGAATCGACCGATGTCCGATAAGGAATCCAATAAATGAGAGAAAAGATGAAAGAACAGCAATCAGCACGCCTGCGATCAGGAACAAATTCCGATCCAATAGTTTGAATCGAAACAATGTTTCAAAATATGCAGAAACCGGAATGAGAATACTGGTCACCACGGCGATGAGATACAGGAGGGTAGCCAAAAATGTCAATGTGGCGCCCTGTGAGGAGGCTGCCCGGATCGGATTTCGTTCAAGATAGTTTGCAAAAAAACCTCCAAACCCGAGATTGAACGCCACCATCGTCAGCGACATCCAAAACGCGGTGAATACACCGGACCAGAGCAGGAGCGGCCGTAACGCCGGAAGACTCATAAACGGAATATTGCTGGCGATGGCAATGTACTCGGCGATCGGCAATATCAATGCAAATCCGAGAAGAAATTTTATGAGAAATATTTTTCTGCCATTCATGGGACTGCTCCGGAGCGCCCAAAAGGTCTGACCTTCCAGACCGATCATCGGAAAGACAAATCGCAGCGCGAGCGAACTCACCATAAAACCGCCGAAGACAAACATGACCAGGTACGTCAGCATCTGCACATCCATGACATGAAGATTCAAATTGATATTGCTCACGCTGACGGCAAATAATCCCGTCAGGATGATCATGACCACAAGATGAATCCATTGGCTTGCTTCTCTGATAAAGGAAAAGAATTCCTTCTTGATCATGACTTCTATCTGCGAAGGGAAAATGCTCCGGGATCGAAAATCCATGAAGTGCCTGTGCGCCTGGTCGTAAATCTTACGTGTGGCAGATTGCACTTCCAGCGACACCAGCCAGCTCCGATAATAATAACGGTCTGCGACATATATCAGGATGCTGAATGCGGCAATCGTGACCGCAAGAAGAAACCCTGCGTACGGAAGAGCATGGACGACATCACCGCGCGCCACATAAAAGAGACATTGGGCTACCCAATGATTCGGGAGATATTCAAGAATCCCCGGAGCGGTATGTAAAAAATAAGCGTCCACATTGGGATAATAGCGATTGATCTTCTCGACCAATGTCACGGGATTGGATGAATCGAAGAACAAGTAAATGAAAAAGAAATAAAGCGCAAAGAGTCCCGCCATGACTTTCCGAAATCCGATTTTTCCGGCAAGTTTCATGATGGCCATGAGCACGAGCACTGCAAGACAAGCCGAGAGAAACATAAACGGAATCAGGACAAAGAGCATGATTCCGGCAAAGAGGTACCATGGATAACCAAAATAGCTGCCGTAACCGTACAGGGCCATAAACGCAACAACAAAAAGTGTCGTTGAACTGTAAAAGAAGTTATCGAAAAATTTCAGAGCAAAGATCGTGGTAAATGAGACCGGTTTCGTCAGCAAAAAGTTTACTTCTGATGAACGATAAAGAGTGGAGTATGAGACAATGATATTACCGAGGTTGACTGCAATAAACAGGACAAACAGGAGCATCGAAATAAAAGTATGATAGAGATATAATCCGGTGCGTGTATGTTCCAAGAGAAAACGCGTTGCAGCGAATGCAAACGTGTACGCCGAGTAGGCAAATCCGAGAAAGACGAGAAAAGATGCAAGAGCGCGCACCACGGAGACCGCGCGTTTATCCACCGCAGTTTTCAAGAATGATATCAGCTTGTAATAGAACAGGTGAAAAAACATAGGCCCTACTGTTTGGTCACTTCCAAAAAGACGGATTCGAATTTCCCGTCGTAACGCAACTTATCTCGCTGGAGCTGTTCGCGTGTATCGCAGAAAACGAGTTTCCCTTCGTTGATGATTCCAATACGATCGCACAACTCTTCTGCGACCGGCAGGCTGTGCGTCGACATGAGAATGGACACGCCGCTCTGTGACTGCTCCCGGAGCGTTTCCCGCACAATTTTCGCGCTGCGCGGGTCCAGCCCGATCATCGGTTCATCGATAATAATGGATTGAGGTGTATGGAGCAGCGCGGCGGCGATTGTCGTCCGCTGCTTCATCCCCTGCGAATAATCCTCCGTCCGCCGATCGACCCAGCTGCCAATTTCAAAATGATCAATGAGTTCGTCAATCCGGTTTTTTAAAACGGGTTTTGGAATTTTGAAGAGGCCGCCAATGAAATACAGAAATTCCCGTCCGGTCAGTTTCTCGTACAAAAACGGGACATCAGGGACGTATGCCAGTGACTGTTTCGCTTCCATCGGTTGTTTGACAATATCCCAGCCGTTCACCCGGATGCCGCCCGAAGTCGGTGCAAACAAGCCCACAATCATTTTTATCGTCGTCGTTTTCCCGGCGCCATTGGGACCGAGGAATCCGAAAAACTCGCCTTTCGGTATGATCAAGGAGAGTTTATCCACAGCAGTGAAACTGCCGAATTTTTTTGTAACGTCCTGGATCTGAATCATAAGAGGATCGGTCTTCGGCAGTGAGCGGTTGGTCTCTTCCATTGATGCATCAATCCCATCACCCATCTCTCTAATATTATAGAATCGCTGAACCCCATGTCACCCTCCCCGTTCCCTCTTCATTGTTCTCACTCCCACTCGATGGTCGCCGGCGGTTTTGAGCTGATGTCATAGACGACCCGATTGATGCCGCGCAATTCGTTTGTAATTCTATTTGAAATATGGGCAAGCACGTCGTTTGGAATTTGAGCCCAATCGGCAGTCATCCCGTCCACACTGGTCACCGCGCGCAATGCAACGGCATTCTCGTACGTCCGGCCGTCCCCCATAACGCCGACGGAACGAATCGGGAGCAGCACGACAAATGCCTGCCAGATTTTATCATAGAGGTGAGACCGTTTGAGTTCCTGAATAAAAATATCATCCGCTTCCCTGAGTAATGACAGTTTTTCTTTTGTCACATCTCCCAGGATTCGAACGGCAAGTCCCGGTCCGGGAAAAGGATGTCTTCCAACAAGTTCCGACGGTACTCCCAGCAAATTTCCTATGTTCCGTACTTCATCTTTGAAGAGTTCACGGAATGGTTCTATGAGTTTAAAGTTCATCTTCTCCGGCAGTCCGCCGACATTGTGGTGGGTTTTTATGGTGACCGAAGGACCTTTGAATGACACCGATTCGATGACATCCGGATATAATGTCCCTTGCGCCAGGTATTCAAATGGACCGTTCAACTTTTTTGCTTCTTCTTCAAAAATATCAATGAATGTTTTACCGATTATTTTTCTTTTCTTTTCCGGCTCACTCACCCCCGCGAGGCGCGAGAGGAATGTCTCCGTTGCATCAACATAGGTCAGGTTGATATGAAACGTATCGCGGAATGTTTTTACCACCTGGTCGCTTTCGTTCTTCCGCATCAATCCGTTATTGATATGAACGCAATGAAGCTGCTGCCCGATGGCGCGGTGGAGCAGCACCGCCAGCACCGAAGAATCCACGCCGCCGCTGAGCGCGCATAACACGTTGGACGACCCGACGGTTGCACGAATTCCTTTTTCCGCCTGTTCAATAAACGAGGCCGACGACCAGTTTCCTGTTGCACCGCAGACGGTAAAAAGAAAGTTCGACAGGATTTTTTTTCCCTCCGGCGTATGCACCACTTCGGGGTGAAACTGCACGCCGAACATTTTTTTATTCTGATTCCGGACAGCGCAAATCGGTGCATTATGAGAATGTGCAATCGGTTCAAACCCGTCCGGCAGCCGGCTCAGTGCATCGCCGTGACTCATCCACACCGACGTGGTGTCGCTAATCCCGGCAAACAGATCATGATGATCATCAATCTGCAAATCTGACTTGCCGTACTCGCGCCGTGCTGCTGAATTTACTTTTCCGTTATACCGATCCGCAAAGAGCTGAAGCCCGTAGCAGATGCCGAGCAGAGGTATTCCAAGTTCGAAGAGACCGGGATCCGGCTTCGGCGCATCTTGTTCGTAGACACTCATGGGACCACCCGACAGGATAATGCCGACCGGATGAAGCTTCTTGATATGTTCAAGTGAATAATGAAACGGGTGGATTTCGGAATATACTCCGAGTTCTCTTACCCGGCGGGCAATAAGCTGTGTATATTGAGATCCAAAATCGAGGACAAGAAGAGATTGAGTATGTTCCATTGAATAATATAGGAAAAAGTCAGGTGCAGTTCAAAATACATCGCTTCCAAATGAAGAAGAAGATTCGTATCTTATGACACCAATTCATAAATTCAACGAACCAGTGAAAAATGTATGGGCAGAATATACGAGACGAGAAAATATGTGATGTTCGCGCGTTTTGCGCGGATGTCCAAAGCATTTAACCGGATCGGACGGGAAATAAACGTCGCGGTCAAATTGGCCGGCCCCGATCCAAAAAGCAACTCACGGCTTCGTATTGCTATTCAGAATGCGAAAAGCGTTAATATGCCGAAGGATCGTGTCGAAGCCGCCATCAAGCGCGCTTCTGATAAAGATACCACCGGATACGAAGAAGTCATTTATGAAGGATATGCCCCGCATGGAATAGGAGTGGTCGTGGAATGCGCCACGGATAATCCGACGCGCACCGTTGCGAACATCCGGCATTTCTTTACAAAAGCCGGCGGCTCACTCGGCTCATCGGGCTCCCTGATGTTTATTTTTGAACGCAAAGGACTTATCCGCGTCGCTGCATCAGCTGTTCCTGATGTTGATGAATTTGAATTAGAACTCATCGACCACGGCCTTGACGATCTCGCACCGCATGAACAAGAACTTCTTATTTATACGTCGTTTCAGGATTACGGCAAAATGTTAAAATTTCTCGAGGGGAAAGGTATTGAAGTAAAAAGCTCAGAACTGCAATACCTTCCTTCATCGACAAAAGAGATCTCAGAAGAACAGTCAAAAGAAGTAAAAGAATTGCTTGATAAGATTGAAGAAGACGACGACGTGCAGTCGGTCTACCACAATATGGCATAATAGAATAAAATGTGCATGGATGAGCCTTCATGCCGTATTGAATTTCTGAAGTCAGCAATAATTACTTCAACGTCATGGTACTGGTCTTCACCCTCAAGAGTCCGAGAGGACCTGCTTGCTGAATCAAGAGATAAACCATCTCTCTGAACCCTATCGTCAGCCGGCATCGGTAAAACCAAATCATTCCTTATTCTCTGGATTCCTCAGAATCCTCCTTCAGAATTGCGCATATCGCGTTGTACTAAAAAACAAACAAAATGAACAGGGGAATAGACAATAGGACCGGTTTTTAGGCAATAATCCTTCTGGATTCATTAAATTTCGTGGCACATTGATTGCGATACTAAGCAGAGCAATGGAAGTTAAATGACGAGGTGCCTTATGAAACGACTATTTATTCTTCTCTCTATGTTCGGAATGGTATTTATTCTGAATTCAAAATCTTCTGCCGAACCCAAACCGGTTCTGTCTGAAATGGACATGCAATTCGGATTCTTTTATTCCTCTCTGACTCCTCATGGAGAATGGATACAAGTGGAATCCGGAATTCGAGTCTGGCGTCCATTTCATTTATCACAACGCTGGCGTCCGTATCTCGTTGGACGGTGGGTATGGACCGATGAATATGGATGGTACTGGATGTCCCACGAACCATTCGGATGGATTACGTACCACTATGGCCGATGGTACAATGATGATTACTACGGATGGGTCTGGATGCCGGACGATGTCTGGGGACCTGCCTGGGTCGAGTGGCGTTATGACGATAATTACATCGGATGGGCTCCGCTGCCGCCGTACGCGACGTTTCATATGTCGTTTGGGATCCGATTCACGACTCACTGGAATGCACCCGCCCGATATTGGAATTGTGTTCCTTATAACCGTTTCGGATCCATTATCCGATACCGTGATACGGCTCCGGAATCTTCCGTGAGGCGATTCATTCGTACCGGCCGTTCCGGTCCGCAGTATGGAATAGAACGCGACCGCATTATGAATCGCGGCGTTGATAGAGCCATCATTGAACGCCGGGGCAATGTGCGATTCCCCAATACGGAAATAAGGGAAAACCGTGAGCAATCCGGTGAACGATTAACCCGGTCGAGTGGAACCCAACGGAGTGACCGCATCGAAATTTATCGCCCCACCCGTGATGAAATGGTTCGAAGTACCGAGCGTGTTGAACCGCGCCGCGGTGAACGAAATCTTTCCATTGACATCAGTAAGGTGGAGCGTCCCCGGTCAGAAACACGAACCTCGGGTGAAGAACACCCCCAGCGCAATGAACCAAGAACGGTTGAACCGCAGCGCGATCCTGGATTACAAAGGGAAAATCAGCAGCCGGAACAAATGCGTGAACGACCGTCACAACTCCAGGAACCACGGCAGCAGAGGGACACCCAGGAAAAACGCCGCGAACTTATTCAACGGTACGAGCGGAAACAGAATCCTTCTCCGCCAACCGTTCGAGAATCTCAGCAGATGCGCACGGGAGAAGGCAGGCAGAATATGCGATCTGCACAGCCTGCGAAACCATCACAGGAAAGGCGATCAGAAAGCAAAAACGAACGCCGTAGAAGCGATAGATAACTTTTTTCAGAGACAGGACGGGACCAGTTGCTCTTTTTTAGGGCGACTGGTCTTTTCGTTTTGAATCGTATTTTTTTACAGTGATTGAGGGACTAACAACACTGTTGTACGCGAGCAGCGAATGAGATAATGCTCTCTCTGGGGGATGCTCCATCTGAAGAGAAGTTTTTAGGCCGCTTCTCCGATTTTATCCACACGTAGAATTTCGTAGAGTGTT